>JAMXLI010000266.1 GCA_024281115.1 Terriglobales bacterium | reverse complement strand
AAGCCGCCCAAGCTCAAGGACAGCGTGGACCACCTGCTGGTTACGCCCAAGTCCCTGCAGCAGCACGAAGCCTGCAAAGGCGAGGTCCGCCGCATCCTGGGACGCCTGCACCGCTTTGACCCCACGGACAAGGAAGCCTGTCCCATCTGGGACACGGTGGAAGAAGCCAAGGCATTCGCCACCATGACCGACGGCATGAAGTACTTCCTGGGCGCGGTGGGCTTGACCACGCTTTTCCTGGGTGGGATCGGGGTGATGAACGTGATGCTGGTTGCGGTGCGCGAGCGCACGCGTGAGATCGGGGTGCGCAAGGCGGTGGGCGCCAAGTCCAACGAGATTCTGCGGCAGTTCTTTGTGGAGGCGCTGGTGGTGGTCTTGTTGAGCGGCGGCGGCGGCCTGGCGCTGGCCTTCGCTTTCTGCTGGCTGGTGGACCTGATTCCCATGCCGCCTTTCTTTGCCGGCCTGCTGCCCACATGGCAGTCAGGCACACTGGCGGTGCTGCTGCTGGGCCTGGTCGCGGTGTTCTCCGCCGTCTATCCAGCGCGCCGCGCGGCATCGGTGGACCCCATCGAGGCGTTGCGTTTTGAGGCGGGAGGCTAAGCCATGCTGCGCGACATCTTTGTCGAAGCCTGGACGGCCTTGCGGCGCAACCGCACCCGCAGCCTGCTCACCATGATGGGCATCGTGTGGGGCATCGTGGCGGTGACCCTTTTGATCGCCTATGGCTCGGGATTCCGCGCCGTCCTGGTACACGCCTTTGAGGCCTTTGGGCGCGACGCGGTCGTCTGCTGGCCGCAGCAGACCAGCGAGCAGCCCGGCGGGCAGCGCGCCGGCCAGAAGGTCCGCCTGGAGAAGGCCGACCTGGAGGCGGTCCGCGAAAGCGCCAGCCTGGTCAAGTACGCCTGCCTGGAAACCGTGCGCGATAAATCCATTACCTATGGTGACCGCCTGGTGAGCACGGTAGCCCGCGGCGTCTGCCCGGAGTATGGGGAGATGCGCAATGAGGTGCCCCGGGAAGGCCGCTGGTTGACCGCCGCCGACGATTTGGAACGCCGTCGCGTGATCTTCATCGGCGGGCAGCTCTATGAAAAGCTGTTCGCCGGCCGCCCCGCGGTGGGTGAGACCGTGCAAGTGGATGGCGTGCGCTTTCTCGTCGTGGGCGTGATGGCGCGCAAAATGCAGCTCTCGAACTACTTTCGCAGCGACGACGAGTCGGCTTTTATACCTTTCTCCACCGCCGGCGATCTGTGGGACACCACCAAGGCGCAGGTGATGGTGTTCGAGCCCATCAGCCCACTGTTCGAAAAACGCGCCATGCAGCAGGTGCTGGCCGCCATCGCCGGGCGGCAGCGCTTCTCACCCAATGACAAGAAGGCCATCCAGATGTTTGGCCGGGAACAATTCCGCCCGGTCATTGACGGCATCACCATCGGTCTTGAAGTCCTGCTCGTATTCATCGGAGTGCTGACGCTGGGCATCGGCGGCGTCGGGGTGATGAACATCATGCTGGTTTCGGTGGATGAGCGCATCCGCGAAATTGGGCTGCGCCGGGCCCTGGGCGCGCGCAAGCGCCACATCGGCTTACAGTTTCTGGCCGAGACCCTGCTGCTGATGCTGCTGGGCGGCGGCCTGGGAATTGCGCTGGCCTACGCACTGTCGGCGATGCTGCCCACCCTGCCGCTGCTCGGACCGCTGTTCGAAGATACTTCCGGGAACGGCGACATTCATCTCGCCATTCATGTCAGCACCATGCTCGCCTCCACCGCCATTCTGCTGCTGGTGGGCGTGGTCAGCGGCCTGGTCCCGGCGATGCGCGCCGCCCGGCTCGATCCCGTGGAAGCGCTGCGGTACGAATGACGGCAGGCAAGCCGGACCGCGCTGCCGCTGAGTAAGCGCGGGATGCAGGCGAGTTAAGGTCCACATCAGTTAGATTGTTTGAGGAGCATGCATGAACGTGGTCAGGCTGCTGTTGCTTCCGGTGTTTGCGGCGCTTGCGATCTGCGCAGGCGCGCAGGAATGGAAAATTCCTACTGCCATGAAAAAGCTGGACAACGGCCTGGTGGTGGTGGTCTCGGAAAACCACTCGGCGCCGGTGGTGGGCGTGTGCATCAGCTATGGCATTGGATTTCGCCTGGAACCGCCCGGCCGCACCGGGTTTGCCCACCTGTTCGAGCATGTCATGTTTGAAGGCACGCCCCAGGCGACCAAGGGCGTGCTCGATAATGTGGTGGAGGGCGGGGGCGGGTTCCTGAACGGCGACACCCGCTATGACTACACCGAGTACATCGAAAGCGTACCTGTCTCCGCGCTCGACCCGGTGTTGTGGCTGGAGGCCGACCGAATGAAGACTCTCGACTTCTCTCCCGCCAACCTGGAAAACCAGCGCAACGTGGTGGAGGAGGAAGTGCGGGTGAACGTGCTGAACCAGCCGTACGGACTCTTCTACGCCATCGACCTGCCTATGAAGGCCTTCGACACCTATCCCAACGCGCACAATTTCTACGGCGATTTTCACGATTTGGACGCCGCCACCATCCAGAACGTGCAGGATTTTTACCAGCACTACTACGCTCCCAACAATGCCGTGCTGGCGGTCACGGGCGACGTGAAGCCCGACGAAGTATTCGCCAAGGTGGAAAAGTATTTCGCCGCCATCCCGCGCCGGCAGGTGTCGCCGCGGCCCAATGTGAACGAGCCGCCGCAACCAGCCGAGCGAAGCGGCACCGAACAAGATACCCATGCCAAGGTCCCCGCCCTCGCGATCGGGTATCGCATGCCGCCCCGCCAGTCGCACGAGGCCGTGGTAGCCGCCGTGGTCGGCGAACTGCTGCACAATGGCGACGCCTCCGTCCTTTACCAATCGCTGGTCAAGGACAAGAAGGTGGCACTTGAGGTGAGCGGGGGAGTGAACTGGCCGCTGGGCAATCCCTTCGAATATGACGGGCCCACGTTGCTGACGTCGTTCATCGTCTATCCACCTAACGTGTCCGCGGCGGCATTGGAGTCGGCGTACGATGCAGCCATCGCCAGCGTCGCTGCGCAGGGCCCCAGCCCGCAGGCCCTGGAACGAATTCGCGCCAAGATGAGGTCAGACTGGTATGGGCAGATGGAAGTCCCGATTGACCGTGCGTCCCTGATCTCCCACGCCACCTTGTTCGACGGGAAGCCCGACCGGGTGAACACGATTCCCGACGAACTGGCGCGCGTGAGCGCCGGCGAGGTGCGCGACTTCGCGCGCAAGTACCTGGTGCGCAGCAATCGCACGCTGATCAACCGCGTGCCCGCCTCTGCTGCTTCCCAGCCCAACCCTGCTGGAGGTGCGCAATGAATTTCCGCTCGCTTGCGTTGCAGCTGCTGGCACTGCTGCCCTCCGCGTTCGCCGCCGAAAAACCCAAGCTGCCCCAGGACCTTCCACCTTATGGCGCCCTCAAGCCCTACGCGCCGCCCGCCGTGGCGCAGAGCAAGCTGGCAAACGGGCTCACCTTGTGGCTGGTTCCGGAACGCGGCTTTCCCAAGATCTCGTTTGTGCTGGCGGTACGCGGCGGGATGGCGGCGGATCCCGCCGACGCTCCCGGTCTGGCGGAGTTCCTGATGAAGACTGTGAACCAGGGAACCAGGACGCGCTCAGCACGGCAGATCGCGGAGGAACTCCAGGGCGCGGGCGGCGACTGGCAAGGAGCCGCCCGGGCCGACTCGCTCCTGCTGTCCACCACCGTGCTGGCGGACAAGGCGGAACGCGGGTTGGCCGTGCTCGCCGACATTGTTCAGAATGCCGCATTTCCCGAGGGCGAGGTGGAACTGGCGCGCCGCAATCTCTCCGACGCGCTGCGGGAGCGCGAAGCGCGTCCCCAGTTCCTGGCGGATCGCGCCCTGGCGCAGGCCATGTTCGGCGCGCATCCCTATCACGTCATCGCTCCCACGCAGGCTTCGCTGGCCAAAATCACGGCCGCGCAATTGCGGCAGGAATATGCGCGCCGCTTCCGTCCCGACCAAGCCGTTCTGGTGGCCGCCGGCGATTTCGAAACCGCTTCCCTGGAGGCGCTGGCGTCTCGCCTGCTGGGGGCCTGGTCCGCGCCGGCGGGCGCGCCCACATCCGCGGTCGCCCAGCCCGAACTGCGTGTCCAGCATGTTGTCTACGCGATTCCCCGGCCGGGTTCCGTGCAGACGACCTTATCGGTGGGACAATTCGGGCCCACCCGGGGCGAGACCGACTACGTGCCCGCGCAGGTGGCGAACGCCATCTTTGGCGGCATGTTCGGCTCGCGTCTTGTCAACAACATTCGTGAAGCCAAGGGCTACACCTACTCGCCCGGATCGGGCTTGCAGGTGCGGCGCCGAGCAGTCCTGCTACACACTCAGGCCGATGTGCGCAACGCGGTGACCGGCGCGACCGTCAACGAAATCATGTACGAGCTCAACCGCATGGCGACGACGGCGCCCACGCCAGAGGAACTCACAACCGCCGAGCGCTACCTGGTGGGTACCCGGGCCATCGCGCTGCAGGCAATCGATGGCCTGGCACACGAGCTGGCCAATTTGTGGGTTCTCGATCTGCCGCCACAAACCCTGGGCGCAGAGAGCCAGCGTGTCCTGAAGGTGACGGCGAGCGAGGTGGAGAGCATGGGCCGAAAATACTTCGCGGCCACGCGGTCCACTTTGGTTGCGGTGGGTGAACCCAAAACTGTCCAGGAGCAGCTCGGGCCGTTTGCGCTTCCCATCCAATCGCTGCCGCTGCCCGACCACCAGCAGTAACGAACGCGGCTCTCCGGGCCTGCAGCTCGCAATGCGGACGGCACCAGCGGCTGCCTGCGTGTAAATCCTAAGTGGCTTTCCGAAGCCGGAGCGCTTTTCTTCCACAGGCGCTCCAACATTTCTTTCCCGAAAGAGTGGCCACGCGCACCGGCGGCGCTGCTAGACTCGCAGAGTGCCCATTACCTTGGTTATCTACGAATCGGGTTACCTCGCACCTAGAATGCGGTTCTCGACCTAGAGGACATTATGCAAACTCCTAATCAGAAGTCCTGGACGATGCCGCAACTGATGCAATCCACCTTGCCCGAGATCAGCGCCTTCGAACAGGTGGTCGCCGAACTGCGGCTTTCACCCGCTCAGTACGAGAGTTCCGCCGCGCTGAAGGAATGGGTCCGCAAGAACAAGGACCAGAAGTATGTCCCGCTTGATCTGCTGAAGGCCTGGGGATTCAAGGTGCGCGCCGAGATTTAGTGGCGCCGCTCGGGCTCCTATTTTTTCTTCACGCCCAGGGCTACGTCGGCCAAAGCCAGGTAATGTTCGAGGCCGGTGGGCTCGCGAAGCGGCCCCAGGGGAATCAGGCGCGGCCCTTCATCGCGGGCTTCGGCTGCGGTCGGGGGCAGAGGCTTGATGCGCGGCTTGCTCTTGCGGGCGCCGGTTGCCCGACCGGGGCGGCCGCTTTTCGTTTTCATGGGATCCGCCTGTAATCCTTCAGAGCTTGGGGCAGTATAGCCCAGCGGCGCCCTTGCCCTGTGCTGCGCTGGCTACAATATCGGCGTGGCCGAGCTGACTTTCTTCATCGGGAAGGGCGGTGTCGGAAAAACCTCCGTCTCCGCCGCGTACGCCGTCCACAAGGCAATGACCCATCCCCGCGCGGCGGTGCTTCTGCTGTCCACCGATCCCGCGCACTCTCTCGCCGATGTTTTTGAAAGGCGCTTCACTGGCCGGGCCACGGCCGTCCCCCTGCCCAAGGGAAAACTGTTTGCCTGGCAGGTGAACGCTCACCAGCAATTTCGCAAGTTTCTCGACACCTACCAGGAGGAGCTGCTCGACACGATTGAGCGTGGCTCCCTCTTTTCGCGCGACGACATCAAGCCGCTGCTGGATACGGCTTTGCCCGGCATGGCCGAAGTGGCCGGCTTGCTGGCCATCGAGCAGGCCCTACGCTCCCGCCGCTACACCCACATCGTGGTAGATACCGCGCCGTTCGGCCACACCTTGCGGATGTTTGAGCTGCCCGAGCAATTCCAGCGCCTGCTGAATTTTTTCGCGCTGGCGGGCAGCCGCGATCAGATTCTCGCCGAACACTTCGGCGGCAAGTCGCGCGCCCGTCCCCCGAGATTTCTGGAGGAATGGCGGAGTTTGCTGCTGCGCGTCAGCAATGCGCTGGCGAAATCCGCTCAGCTCTACCTGGTGACCACGCCGGAGCGCTTCGCCTTAAATGAGTCCCTGCGCTGCGTGCAGGAGATGGCATCGGGTTCGCCTGCCCTCGCTGTCGCCGCCGTCGTGCTGAACCGTGCGGTCCTGCGCGGTTCGTGCCGGGCATGCCGCGGGCGCGCGGCGGAGGCGCGGCGAGCGCGTTCGCTGCTCGAGCGCCGCTTTCCTCGCCTGTACATCGGCCAGGACAGCGGCTCGCCCATCCTGGGCTGCGAGGACCTGGCCCGCTTCGGGGCCCATGTATTCGCCGGCAAACCGCTCAGGCCCCACGTGACGCCGCCGCGGACCCCCGACCTGAAGCTGCAGGCGGCGCAGTGGCCGGCGCTCGATTGCCCGCTCTCGCTGGTGATGGGGAAAGGCGGAGTGGGTAAGACCACCGTGGCCTCGGCCCTGGCGTTCCGTGCACGACGAGAGAGTGAGGCGACAGTTACCATCTGCTCCGTGGATCCCGCGCCCTCTCTGGACGACATCTTCCGGCAGCCAGTGGGCGACCAGCCGGAACCAGTGCTGGGGGATCCCGGGCTGCGCGCGTGCGAAATGGACGCCGCGCTGGGCTACTCCGCCTGGGTGCGGCGCCTGCGAGATCAGATTGATGCGGCGCTCTCCTCCGAACATTCCGGCGTTCACGTGGATGTCTCCTTCGAACGACAGCTCTTTTCCGCTCTGCTCGATATCGTGCCGCCCGGAGTGGACGAAGTGCTCGCCGTGTTTCGCATCATGGACCTGCTGGGGGACGGAGCGAAGCGCGTGGTGATCGACATGGCGCCCACCGGGCATGCGCTCGAGCTGTTGCGCATGCCGGAGCGAATGGCGCACTGGGCGCGGCTGCTGTTGAAAACACTGGCAGCGCACCGTACACTAGCTCTCGCTCGCGACGTGGCCGTGGAGGTGGCGGAATTTGGCCAGCGCGCCCGGGAACTCGCGGCCTGGCTGGCGGATAAGAAGCGCGCCCGGTTATGGCTGGTGATGCTGCCCGAAGCCTTGCCCGACCGGGAAACGGAGCGGCTGTCGCGGTCATTGCGGGGGCTGCGCCTGCCGGTGGCCGGGCTCTTCATCAACCGGGTGCTGTTTCCCCGTGATATCGAGGGTTGCGCGCGCTGCCGGCGCGCGCGCAGATGGCAGCTCGCCACTCTCAAGAAGCTGCGCGGCGGCAGCATCTATCTGATCAGAAATTTCCCGGCAGAGATCGCGGGCAGGCCGGGGCTGCGCTTGTTCACCTCCGAACTGTGGCGACTCGCATGAAAAACCCGCTGCCAACCGTGCTGTATCTCTACGGGATCAGCGAGAATCCGGGGCCGCCGCCCGGGATTCCCGGGGTGGACGGAGAATCGCCCATCGAATCTCTGCCGGCGGCCGGCCTGGTGTGCTGGATCAGCCGCGTCGCGCAATCCGAGTTTGCCGACCACCTGGCGCGCAACATGGAAAACCTGGATTGGTTGGCGGAAGTGAGTGTGCGCCATCAGCGCGCGGTGGCCGCGATCGCCGAACACTGCAATATCCTGCCCGCGCGGTTTGGCACGGTATTCCTGTCGCAAGCCAGCCTTCAGGGCGACGTGCAGGTCCGCAAGACGAGCTTGTGCGCCGACCTGGAAAAGATCCGCGGCGCTGAGGAATGGGGCGTCAAGATTTTCCGCTCCGCTCCCGCCAAGCCCGTTCTGACCGAAGCGCCCGCCTCGGGGAGCGAGTACCTGAAAGCCAAGGCCAGCTTGTTACGCGAGCGCCCCGGCAAGACTGCTGACCCCGAGCTGGAGCGGTTTTCCGAGGCCGCCCGCGCCCTGGCGGTGGACGTGGCTCCGGGAGGCTCGGTGAGCGGCGCGCAACCGGGGCTGCTATGGCATGCCTCCTTCCTCGTGCAACGCTCACAGCGCCAGAAGTTCCAACAGCTGGTGGAAAAATTCTCCCGCCAGTGGCAGCCGCAACGCCGTATCGAATGCACCGGTCCCTGGCCCCCGTATTCCTTCGTTGCGCGCGCAACCCGCCCGGCCATGGAGAGCCGCTGATGGACAGCATGCTCGTGGCCCCGGAGACGGCAGACGACGTGTCGTTGCTTGACATTTTGGACCACGTGCTCAATGCCGGCGTGGTCATTCACGGCAATATCATTATTTCCGTGGCCGGGGTGGATCTGGTTTACCTCGGACTGAACGTCATCCTCACCTCGATTGAGACGGCGCTGCGGCACATCCATCAACTTCCGCCTGATCACCGCGATTGATTCCGGATGCCTCTGCTCTGCTATTGCATGATCGAGCAAGGCGGCAGCGTGAGGTTGCCGGCCACTGGCGTGCTCGCGGCGAGCTTGCGGACGGTGGAGGTGCCCCCGGTCGAGATCGTCGTGTCGGAGTGGCCCTCCAGCGAGCCATCGGGGAAAGAGGACGCGGTAGAGCGCGCCCTCGAATTCCACCGCGTCATCCAGGAAATCTTCCAGCAGGTGCAGTTGATCCAGCTTCGCTTCCCGACTATTGTCGAAAGCGAAGCCGCGCTGCGCACGAGCATTACACCTCGGGCCGCGACTTGCGGGGAGGCCTTGCAGCGTTTCCGCGATCTGGTGCAGATGGAAATTCGCCTGCGCGCTGGAGTGAAAGCACCGGCGGCCTCCGGTACGGAGTATCTTCAGAACCGGCAAGCGCAAATGTACGCTGTCGAACAGAGTGGCGATAAGCTACGTGAAGCGGCTGGTTCGCTGGTCCTGGAATGGCGGCAGCGCTGGTCGTCGTCCGGCATGCGCTGCTATGCCCTGGTTCCGCGCGAGCGCGTCGCCGATTTTCGCCGCGCCCTGGAAGCGGTTTCCGACGGCCTTACACAGCGGCGCCTCAGCGGCCCGTGGCCGCCGGCCGAGTTCATGGGTGAGTTATGAGCGACAATCCGCGCCGGCATTCTCCCGGCGATGTCGAACAAGCGGTGGCGCAATTACGCCAGCAACTGCAGGCCAGCGCCGCCGGCGCATCCGGCCGCCTGGATTGCTCTCCAGAGACAGTGGAGCAGGGCTTGGCCAAGCTGGTTCTAAGCCTCATCGAACTGCTGCGGCAACTGCTGGAACGCCAGGCTATACGGCGGATGGAGGGTGGTTCGCTTACCGCCGAGCAGGTGGAGCAAATGGGGGAAGCGCTGATGAAGCTGGAGGCCAAGGTTCGGGAACTTGCCGACCATTTTGGCTTGACCCCTGCCGACCTCAATCTGGACCTGGGTCCTCTGGGAAACCTGCTGGAAAAATGACGTCGGGCAACCTTTGACGCTGCTTATTGCATCTCCGCCCATGCGGCATCTCATACCACAACGTCGATCGGACATTTGCACCGACGGATGGTTTGACACTTGCGAAATCAGATCCTAGGATGACTACCTTCGATCCGTCACATCCATCATTTTCTTGATGCGGGGCCGAAGCGCGGTAATCTCATATATGGAACGAGTGCCAACCGTCTCCGGAACTACCAACCTGATTGACATCCTGGATCGGGTTCTCGATAAAGGTTTGGTCATCGCTGGCGACATCCGTGTTTCGCTCGCCAACGTCGAACTTCTCACAATCCGTATCCGTCTCCTGGTTTGTTCCGTGGATAAGGCTGAGCAGATTGGCCTGAACTGGTGGAAATTCGATCCTCATCTCAGCGCCCAGGCGCCCGCTGCTTACCTCCCCCAAACGACGCAGGTAGCTACCCCCCGCACGCCGCGGCGTCCCGCCCGGCGGAGGGGAAGGTGAGTTCAGGAGGAACATTTCATGGCAGTTGAGCGAGTGTCAGGTGGTGCGAGTCTTATTGACGTTCTGGACCGGGTCCTCGACAAGGGCATCGTGATTGACGCCTGGGTCCGCATTTCGCTGGTGGGCATTGATCTCATCACCGTCGAGGCGCGCGTGGTTGTCGCTTCCATCGACACCTATCTGAAGTACGCCGATGCCGTGGGCTTGACCGGCCTGGTCTCGCGTCCGCAGCTGACCGAAATGGAGGAGACCACGGTTCCCGTCGAGACCACCCGGCGGGTGACACGCACGCGTGGGGTGGCGCGCCGATAGCCGCGCTGCGCCGTAGAGACCATGGCGACCCCGCTTCTCAGGAAGGTGCTCGATCCGGCCGGCTCGCTGGAGCGGCGCAGGTCGGCGCGTGATTCCACCGCCCTGCGCCTGCTCTCCGCCGAGCGCTCGGAAGAAATTTTCCCCCTGCTGCTTGAGGAAATTGTCGCCGGCGGTTTCCCCCGCGCCTTTGTCCTGCAGGTGGATTTCGAGACCGGCGAGATCCGGCCGGGGGCGGCGCTCAACTGCTCTCCGTCGTACCTGCAGAAGTTTCACACCACCTTGTGGGCCAGCGAAAATCCCATGGTTTCCGCCCTGCACAGCCTGAAGCCCGGGATCACAGGAGGCGGCAACAACGGCCACGGGGAACGGGAGCGCTTGTACTGCCATCCCTTGGTTTACCGAAATCGCACGCTGTGCTGGGAAGCGGAGCGGGAACGGCGTCACGACTGCCTGGCCGTGCAGAACTATTACGGCCGGCGCAAGCTGCAGTTGCAGGACCAGGTGTGCACGGCCTGCAACATGCGCGCCTACGCCAACGTGGTCGTAGTGCAGTTGCGCCGCGGCTCGAGCACTGCCAAGGTGCGCGAACTGGGCAGCGTCATTGAGTTGGCCAGCCGCTACCTGGCACGCCTGTTCAAGGTTGAGCATTACTACAACCGCATGCGCGACATGGAGGTGACCATCTCTCAGATGCACACGATGATGGAGAGCATGGCCGACCCTGTCATCCTGACGGATACGCATCACCGCGTGGCCATGCTTAACAAGGCAGCGGAGCGTTTCCTGAAAGTTCCGGAGAGCGTCAGCGAAGGCGGCGCACACGCCGTCGAGTTCAATAACCTGCTGTTTTCCGCCGCCCTGTCCTCCATGTCGGTGAGCGGCACCGAGAACCACCGCGACCTCACGCTGGTGGATGTGAGCGAAGGCGAGGAGGTCCTGTTCGAGGCCGTCTCCGCTCCCACCTGCACCGCCGACGGCACGCGCACCGGGATCGTAACGGTCATGCGGGACGTTACCGACCTGCGCCGCGCCGACCAGGAAGTGCGCGCCAACCTGGGCAAGTTACGCGATACCGAAGAGATTGTCCGCCAGGAACGCGACCGCTTGAACCTGGTGATTGAAAACGTCGGCGATCCCATCGTGGTGGCCGACAGCGCTGCCCAGGTGGTGCTTTTCGATCCCCTGGCGAAGGAATTGTTCGGCATGGCGGCCGCCACCAAGCACCCTGCGTTGGTGCGCAACCAGGCCAAGCTCGACGCCTATCTCACCGCGTTCACTTTTTCCTTCGCGGACAAGCAGAACAAGCCGCTGCGCCTTTATCACCCCGGCTCCAACAGCGAGGTGGAGTATGCCGCGCGCTCGGGCAAGATCTACGACGCGCGCGGCCAGGTCTCGTTCACCGTCACGGTGTTGCGTGACCTCTCCGCCTGGAAGAAGCTGGAACAGCTGCAACTCGAGCGCCGCATGCTGGAGATGGAGAAATTCGCCGCGACCGGGCGCCTGGCGGGTACCATCGCGCACGAAATCAACAACCCGTTGGAAGCCATCAAGAATGCCATCTACCTGCTGCCCGGCAAGCTCAAGCCCAAAGGCGAGCCGGTGTACGAGATTCTGCAGAGCGAGATGGAGCGGGTCACCCGCATCGTGCGCCAGATGCTGGGTCTCTATCGCAATACCGAGCACGTGGGCCCCTTCGACGTGAACGCGGTGATCGAGGACACGCTCACGCTGTTTGCGCGCCAATTGTCCAATTCCAATGTCAAGGTGGAACGGCAACTGGGCGTGCTGCCCCAGCTGGTGGGCTCCGCCGATCAGTTCCGGCAGGTGTTCTCCAATCTGGTGGTGAATGCCCGCGACAGCATGACGCAAGGCGGCAGGCTGGTGCTGCGCACCCGCCATGTGCGCGCCACCGACGGCGTGCACGGCCGCATCATGGTGGTGATCGCCGACACTGGCTGCGGCATCGCCCCGGAGATGACCGCTACCATCTTCGAGCCTTTCGTCAGCAGCAAGGGCGAGAAGGGGACTGGGCTGGGGCTGTGGATCGTGCGCGGCATCATCGAGAACCACGGCGGCAGCATCCGGATGCGCAGCCGCTTGGGCCACGGGACGGTTTTCAAAATGTCGTTCCCGGTGGTGCGCTGACGGGGAAACAGCGGGGACGAATACAGAAGCATGATGGCGCAAAAATCCAAGCCGCGAATCCTGGTTGTGGACGACGAAAGCTCGGTGCTGTTCACCTATCGCATGATCCTGGAAGAGAAGGGGTATGCCGTGGATACCGCCTTGACCTCGCAGCAGGCGATCGAACTGCTCGGCTCCCAGGCCTACCGCGTGGTGCTCTGCGACCTCTCGCTGGAGCAGGACCGAAACGGATTCGACGTCTTCGAAAATGTGCGCCGCAACCGCCCCGGAACTCCCTGCGTGCTGTTGACCGGCTATGCCAACGAAGAGGTGATCGCGCGCGCCGAAAATGAAGGCATCGCTGTGCTGTTCAAGCCCATCGACGTTGCCGACCTGTTCCAGGCCATTGAGGACGCCTTGAGGAAACCCCATGCCCGCAAAAAGCAAGCCTCGCAGTAGCAGCAAACCGGCCCGACGCGCGGAGCGCATCTCCGCTGAGGACGTACACGTCCAGATCAATGATCAACCCGCGGTGGAGTCCGCCCCCGGCCAAGGCGGGCGGTACGTGTATGGCATCATCGAGACGAAGTCCCCCTTGACCTTCGGGCGCATGGGCATCGGGGGAAGCGGCGAGCAGGTGTATACCGCCAACTACCAGGATATTGCCGCCGTGGTCAGCAAGACCTCGGTCTACATTTTCGACCCCACGCGCGAGAACGCCCTGGCCCACGAGCACGTGATCGAAACCGTGATGAAGACCCACACCATCATTCCCATGAGCTTCGGCACGGTGTTCCGCACCGACGACGATATTCGCGAGGTCCTGAAAAGCATTTATTCGTCGCTGAAGGATGTTCTCAAGCAGATGGAAGGCAAGCTGGAGTTCGGTCTCAAGGTGAACTGGGACCGCGACCGCATCATCGAGGAACTGAAGCAGGAGGACGAGGAGGTGCACCACTTTCACCAGGAGATCACCCGCAAGCACCTGCAATCCACCTACTTCGCCCGCATGCAGTTGGGTCGTATGATCGATAAGGCCCTGTCGGAGCGCTCCGGCCGTTTCGTGCGCGATATCTACGAAACTCTGCGCGCCTGCTGCGTGGCCTCGCGTGATAACAAGCCCATCGGCGACAAGATGATTATGAACGCGGCGTTCCTTATCCAGCGCGAACGTGAGGCTGACTTTGATTCGGCCGTGAACAAAATCGCCAGGAAGTTTGGCGACC
>JAMXLI010000265.1 GCA_024281115.1 Terriglobales bacterium | reverse complement strand
GCAACATCGTGACTCCCGACGTCATGGTGGAGCGCTACGGCGCCGATGCCACGCGCATGTATACGCTGTTCGCCACCTCGCCCGATCGCGAACTCGACTGGCAGGATGCCGGCGTGGAGGGCGTTTCGCGCTTTCTCGCCAAGGTGTACCGCTTCGTGGCCCTGGCTCCCTCGGCAGACAACGATCAGCCCGCAGGGCAGGCGGAAGAACTCGCGCCCGCGGCCCGGCAGCTCCTGCGCAAGCTGCACCAGACCATCCAGCGCGTGACCGATGATTTTGGCGGGCGCTGGCACTTCAACACCTCCATCGCCGCGCTCATGGAGCTGATGAATGCCTGCACCGCCGTGCAGGAGCGCGCTCTCCCGGCCGCGTTGCTGGGGGAAATCCAACGCGCATTTGTGCTGCTCCTCCATCCCTTCGCCCCGTATCTGGCCCACGAGTTGTGGGAAAAACTGGGAGAGCAGGGAAGCCTGCTGCGCGTGGGCTGGCCGGAATACGATGCCGCGCTCGCCCGGGAAGACGAGATCGAGATCGCAGTGCAGGTGAATGGCAAGTTGCGCAGCCGCCTGCTGGTGCCCGCCAATACTTCCGACGACGCGGTGCGCGAGCGCGCTCTGGCCGACGAGCGCGTGCGCTCCTCCATGAACGGCAAGCAGGTGGTGAAGGCCATCGTCGTCCCCGGCAAGCTGGTCAACATCGTGGTGCGCTGAGCCCGCCGCCCGGCTCCGCCAACCTTCGCCCGCCCGTCGTGCGCCACGCTAGCCGCGGTCTTTTTGTTTCCGGTGTTCCAGGAAGCGATTCTGGCAGGCGATTCCTGCGGCCCGCAGCTCGGCATACTCCGGCAGCTTGCGCACATTTTCCATCAGGGGGTCGGTTTCCATTTGCGGGTAAGCGCAGTAGTTCTGCTCAATGGCCCGCCGTAACGCGCGGACGCTAAGGTCGGGCTGGTTGCAAAGAGAGTTCCAGGCGGAGAGCACGTATTTGGAATAGGAATCGTCGTCCGCCATGAGGGCGACAAATGTGGGCTGCGCGCCCGCCGCTATTTGTGCGGGCGGACGGTGCTGCAGGCATGGCTCCAGCAGGGCCCGGCCGTTGGAGAAATAGAAGGCCCCGCTTTCCAACGATCTGAGACTATTGAGTGCGGCCTCCTGCTTCCCTTGGCGCAGCAGAATTTCAACTTGGCTTCCTCTTTCGTACTCGGTGCCCGCCTCCAGCTGGAAATAATCGCGGGCGCGGTCATATCGGCCCTGCGCCACGAAGACGTGTCCGCACGAGGCTAGGTCTACCGTTCCCGCATCCAGGGACCGCGCTTTCTCGCACTCTCCAGCTGCCTCGTCCAGCAGCCCGGGATACCAGAGCACGTAGGCGTTAACCAGGTGGACGGCTGCGCTGTTCGGACGCCGGCGAAGCAGGCTGCTGGTCTCATCATAGGCCCGGTTCAGCTCTCCTTCTTCTTCCTCCATGTTGATGAGGTCGGCCGCGGCCTGAACCTGCTCGGGGTCGAGCGCCACCGCCCGCTGCAGTGCCGCCTTCGCATTAAGCCGGGCCGACTCGCCGCCAGTGGCAGAGCTGCCGGACTGGTAGTAATAGTAGTGGCCCAGCCGGGCCCAGGCGGCGGCGTAGCCGCGGTCGAGGGCCACGGCGCGTTCCAGCAAGAGTATGGACTCCCGATCAAAGGAGCTTCCATTCGACGCCGCTCGCAAATAGAGTTCGTAGGCTTCTTCATTGCGCGTGCCCTGCGCCGAGCCGCTCGCCTGCGGGCTGATTCCCAGCGCGGCAATCAGGCCGTGATGAATGCCGGCGGTGATGTTCTGTTGCAGACTGCTCAGATCACGGGCGCTGCCCTGAAACGTTTCCCGCCACAGCACCCGGTTGCCGGGCGCATCCACCGCTTCCAGCGTGACCGTCACTTCCCCATGGTCTGCCGCGAAGTGCCCGGTGACGATGTCCGCCACCCGCATCTCCTCCGCGGCCTTCTGCAAATTGATCTCCGGGCCCGCATAGCGGCTGGTTGTCGCCAGCGGTCGCAAGGAAAGAGAGGGAAAGTAGCTGAGCGTAGTGGCAATATCGTCTGCCAATCCCAGCCGGAGAAAATCCAGTTCCTTCGCACCGCTCGTGTTCTGCAGGGGAAGCACGGCAACGGAGTGCGGTGACCGGGTTTCTCCCGCAGGCGATTTGCGAAGCCACAGAACCCCTGCACTGGCGGCGAAGATGAGAAGCGCTGCGCCGGCGGCCAGCAGGACTTTGCGGCTTCGCGGAGCGCGCCCGCCCGCCGGGAGGGAAGCCTCCCGGGGCGCGATGAGCCGGTAGCCGCCCCGCTGCACCGTCTCGATCACGCGGGGCTGACGGGCGTCGTCCTCCAGGGCCCGGCGCAACTCCGAGATGGCCCGGGTGAGCACTTCGTCGGTCACGAAGGTGTCGGCCCACACCCGGCGCAGCAGCTCTTCCTTGCTGACGACCTCGCCCGGCCGCTCCGCCAGGCATACCAGCACCTGCATTACCTTCGGCTCAAGCCGCACCACCCGGCCATTCCCCTCCACGCGATTAAGCCGCGAGCTCACCAGCCATTCGCCGACGCGGAAGGTGGGTTCCATGGACGTGCCGTAGGCGCTTGCTATCCTACGCCCGATTCTCCCGCCCAGCCCAGCACTCCTCTTCTCAGGGCTACCCCCGGCAAGCGGGTCAACCGGCGTTCGCTGACCGTAGCGTTGAGACGGAAATCCCCCCCAACGCTACCTGTCGGGCAAAGGTAAGCCCACGCGGCGGACTAGATCGGTAAAGCGCGGATCGGAGTGAAGGGAATGAAGTTCCGGGGCCACCGCCACCTCCATCATCTGCGGCGAGTGGTTATCGAACCCTTTTTGGAGCCAGGACAATGCCTGGTCATGACTCTGAAGGCCCGCCCATGCCATGGCGATGATCACCGGGTCCACAGGCTCGCGCATCGCCCGGTTCTGCAGTTCGTGCACTGCCTGGATCGCCTTCGGCATTTGTCCCACTCGAGCCAGTGAGTACGCCAGCGTCATAAGATCTGTCGGCTCTAGTTGTCGCATGGCGCGAATCTGCCCCAAGGCTTGGGTATACATCCCCTTCCAGGCGTAGATTCTGGCGAATAATCCGTGTGCGTAATCAGCAAGAAGTCCTTTTTCCAGTGCTCCCTGCAAGAGATGGACAGCATCATCGCAGCGGTTGGACCGGCAATAGATGACGGATGCTTCGGCATAAACATTGGGAGACAATGGCTCCAGATCGATTGCTTTATTTATCTCCGACATGGCTTCGGCGGGGCGCTGGGTATCGCTCAACAGAATC
>JAMXLI010000264.1 GCA_024281115.1 Terriglobales bacterium | reverse complement strand
GCAGCCAGCGAACCGGGGCCGGTCACGAGCGCGGCGAGCGATTCCTCCACGACGCAAGGCCAAACGCCCAGCGCAGCGCCGCCGACGTCCGGCACCGCGCCGAGTGCGCCCGCCACGCTTGGCTTCGTGCGCATTCAATCCACTCCCAATGGCGCGGAAATCTACATCGACTCGGCCTTTGCCGGACACACGCCGACTACCCTGAAGCTGAGCCCGGGCCTGCACTCGGTGCAGGTGGTGAATGCCGGATACAAGGATTTCGTCAGTACAATCAACGTTGCGCCCGGGGTTCAGCAACAGCTTACGGCCGCGCTTTCGCGGTGAGGCAATGCGATCACGGCGCAAGGGTTGTGCTTTGGCGCCTCGTTCGCGCGTGGTCCGAGATGAGGCTTTCGGTCTCGATGCATTCTTAGCGCTGGGCCTGAAGGCCCAAACCTGTTGTGCGCCGGCTACGCGGGCCTGAAGGCCCGCTCTTCCCCCCTGTGCGGATTTGACTCTTCCTTCCGCGTTGGGTGAGTTGTTTGATCGAAGGTGAAGACCGAGGCGGCATGCCACGACTGCGTTGGCGCCGCCTGAGTTCGCCCGGGATAGTCAAAAGGGGGAAGAGCGGCGCTTTAGCGCCGCGTTCCCCGCAATCCGAGACAGGGGCTCAGCCCCTCAGCGCCTTTCTAGCTGCCGGACCTGAAGGCCCAAACCTGTGGTGCGGCGGTTACGCCGGCCTAAAGGCCCGCTCTTCGGCGGTTCGTCTGATCGCGAACGCGCTGATCGCGTCGCGCGTAGATCGCGTCCACGACGGGGAAGAGCGGCGCTTTAGCGCCGCGTTCCCGCGATCCGAGACAGGGGCTTCAGCCCCCGCGCACTCCTTGCTGCCGGGCCTGACGGCCCGCTCTTCCCAAATTCGCGAATTGTTCGATATTGGACTCCTTAAAATCGTCGGGCCGCTCCTACTTTCCATCCGTGTGCAATGATTTGCACATTTTATTGTGCAATTGACAAGCCGCTCTGCGGGCTTCCGGCGACTTACCCCCATCCGCTCTGGAATGTGAATTGCCGCGCAACCGCTAGCGCCGGCGCGTTCGGGTGGCAAGGGCCGGCGGGGGAACCGCTGTCTTATGCGTTGCGCTTGGCGCCGCTCACTCTGGCCTACCTGTGTCCTTCGTCTCATTTTGTTCCTGTTTCTAAGCCTGCTGCTGAGCTGTGGCGGCGGGGGCGGGGGCAGCAGTCCCAGCAGCAACAACGGCGGGGGCACGTCCGCAACCATCAGCGTCGCGATCACCCCGTCAGCGGCCACGGTGATCGCGGGCACAAAGCAGCAGTTCTCCGTCACCATTAACGGCACCACGGATAAGCGGGCCGCCTGGGACGTGGACGGGGTAGGCTCCGGTAACGCACAAGTGGGCACGATTGACGGGACCGGCCTGTATACCGCTCCCGGCACGTCGGGCACGCACACAGTGGGTGTGACCAGCGGCGCCGATGCCTCCAAAAGCGCACACGCCACCGTGACGGTGGTTGCCGCCCCCGTGATCACAATTTCAATTAGCCCTGCATCCGCCAGCGTGAGCGCGGGCAGCAGCCGCCAGTTCACGGCGGTGGTCACGGGGACCTCCAATACCGCGGTGAGCTGGTCGGTGGACGGGATCGCAAATGGTAACGCCGGTACCGGCACCATCTCCGCGTCGGGCCTGTACACAGCGCCGGCATCGCCGGGCACCCACAGCGTCGCTGCTACCAGTGTGGCCGATCCCACGCGGCGCGCCACCGCCACCGTAACTGTGACCGCGCCGACGGCAGTCTCGATAACCGTCAGTCCGACCTCGGCCAGCCTCAACACGGGCCAGACGCAACAGTTCACGGCCAGCGTGAGCGGCACGAGCAACACCGCAGTTTCGTGGTCGGTGGACGGCGTGGCCGGCGGAAACACCAGCGTCGGGACCGTCAGCGGCTCAGGCCTGTATACAGCGCCGGCCAGTGCGGGCACTCACCAGGTAAGCGCAACCAGCGTGGCCGACCGCAGCAAAGGCGCCGCAGCAGCCGTGACGGTG
Source organism: Terriglobales bacterium (assembly GCA_024281115.1). Classification (GTDB taxonomy): domain Bacteria; phylum Acidobacteriota; class Terriglobia; order Terriglobales; family Acidobacteriaceae; genus JAMXLI01. Next base: position 10,656 of record JAMXLI010000264.1, on the reverse strand, counting down.
AGCGCATCCAGCAGCGCGCTGAGCGGCGTCTTCACCTTCCATTACGACACCCAGCGCACCGGCGCTTACACCGCCGAAACCACGCTGACGCCGAGTAACGTGAACGTGAACCAGTTCGGCAAGCTGTTCACCTATGCCCTGGACGGCTACTCCTTCGGCCAGCCGCTTTATGTTGCGAATCTGCAATTTGCCGACGGCGTGCACAACGCGGTGTATGTAGCCACGCAGAACGACAGCGTGTACGCGTTCGACGCGGACGGAAAATCGGCGTCGCCCTTGTGGCAGTCCACCTTTACGAATCCTGCCGCCGGAATCACCACCATTCCCTGCGCCGAAGTAGACGGCTGCTTTATCGGGCCCAACATTGGGATCACCTCCACCCCGGTTATCGATCCTGCCAACCACGCAATTTGGGTGGAGGCACGCACCAAGGAAAATGGCGCCTATGTGCACAAGCTGCACGCGCTCAGTCTGACGAGCGGGACGGAACTGTTCGGAGGCCCCGTCGTGATCAGCGCCTCGGTGCCGGGCTCGGGGCTGGGGACGCAGAACGGGGTGGTGCCCTTCGCCAATCAAAAGGAACACAACCGTCCTGCCCTGATGCTGCTGAACGGCGTGGTGTACTGCGCTTTTGCCTCGCTCGAGGACCAGAACCCTTATCACGGATGGATTCTGGGATACGCTGCCAACCCAGGGTCGAACACGATTTCGCGGGTGGCGGTCTACAACACCACTCCCAATGGCGGCCAGGGCGGAATCTGGAGCGCCGGGGGCCTGGCCGCGGACCTGGCCGGCAATATTTTTGTCGAGACCGGCAACGGCAGCTTCAACGGCGGCACCGATCTGGGCGACAGCTTTATCCGAATTTCTACCGCGGGGGGCGTGCTGCAGACCGCAGATTATTTCACCCCCTTTGACCAGAACACGATGAACAGCCAGGACCTGGACCTCGGTTCCGGCGGACCGCTCATCCTGCCCGATCAACCGGGAAGCGCGCACCCGCACCTGCTCGTCGGCGGTGGAAAGACGGGCACCATCTACCTGGTGGACCGCGATAACATGGGCCACAACCACGCCGCCGACAACAATCAGATCGTGCAATCCGTCACAGGGCAGGTGTCGCAGATCTTCACCACGCCGGCGTTCTGGAACAACACACTGTATTACTCCTCGCAGCTCGCCGAATCGGCATCGCCCGGCGTTCCGCTGATGGCATTTTCCTTCGCTAACGGGCAGCTCTCTTCCAGCGCCACCTCGAAGACGAACGTTCTTTTCCAGTACGCGGAAAGTCCGATCGTTACCTCCAACGGGACCAGTAACGGCATCGTGTGGATTACGCAGCACATGCCCGGCGCCAATGGGGTTTTGCGCGCCTACGACGCCACCAACCTGGCCCACGAGTTGTACAACAGCAATCAGAACAGCGCGCGCGACGGCATCACGAGCGTGCCCGCCTTCGGTACAGCGGTGGTGTACAACGGCAAACTGTATCTCTCCACCAAGGACCTGGGCGATTCGCAGGCCAAGCTCTACATCTTCGGCCTGCTCTAAGCGAGGCCGGGGCTGAAGCCCCTGTTCAGGATGAGAGACGGACGCGGCGCTAAAGCGCCGCTCTTCCCCGTTGGATATTGGGTGACGCGGGCACGACGCTTCCGACAGGCCGCCGGCGGTTAGTCGCGGCTGAAAATCTTTCCGATCTCGACGCCAAACCTGGGGTGAGCTCGCGCCCCCGTGATCTTGATGGGCAAGACCATGCCGGCTCCATCGCGCCGAAACAAGGGATCAAGCGGCTTCAGCAACAGCGACTTGATGCCGCGGGTGGTTTGCGAGAGCGTGGCCTGCATGCGCAGGTGCCCGCGGAAGTCCATCTGCTCCTGGCGCAAGCCATACCAGCCGCTCAGGCGCACCTCGGCGCCGGGCACGCCGAAGGAGAGCCGGGGGAATTCGGCAACTCCGCTTTGCAGACGCAAGTGGCCATTCAGATTTGAAACCACATGCACGTCGCCGGGATGGGCCTGCAGTCCGCGCGCGCGGCGGCTGAGCCCGGCCAGCTTCTTCTGCACCGGCAGGCTGGCAAAGCGCGCCGAGTGCAAGGCGAAGGAGCCGTCGAGCCGCAGCCGATCGGAAATGTCCTCCGGCCCCGGCAGCAGGTCAAATCCCATGTTGAAGCTGATGCTGCCGCTCATCGGCGGCGTGTCGGCCTTCACCGCCAGCCGTAAAAGGTCCTGCAGGCGTGCGTCGCTGGCGCGCAGGTTCAGAACCACGGCTTTCCCTTTCACGCCGGCGTGCCCCACCACCTTGCCGGCGGCGGTGATGCCCGATTCCCCCCACGTGGCCCTGACCGGCTGCAGCAAGGTGTCACCGTTTGTGCCATCCACGACCGCGTCAAACTCGGTCCGCAAGTGAACCGGGTGACCGCTCAGGCCGACGGCGAATTGGGGAACGTCGGTCCAGCCTTGCACCGCGATACGCTCCAGCACGCCGGAATAGCGCCCTTCTGAGGAGAGGGTCCCGGAAATGCCGCGAAACACGGAAAGGTCGGCGTCGTGGAAGGTGTACTGGCCAGCCACGGGAGTCTGCGCGGGTTCGTCAACATGCCAGGGGCCGAAGTTTCCCTGGGTGTGAATGCGCCCGGGCGGGGTGGGATTGCTCAAAGTAGCGACAAACGAAAGGTGGCGATCGCGGCCGACGGAGTGCAGCGCCAGCTTCTCGATCGCGAGCCGCCAGGGCAGCTTGCCGGGCTTGCTGGTCAGGATCTGGAGCAGGGCATCGTCGGCCTGGATTTCGTCAATTATGAAATCGGGGAAAAGGTGGAATCTGCGCCGGGCGGACTGCGTCCTCGAGCCTTTCGGGGGAATGTTGATTTCCAGCCCGTCGAGCCGGGTGTGCCGCACGTGCCAGGGATCGTGCAGCAACGCGGAGACGGTGCTCTCCACGGCGAAGCCTTTCACCACAAGGAAGGGCGGCAGAGCCTCTTGCCCCTGCCGCCGCACGACCAATCCGCTGCCGGTGGCCCGGATCACCGGCCAGAGCGAGATATTCAGGCGATTCAGAGCCACGCGCGCGCCATACTTCTGCTCCAGCACCTGTACGACGTAGCGGCGCGCCCACTCGTCTCCCTTCCATCGCAGGGCGACGACCACCGCGGCGGCAATGATCAACAAGGTCAGCAGCAGCATGCGGAGCCACCAGCTCCAGCGCGGCACGCGGCGTGCCCGGGTGTGGACCAGGAAAGGCGCGGGCGGGTGCAGACCGGCCACTTCGGCTTTGGACGCACGCTTCAATTGTCCGCCGTGCAGGGTTGAAAGGGGGACCGCCCGAAGGGGGAGAGATGCTCGGGCCCGAACGTAAGGTTGTCAGAGCTGCGCGCGCGGCACCGGGCGGCAGGGCGTCGGCGTTATCGGCCGCCGCCCCGGTACACGACGCCGCCCTTCATCACGAAATCAATCCGCTGAAGGATGTTTACGTCGCTTAGCGGGTCGCCAGGCACGGCGACGATATCGGCAAATTTTCCCGCCTCGACGGAGCCGACTTCCCCGCTCATGCCAAGCAAGTCAGCGGCGCTGGCGGTAGCGGAGCGCACAGCCTGCAGCGGCGTCATCCCGTACTTCACCATCAGCGGGAACTCCCGCGTGGGATTCACCGTCCATTCCATGCCCCCGGCATCGGTGCCGAAGGCGATCTTCACCCCCGCTTGCAGGGCGCGCTTGAAGGTGGCGGCGTGCACGTCCACCATCTGCTGCCACACCTGGCGTCCCTCGGCGGCGCGTCCCTGCGCCACGTACTCGCCAATGAACAAGGTGGGAACGTAGTAGGTGCCTTTCTCGACCATCGACTTCATATCGTCGGGCGCGATATACATGCCGTGTTCAATGGAGTCCACGCCCGCCTCCACCGCATTGTGAACGCCGCGCAGCGCGACTGCGTGCGCCGCGATCTTGTGGCGCTCGCGATGAGTTTCGTCGGCGATGGCGCGCAGCTCGTCGAGCGTAAAGGTCGGGATGTCGTCGAGCACGCCGTCGGCCCGCAGGGAGTAATTGCCGTCGGCGTAGACCTTGATCCAGTCGGCCCCCTTTGAAATCTGCTCGCGGACGGCCTTGCGACCCTCGTCGGCGCCGTCCACCACCTGCACCCCGTGCGGCCAGTCGGGCCAGTCCCAGCGGAAGCCCAGGACCGGGTAGGCGCCCGTCACGTCCATGGCGCGCGTGGCCACCCGCATGCGGGGCCCGGGAATAATGCCCTTGTCAATCGCGGTTTTCAGATCCACGTCAGAGTAGCCGGCGCCTTCGGTTTCCAAATCCCGAATGGTGGTGAACCCGTACTCCAGCGCGCGCCGCGCTGCTACGGTGGCGAGGATGGCGCGGTAGGAGTTCGACTGCTGCAGGATCTGGCGGTTGTAGTCCTCGGTGGTGACGTCGCCTTGCAGGAGAACGTGAGTGTGCGTGTCAATCAGGCCTGGCAGGCAGGTTTCCCGGGAAAGGTCCAGGATGCGCGCCCCGGTGGCGTGGGTGATGGGCCCCACCGAGACGATCTTCTCGCCCTCAATCCTTATTTCTATGTTGCGCCGCGGCTGCTCGGACTTGCCTTCAATCAGCGCACCGCAACGCAATATCGTGACTTGCTTAGCCGCGAGCGGGCCGGCTTCCCTACTGCCCTCCTGCTGCGCCGCGGACACCGCCAGCCCGCCGGCGAGCACCACCGACATCGTGCCTGCCACTTGCCATCGCATGCCGCTGCCTCCGCCGGCATTCGCCGGGCTGGGGAGTTTACAACAGGGCAGCCCGGCTGCGGTGATTTTCGGCAGCTCACTGCAACTGGCTCAACTCCGTCTTTGCTTTTTGCACCATGGGCACGCCGGGATCGGCATCTTTCCACCTGGACATCAGGCTCTGGTAATCGAGGCGGCTCTTGTCGATTTCCCGCGCGGCCGCGTAGGCTCGCGCCCGGCCGAGCAGCGTTATGGTCACGTTCGGGTCCTCGGGGAAGGCGCCGCCCATGCGAATGATCTTGTCGTATTCGCGTACCGACGCCTGCGGCTGCCCTGCCTTTTCATAGGCCCAGCCGCGGGTGAGCAGTGAACCCGGATCGCCCTCTCCATAGGGATTGGCCGGCTCCAACTCCCGCAATGCGGCTGCGGCATCGCCTTTTTCCAGGGCCACCCACGCTTTCACGACCGGAATGGCCAGCCGGGTGAAGCGCACATCATGCGGACGCCGCTCCGTGACTTCCTCCGCCAGGCGCAGCGCCTGCTCTTCTTCCCCCAGGACGGCAAACGTGAGTGCGGCCGCGGACAAAACTTTGGGCGCACGCGTGATCTTTAATCCCGCCCGCATCAGCTCCCGGGCGCGCTCGGGATACCCATAGAAAGCCTCCAGGACGGCGGCGCTAACCAGCATGTCCGCCTGCAACTGGGAGAAGCCCAGCCGTTGCGAGACCGCGGAGAACTGCGCGACCAGGTCGTTGGCCTGGCGCAATTGCGCCCGCGCGAAGGCCCAGCGCGCGTTCATGGAGAGCACCAGAGCCTGGCCTTGCGGGCTGTCGGAAGCCAACTGCTGCTCCCGCGCCATTCCTGCCAGATCGCCCTGCGCCAGGCAGATCTCGGCCAGGTGAAAATGGGTGGCGAAGTTGCCCCGCCCGGCAGCGAGGTGCTGGTTCAGCACGGCCCTGGCTTCGTCCAACCGGCCCAGAGCCATCAACGCGGACGCGGTGTTTTCGACGTTGGTTGCCGACCGCGGATCCAGGCGGAGCGCGTCTTGCGCATTGCGCAGCGCCTTCTCGAACTGGCCAAGCTCGAAATAGGTGACGGCCAGGTTGTTGTAGGGGATGGAGTCGCGCGGATAACTCTGCTTGTAGAGCTCGTAGGTTTCAATCCCCTTATCGATCTGCCCATCGTCGGTGAAGTAGTGGCCGACAATGTAGAAGCGCTCGCGCTCGCTGGCGTGATTGCGAAGGTCGTATGCCTTACGTCCGAATTGCTCCACCAGGTCCGACTGTCCCAGGTTGCTGTACACCGCCGCCAGCCGGGCATAGGCCAGAGCAAACTGCGGATCCAGGTCCACGGCGCGACGGTAGAGCGGCAGGGCTTCAAATTCGTCACCGGCAAAATGCCGGGCGTCGCCCAACGAGAAGGCCTTCAGCGCTTCCAGCGACGAGGTGGTGGCCTGGGACAGCGGCATGTCATATTTCTGCACCGAGCTGAGCGACTCACCCAGCCTCTCGCGCAGCGCGGCGGTGGCCTTGCCCAGAGCCTGCAGCACATCCTCCTTCCGGTCGGCTTGGGCCTGCGTTTCAGCCAGCGTGTCGCCATTGGCGGCGTTGGTGGCATCGAGGGTGATGACGTATTGGCGGCCCAGGCTCGCGATCGAGCCGCTGATCATCGCCTTCAAACCTTCGCGCTGGCAGATCTCGCGCGCGATGTCGCTGGTCACCTGGTCGTCGGGCTTGCGTCCCATGAATTGCAAGGTCTCGCGAACGCGCTGCTCGGGAAAAACATTGATATAGGGCGACTGGCCCAGGTCCACCGCCAGCGCCTTCTTCAAAGTGGAATCGAAGATGGTTTCGCCGGTGCGGTTGGTGAAATCGGTCAACACCACCGTGTCCTTCTCGGTGAGCTTGTGGGCCTGCGTGTGCCACACCAGGCCGCCCACGACAGCTGCCACCAGCAGCACAGCGGCTACCAGGAAGGCCACCGCGGGCCAACGCCGGCGTTGTGCCAGCGGGGCCACGCCAATGCTCAGGCGGTCGAGGTCGGCGCCCAGCTCGCGCGCCGAGCCGTAACGCTGCCCCGGCTCCTTTTCCAGGGCTTTAAGAATGACGCGGGCGAGGCCCCCGGAAAGACGCGCATTCAGGGCGGAAGGCGGCTGCGGCGGCTTATTGAGGATAGCGTCAATCAGGCGCGCGCTCTGCTTCTCTGGGAAAGGCCGCTGGCCGGTGGCCATCTCGTAGAGCACCGCTCCCGCCGACCAGATGTCGCTGCGCTCATCGGTGGGCTCGCCGCGCAATTGCTCGGGAGCCATGTAGGGAAGCGTCCCCGTCACTTCCTGGGATTGCGTAATACTGGCGGTGGCGGCGAGGTCGGCGCGGCGCTCCACCCACTGCGCCAGCCCGAAATCGAGGATCTTCAGCCGCCCATCGGGTGTAATGCGCAGGTTGGCGGGCTTCAGATCGCGGTGCACCACGCCTTGCTGGTGAGCGCAGGCCAAACCTTGCGCCAACTGCGTCCCCAGCGAGACGACGTCGGATTGAGGCAGCGGCCCGGAGTGCAGCTTCTCCTCCAGGGTGGCGCCGGGAATGTATTCCGTCACCAGGAAATCGGTGCCGTTTTCGCTGCTGAACTGGAAAACGGTGGCGATGTTGGGATGGTTCAGCCGCGCCAGCGACAAGGCTTCCTGGCGGAAACGGCCGCGTCCCGCCTCATCGGAGAGAACGCCGGCGGGCAGTACCTTGAGGGCAACGTCGCGCTCCAGTTGCAGATCGCGTGCGCGGTAGACAACGCCCATCCCGCCCGCCCCGATCTGCTCGACGATCCGGTAGTGGCCCAGAGTTTGCCCGATCAGGGAAGCCGTTGCCATTGCAAGAATGGTAGAACCGCCTCAAATCGCGGTCAAATACGCCTGCGCATGCGGCGCCGGGCCGGCAAGCTGCGGCACGGGATTGCGGGTATCGAGGTACTTGCGGATTCCGTAACGCTGGCCGGAAGCACAGGACAGAGATGGACGCCTGCCGGTCGGCGCATCGCGAACAGCCCCGACATGGCGGCGTTCGTCCTGTGCGCGCGTGTGCAAATCGCGGCCCCTTCGGCCGAGTGCTCCAACTCTGTGGCAGTGGCGCTGTGGGCGCTCGATCTTTTCCCTTGCGCAGCGCGCTTTTGCGCGCCTTCGCGCTCGCCCGGTCAGGGCTCGATTTTTTCCATTTTGCACAAGCCTTACTATTGACGCGCTTCCCCTGCCTGCGTAGATTGCATTCACTCGCAATCGTTCTTGTGGGGTTCCTGACCGCAGCTCTCATTCGAATCGCAGGTGTACAGTGAATAAGTACGAATGGAAGACCTACCGGACCCGTTTTCTGGTGCGCGCGCGCCAACTGAGCGAACCGGCCGCCATCCTGGACGCCTCCGGGCGGGAGCAGGTAGGAAGCCCCGGGGACTACCTGGTGGAATGCTCCGATGGTTCGAAACGTATCGCTCCACGACACATCTTCGAAGACATTTACGTGGAGATGGAGGAGCCGGCCGCCGCCCCTCCCCCGGGGCACAGTGATCGGCGCTCGCCGCAGCGCCCCCTGTTCGGACTCACGGGATAAGCCGGCTGCTCTCTCCACCCTTTGCGCTCGGCTGCCGCGACGGCCCGGCGCTCGTGCGACCAGCCCTCACTCCACCAGCCCAGCCGGCTTCCGGTGGAAATCGGCGCCCCTGAAACCGCAAGTGGCTCATTTCCATGTACAATACAATAGGTAGCGGTTTTCCCTTGACAGGCACTATATGCAGAGCTACTGTGCCAATCCTAGGCGCTGAATCTTCCGGTTTAAAAGCGGCGGTTCGGCTGCGGTGACCAGCCTCCCGGCACGCGGCGAAAGGCAGGGGCAAGCCTTTCCCAGTTGCTCAGAGGGGGTATTACAAAGCGGTTCCCGGCGCTCCCCAGCGCGCCGGTTCTAATCTCAGGCAAGGGAGGACATCCGGCATGGCCACCGACGCAACGGCAATTGCCCGGCGTTCGGAACCCGCCCCGGGTTCCGAGCGGACGCGACTGGAGTGGTCGAAGTGGACCCGCTGTGAAACCAGCTTCAATCTCCTGCTGGTCCCACAGAAGCCTGGCGTCTACGCGATCGCAGAAGAGGTGCCGCCGGCCGGCGGGCAGACCAGCGCCCAGCGCCGGGTACTGGCGGTGCAGCAGTTTCTGGCCGCCGAGGACCTGGCCCGTGCCCTGGGGCGACTGTTCACCCCCGCCAGTCCCTTTTACGAGCGGGTAGCTGCCGGCGGCTGTTTCTTTCGCTATGCCGTGGCGGAAGACCCGGAGCAGCGCGCCTGCGCGCTCGAGGCACTGCAAGGCTGGCTGGCGGAATCGGCCGAGACCGCCCCACCCGGCCGGAGCTGCCAGCGGGTGGCGGAGCGGGCTCCGCTGCCTGCCGGATTCTGAGGAGAGGTTTGGGCCGCACCATCTGAATCTACGACCAGCACGGCTGGCGCAACGCGAGGAGAGCGCAGACGATGTCCGAACTGAAAACCACCAGCGCCACGAATACGCCTTCGGCCAATCCGACCACGAAGAAGGCTGCGGGGCTCACCTTCCGCCGGCACTTCACCAAGCCGGGCGTTTCGCCCTACGACGAAGTGGAGTGGGAACTGCGCACTGCGCAAATCACCGACGCCGGGGGCGGCGTCATCTTCGAGCAGAAGGACGTGGAGGTGCCCAAAGACTGGTCGATGACGGCGACCAACATTGTCGCCTCCAAGTACCTGCACGGCCGGCTGGGCACGCCGGAGCGCGAGAGCGGAGTGCGCGCTCTGGTAAAGCGCGTGGCGGAAACCATCCGGGACTGGGGCGTGGCCGGCGGCTATTTCCGCACTGCGGACGACGCCGCCACCTTTCACGACGAACTGGTGCACATCCTGGTCCGCCAATATGCGGCCTTCAACTCACCGGTCTGGTTCAACGTGGGCTGCGACCGCATCGAGCCCAACTCCGACGCCCGGAACTGGCACTGGAACGCCACTTTGGGTCGCGTGGAGTTCTCCGTCACCGGCTACAGCAAGCCGCAGTGCTCGGCCTGCTTCATCAACTCGGTGAAAGATTCGCTCGACTCCATTCTCACGCTGGCCAAGACCGAGGGCATGCTGTTCAAGTGGGGATCGGGAACGGGCACGAACCTGAGCCCGCTGCGCTCCTCCACCGAGGCGCTCTCCGGCGGGGGAACGGCCAGCGGCCCGCTCAGTTTCATGAAAGGCTTCGACGCCTTCGCCGGCGTCATCAAGTCGGGCGGCAAGACGCGCCGCGCCGCCAAGATGGTGATCCTGAACATTGACCATCCCGACATCGTGGATTTCATCGAGTGCAAGGCTAAGGAGGAAGCCAAGGCGCACGCCCTGGTGCGCGAAGGCTACGATGGCAGCTCGCCCGACGCCGAAGCCTACTCCTCCATCTTCTTTCAGAACGCCAACAACTCGGTGCGCGTGACCGACGACTTCATGTACGCGGTGTTGCGCGATACCGACTTTTCCACCCGCTCCATCGTGGACGGCCGTCCTATCCATACCTTCGCCGCCCGGGAACTGCTGCGCAAGATTGCCGAAGCCACCTGGCAGTGCGGCGATCCCGGCATGCAATTCGACAGCACCATCAACCGCTGGCACACCTCCAAGAACACGGCACGCATCAACGCCTCCAATCCCTGCTCCGAGTACATGTTCCTGGACGACTCGGCCTGCAACCTGGCTTCGCTGAACCTGCTGAAGTTCGCGCCCAACGGCACCTTCGACATCGAGGCTTACCGGCACGCGGTGGACATCGTGATTACCGCGCAGGAAATCCTGGTGGACAACGCCGGGTATCCGACCGAAGCGATTGCCAGGAACTCGCACGACTACCGCCCGCTGGGCCTGGGGTATGCCAACCTGGGCGCGCTGCTCATGGCCTCCGGCCAACCCTACGATTCCGACGC
>JAMXLI010000263.1 GCA_024281115.1 Terriglobales bacterium | reverse complement strand
AATTCGTGGCCGTCAACGACCTCACGGACCCGAAAACGCTCGCTCACCTGCTGAAATACGACTCCATCCTGGGCAACCTGCAGCACAACATCTCGGCTACCGGGGATGCGATCAAGGTGGAGGGGCGCAGCATCAGGGTTTTCGCCGAGAAGGATCCGGCCAAGCTCGACTGGGCGTCGGTGGGGGCACAGGTGGTAATCGAATCCACCGGGAGATTTACCAACGCGGAAGATGCGAAGAAGCACCTGCGCGGTTCGGTGAAGAAAGTCATCATCTCCGCGCCCGCCAAGAACGAGGACGTCACGCTTGTGCTGGGGGTAAACGAGGGCGCCTACGATCCCGCCAAGCACCACGTGATCTCCAACGCGTCGTGCACAACCAACTGCCTGGCGCCGGTGGCCAAGGTGGTGCACGACAGTTTCAAGATCGTCAGCGGAACGATGACCACCATCCACTCCTACACCAACGACCAGGTGATCCTCGATTTCCCGCACAAGGACCTGCGGCGCGCCCGGGCCGCCGCACTCTCCATGATTCCGACCTCTACCGGCGCGGCCAAGGCGCTGCACCTGGTGATCCCGGACCTGAAGGGCAAGCTCGACGGCTTTGCCATGCGCGTGCCCACGCCGAATGTTTCGGTGGTGGACCTGGTCGCGTATGTCGAACAGAAAACCACCGCCGACGAGGTGAATGCGGCTTTGAAAAAGGCCTCCGAGAGCGCGCCACTCAAAGGCTACCTGGGTTACGAAACCGGAGAACTGGTCTCCATGGACTATCGCGGCGACGCGCGCTCGTCCATCGTGGACGCGCCCATGACGCGGGTCGTGGGCGGCAATCTGGTGAAGGTAATTTCCTGGTACGACAACGAGTGGGGCTACTCGTGCCGGGTACGTGACCTCATCAACTTCATGGGTCAAAAAGGCCTGTAGCTTCCGGCTGAATGGAGCCAGGCGGCGCCGGTCACCTCGGCACCGGCCTGTCAAGCGCATCGAGGAACGTATGGCGAAGCTTTCGATCCGGGACCTGCCGTTGAGTGGTCACCGTATTTTCATGCGGGTGGATTTCAACGTGCCCATTGGAGATGACGGCGGCGTGATGGACGACACCCGCATACGCGAAACTTTGCCCACCATCGAGTACGCTCTGCGCCATGGCGCGCGGCTGATCCTGGCTTCGCACCTGGGGCGTCCAAAGGGAAAGCCCAATCCCAAGATGACCCTGAAGCCGGTGGCCGAGCGCCTGCGCATCCTGCTCGACCGTAAGTTGAGCCGCAGCGAGAACGTGGGCTTCTGCACCGACTGCATCGGGGTGCAAGCGGAGGAGATGGTAGGCAAGCTGGAAAAGGGACAAACCCTGCTCCTGGAAAACCTGCGGTTTCACGGCGAGGAGGAAGCTAACCAGGAGGGCTTCGCGAAGGGACTGGCGCGCCTGGCCGATTACTACGTCAACGACGCGTTTGGGACGGCGCATCGGGCGCACGCGTCCACAGTCGGCATTACCCGGTTTGTGCAGAAGTCCGCGGCCGGCCTGCTGATGGAAAAGGAACTCGAATACCTGGGCAACGCCATGCAACACCCGAAACCGCCGTTCGTCGCCATTCTGGGGGGCGCCAAGGTGAGCGACAAGATCGGCGTGATCCGCAACCTGATGCAGAAGGTGAACGCGTTTATCATCGGCGGCGGCATGGCTTACACCTTCCTCAAGGCAGCCGGGCAGCAGGTGGGCAAATCCCTGGTTGAGGAAGATAAGCTGGAGCTGGCGAGCCAACTGGCGGAGCAGGCCAGGAGCAGGAATGTGCGGATGTTGCTGCCGGTGGACCACGTGGTAGCCGCCAAGCCGGAGGCAACGGCGAAGCCGCGCACCATCGGCGAGGGCGAGCCCATCCCCGCCGACATGATGGCGCTCGATATTGGTCCCAGGACGATCGAGATTTTCGGCGAGGAAATCGCGCGCGCCCGCACCATCCTATGGAACGGACCCATGGGCGTTTTCGAGCTGGAGCCCTTCTCCAAGGGCACGCGCAAGATCGCCCAGGCAGTGGCCGACAATGCGGGCGCCACCTCCATCGCGGGCGGAGGCGACACCGTGGCGGCGGTCCACCAGGCTGACGTCGCCGATCGCATCACGCACATCTCTACCGGGGGCGGCGCCTCGCTCGAATTCATGGAAGGTAAGCAGCTGCCAGGCGTTGAGGCGCTGAACGACGCACGCTGAGCCGAGGACTGTGCCCCGCAAAAAACTGATCGCTGCCAACTGGAAGATGTACAAGACTCCCGCGGAAACGCGCGAGTTCTTTCGCGCGTTCCTGCCGCTGGTGGCGGAGCACGCACGGGATGAGATTGTGGTGTGCCCGCCGTTCGTGAGCCTGCCGGCGGCGGTTGAGGAGGTGCGCGGATCGCGGGTAGGGATCGGCGGGCAGGACCTGTTCTGGGAAAAAGAAGGAGCCTACACCGGGGAAATCTCCGCCGGGATGCTGACCGCCGTGGGCTGCACGCACGTCATCATCGGCCATAGCGAGCGCCGGCAATATTTTGGCGAAACCGACGACAGCGTGAACCGCAAGCTGCGATGCGCGCTCCCCGCCGGCCTTATCCCCATCGTGTGCGTGGGCGAAGTGCTGCAGGAACGGGAAGCCGGACTGACCGAAGAGGTACTGCGCCGCCAGTGTGTGGGCGCGTTTCGCACCATCCCCGGGGAACAAGCCGCCCGCATCACCATCGCCTATGAGCCCATCTGGGCGATCGGGACGGGCATGACGGCGACGCCGCAGATGGCGACGGAAGCCCATCTCATTATCCGCGACGAAGCTTCCGAGCAATTGGGCCGGGATATCGCCCGCAACCTGCGCATCCTTTACGGGGGCAGCGTCAAGCCGGAGAACGCCGCGGGTTTGATGGCGCAAGAGGAAATCGACGGCGCGCTGGTGGGAGGCGCCAGCCTCAAGGCGGAGTCGTTCGCGGCCATCGTGAGGTACTAGCCGCCCAGGGGACGGCCGACCCGCTTTGCTATAATTTCTCCACGACCTCACGTTCAGCTTCGTTCCGTGCGGAAGTGGTGGAACTGGCAGACACACCATCTTGAGGGGGTGGCGCCGAAAGGCGTGGGGGTTCAAATCCCCCCTTCCGCACCATACCTCCGGGGTCAACAACAGGAAAGGTCAAGCGCTCGCCGGCATGGTCACACTTCTTACCATCGTTCACGTTATCGTCTGTTTCTTCATTATCGTGGTGGTGCTGCTGCAGAGTGGAAAGAGCGGCGATATCGCCGCGGCTTTCGGCGGCCAGGGCAGCCAGACAGCATTCGGGCCGCGCGGCGCCACTACCCTGCTGGGCAAGGCCACCACGTGGTCGGCCATCATCTTCATGCTGACCTCGATTACGCTCTCAATCTATGCCTCGCGCCACAGCACGGGCTCGGTCCTGCGGAACGTGAAGACCAGCGGAGCCACCAAGACGCAGTCCCCGCCCAGCACTCCCGCGAAGCCGCCGGTTTTACCGCAGAAATAGCCGCCGCCCACGCTCATGGTTCACGAGATTCTTCCTGTCGGCCCGCTGCGCTGTAACTGCTCGGTCATCGGAGACGAAACCTCTCGTGAAGCCATGGTGATCGATCCCGGCGATGACATTCAAGAAGTTATGGCCATCGTTCGCCGGCACGGGCTCACCGTTAAGCAGATCGTGATTACCCACGCGCACATTGATCACGTCGGCGGTGCCATGAAGATGCGCCAGGCCACGGGCGCTCCCATCCTGCTCAACCAGAGCGATTACGCACTGCTGAAGATGCTGGACGCGCAGGCGGCCTGGGTGGGCATGCGCAGCCCTGGCCCGGTGGAGATTGACCAGAGTTTGAACGAAGGCGACCAGCTGCGCGCCGGTTCCCTCGAAGCTTCGGTGCTGCACACCCCCGGCCACACCGAGGGCAGCGTGTGCCTCTACTTCGCGGCCGAGCGGAAACTGATCGCGGGCGACACGCTGTTTGCGGGCAGCATTGGCCGCACCGACCTCCCCGGCGGATCGATGGACAAGATCCTCTCTTCCCTTCACACCCGTGTGCTCGCGCTGCCGGACGACACAGTAGTGGTTCCGGGTCACGGTCCGCTCACCACCATCGGCCAGGAGCGTGCGGTTAATCCCTTCCTGAAACTGTAAACCGCCCGGTCCAGGGATATTGGAGGCCAGCGCGGTTCCGTCTATGATGCGGGGCAATGCCGCTCAGTGAACTTCATCCCTTCACCCAGGCCGAGCTGGCGAGAGCGCCGGAGGCCGCCGGTGTCTACGTGCTGTTCCAGGTCGAGAACCCGATCCACTCTGGCGAGGCGGAAAACCTGCGGGCGCAATTGGGTGATGAGAAAGCCCGTTTTCCCCGCGCCACCCACTTCGCCGTCGAAACCGGACACGAAGACGCGCAGCGCCGCACCGCGCGTCTGCAGGACGTTCGGGCGCAGTTAGAGCGAGTGAGGTCCCGCACCTTCCTCGGACGCTGAGCGGCTGCGCCGACGTAAGGCTTAGCCATCGGCCACGGTCAAGAGGTGGCGGAGTCCCTCCGCGAAAACTTCCGGCAGAACGATCAGGCTGAGCACGAGATAGCCGTCGCGGGGAAAGTTGTAAAAGTGCCCGGGATGGACCAGCACGCGGAAACGCTCCAGCAACTCCAGCGCGAACTCCTCGTCGGTGCGCGTGGCGGGAACGCGGAGCACGGCGCACCAGCCGCCCTCGACCTGCAGCCGTTCGCAGGAGGTGCGGCCGGCCAACTGCCGGTCGAGTTCTTCCAGGTTGCGGAGCACGCGCCGGCGGAGTTGCGGCTGGACGGAGTGCCGCTGGTCGAGCAGCGTGGGCAAGGCATGCTGGACGGGCGCATTGGGCGAGAGGTAGGTGTCGGCGATGACTTCCAGCCGGGCAAGTGCCGGCGTCGTAAGCTCCTCGGGACCGCTGACTGCCAGCCACGCTGCCTTCATTTGCGGCAGAGCGGCGATTTTGGACAAGCCGCTGAGCGTGAAGGTGAGAGCGCCGGAATTGCCGGCGAAGGAAGGCGGCGTTTCGGTCGAGAGCGAGTAGTCGAGGAACACCTCGTCGGCGATCAGAGCCAGGTGGTGGTCGAGGCAGAGGCGGTTCAGTTCCTCCCGCTCCCCCGGTTTCACGTAGGAGCCGGTTGGGTTGTTGGGGTGAATGAGGATAATGGCCCGGGTGCGCGCCCCGAATGCTGCTCTCACGGAGTGCAGATCAATCTGCCATCCCTGATCGTAGAACAGCGAGTAGGGGATGAGCTTCACGTCCAGCAGGTCGGCCAGGATGTCGAGGAGCGGGTAGCTGGGCGCCGGAACCAGCACCTCGTCGCCGGGATCGCATAGCAGCCGGAGAGCGAAGGAGTAGGCCTCGCTGGTGCTCACACAGATGAATATCGTTTCACGATCCACTTGGCTGCCGCGCTCGCGGTAATAGGCCACGACGGCCTCGCGCGCGCCTACCAGGCCGCGGGGAGCGGCTTCGTACAGGAGAGCGGCGGGATGGGCAAGCGCCGCCAGGATGGCATCTCCTTGATATTGCAAGCCGCAGACGGTGGGATTGGATTCGGTCAGGTCAAGCACCGGACCTTCTGCCTTCAATTTCTGAAGCAGGACCGAAAGCCGGTTGGGCTCAAGGTTCCAGCCGGTGCGACGCGCGAACCAGGGGCTCATGTCTCGCGCTCAGTCTACCCCAGCCGGAGGTCCGGACCGGTGGGCGTACAATGGCAACCTTCGTACGGGCGCGCTCCTCTGAATCGTTAGAACCTTGTAATTCATTTCCATGCGAGGCTTTGACTTGCTGAACTTGCTCAAAGAGTGGCCAGTGCTCCGGCAACTGCGACACGGCGGCGACGGCACCGGGCCGGAGGCAATGAGCGAACGTACTCGCAACCTGCAGCCTAAGACACACGGGGCCGAGGTTACCCGCTCGATTTGCCCGTACTGCGGCGTGGGTTGCGGCCAGCTCATTTATCACAAGGAAAATCGCTTAATTGCCATCGAAGGCGATCCGGAGTCGCCGGTTTCGCGCGGACATCTTTGTCCCAAAGGCGCCGATACCTACGAGTTGCACACGCATTCCGGGCGTCTGCAGACAGTGAAGTATCGCCGCCCGTACGCTCGCGAGTGGGAGGAGCTGCCGCTCGAAAAAGCGATGGACATGATCGCCGACCGCGTCTGGCAGACCCGCGACGAAACCTTCCAGGAAAAGCAGGACGGCGAAACCCTGATGCACACGCTGGGCATGGCGCACCTGGGCGGCGCGACCCTCGATAACGAGGAAAACTTCCTCATCAAAAAGCTGTTCGCCGCCGGCCTGGGCATGAACTGCATCAGCAACCAGGCCCGAATATGACACAGCTCCACGGTGCCCGGTCTGGGCACCTCCTTCGGGCGGGGCGGCGCTACCACCGCGCAACAGGACCTGGTGAATGCGGACGCCATCCTCATCATGGGATCGTCGATGGCGGAAAACCATCCTGTGGGATTCCAGTGGGTCGTGGCGGCGCGCGAACGCGGGGCCAAGGTTATTCACGTTGATCCGCGCTTTACCCGCACCTCGGCGATGGCGGACATCTGGGTGCCGCTGCGGGCCGGAACTGACATCCTGTTCCTGGGCGCGATCATTAACTATGCGATTCAGAACGACCGCTACTTCCGCGAGTACGTGGTCCATTACACCAACGCGGCCACGCTGTTGCGAGAGGACTTCCAGGATACGGAAGACCTGGGCGGAGTCTTCTCCGGGCTCGATCGTGAGAAGGGCCAGTACAGCCCGAAGACCTGGCTGTACGCCGGCAGCCCGACTAAAGACGCGGAAAAATCCGCCGGCCACGAGGAGCGCGCTGCCGGCCATTCGCTGCGCGGGGTGCCGGGAGGCGGCCACGGCAAGGACCGCGGCGGAGAGGCCGGACAGGAAAAGCAGCACCAGGAAGACCGCACCCTGGAGCATCCGCGCTGCGTTTTCC
>JAMXLI010000262.1 GCA_024281115.1 Terriglobales bacterium | reverse complement strand
GCACGAAGATCTTGAGCTGCGCCAGTTGTAAGGCAGGCTCAAAGCACCACGATTAGCGGTGGCTAGTCGTAGTACTCCAGGCCCAGGTGCGTAATGAGCTGTTCTCCGCGCAGATGGCGCAGCGTGTTCTTGAGCTTCATCATCTGGATGAAGAGGTCGTGCTCGGGATAGAGGCCGGGAGCGGTCATGGGCGATTTGAAGTAAAAACTCAACCACTCCTGGATGCCGAGATTGCGAAGCGACGAGGTGCGCTGCGCCAGATCGAGAAAGAGCACCAGGTCGAGCACGATGGGCGCCGCCAGGATCGAGTCGCGGCACAGAAAATCCACCTTGATCTGCATGGGGTAGCCCAGCCATCCGAAGATATCAATGTTGTCCCAACCCTCTTTGTTGTCTCCGCGCGGCGGATAGTAGTTAATGCGGACCTTGTGATACAGGTTGGCGTACAGCTCGGGATAGAGCTTGGGCTGCAGAATCTGTTCCAGCACGCCCAGCTTGGATTCTTCTTTCGTCTTGAACGAGGCTGGGTCGTCGAGCACCTCGCCATCGCGGTTGCCCAGAATATTGGTGGAGAACCAGCCATTCAGTCCCAGCATGCGCGCCTTGAAGCCGGGCGCGAGAATGGTCTTGAGCAGCGTCTGACCGGTCTTGAAATCTTTGCCGCAGATGGGCGCCCCGTTGCGGCGCGAAAGCTCGTGCAGCGCGGGAATGTCCACGGTCAGGTTGGGGGCGCCGTTCGCGAAGGGCACACCTTCGCAAAGGGCCGCATAGGCGTAAATCATGGAGGGCGCGATGGCCTCGTCATTCCGGGCCAGCGCCTTTTCGAACGCCTGTACGCTGGCGTGCGGCGCCGTGGGCTGGAGAAAAATCTCAGTTGAGCCGCACCAGATCATCACCAACCGCTCGGCGCCGGAGCGCTTGCGGAAATCGCGAATGTCGTCGCGCAGCTGCTCGGCCAGCTCCATCTTGTTTTTGCCCTTCTTCACGTTGGGGCCGTCGAGTTTGCGCACATAGTTGTGGTCGAACACGGCCTTGCGCGGCTTGATGGATTGCAGGAAGGGCTTTACCTGGTCGAGCAGCGGGCGCTCGAGCACGCCGGCATTGAGGGCGGAACTGTACATGTCGTCGGTGAAGATGTCCCAGCCGGTGAACACCAGGTCGTTGAGGTCGCAGAGGGAGACGAACTCCTTGATGCGAGGCGAGCGGCCCTCGGTGCGCCGGCCCAGGCGTATGGTGCCGGTCTGGGTCAGCGAGCCGATCGGCTGCGCCAAGCCGCGCCGCACGGCTTCCACCCCGGCTACGAAGGTGGTGGCCACCGCGCCCATGCCCGGAATCATCACCCCCAGCTTGCCGCGCGCGGGTTGAATATCGGCGAGGAGGTCGGCGGCTTGAGATGAGGACTGCGCCGGGGCGCGGCGGGTGGAAAGAGCGGTTGCTGGACGCTTGGCCATATCGGTTTCCTTTCCCAGGCGGGTAGACAACGTTTGATATTCAGAAACGAGAGCGCGGGCGCGACGCCGCGCGTTGGCGGCCCGCCGGTCGAATTCGTAGCGCTCCGCTTCGGCGCGGGTCTTATAGGCGCGCCGGCGGCGACGTCCGGCTTCGTGCCACTCCGCGTACCAGCGGTTTCCCTTGTGAAAAGCCATGCGCTCTCCCGGCGGTTCCTCAAACTAAACAAGAGGTGTCGGTGTCCTTGTGCCCGACACCTCTCTCAGTGTGACCCATACCGCCGGGAATAGCAAGCGGAGTCGTGCCGCGCGCGCTCAGCGTTCGATCGGATCGTCTCTTGTCAGAGTTCGGTGTGGCGAAGGCGCAGCGAGTTCGCGATTACCGACACCGAGCTGAAGCTCATGGCGGCCGCGGCAAGAATGGGGCTGAGGAGCACGCCGAAGAAGGGATAGAGGATGCCGGCGGCTACCGGCACTCCCAGCGAGTTATAGATAAAGGCAAAGAACAGGTTTTGCCGGATATTCCGCATGGTGGCGCGGCTCAGGCGGCGGGCGCGCACAATGCCGCGCAGATCGCCGTGCAGCAGCGTGATGTCCCCGGCCTCCATGGCCGCGTCCGTTCCCGTCCCCATGGCAATCCCCACCTGCGCCTGGGCGAGCGCGGGCGCGTCGTTGATGCCATCTCCGGCCATGGCGACCACGCGGCCCTGCTGCTGCAGGCGTTCGATGACCGCCTGCTTCTGGGCGGGCAAGACCTCAGCTTCGAATTCGTCCAGACCCAGAGCGCGGGCCACGCTTTCGGCGGTGGCGCGCGCATCCCCGGTGAGCATCACCACGCGCAGACCGTCGCGCCGCAAAGCAGCGAGCGCCTCCGATGTGCTGGGTTTCACCGGATCCGCGACTTCGAGAAACCCCGCCAGGGCTCCATCCAAAACAACGAAAACAATGCTGCCGCTGCGCCCCTTCGCCATTTCCCCGGTGGAAATCCCGAACTCCTGCAGCAGGCGCGCGCTGCCGGCAGCCACCTGCCGGCCCTCCACCCGCCCACGTACGCCACGTCCGGTGAGGGCCTCGAAGCCGGTAACATTCCCCAATGCCAGTCCGCGCTCCCGAGCGGCTCGAACGATGGCCGCGGCCAGGGGATGCTCGCTGGCGTTCTCGACGGAAGCTGCCAGGCGTAGCAACTCGTTCTCATTTCCGCCGGATACCGGGACCACCGCGACGAGGCTCGGCTTGCCCTGGGTGAGGGTGCCCGTCTTGTCCACCACCAGCGTATCCACCTTCTCCAGAGTCTCCAGGGCTTGCGCATTGCGGATCAGCACGCCCGCGACGGCTCCGCGTCCGGTGCCCACCATGATGGCAACCGGGGTGGCCAGCCCCAGGGCGCAGGGGCATGCAATGATCAACACCGCGATGGCATTGACCAAGGCATAAGCCAGGCGGGGCTGCGGGCCCCACACGGCCCAGGCAATGAAGGTGGCCAGCGCGATGGTTATGACCGCAGGCACAAACACGGCCGACACCCGGTCGGCAACCCGCTGAATGGGAGCGCGGCTGCGCTGCGCCTGGCCCACCAGGCGCACGATTTGCGCCAGCAGGGTATCGCTGCCTACGCGCTCTGCCCTGATTACCATCATGCCGGTCCCATTCAGTGTCGCGCCCACCACTCGGGCCCCCGGGGCCTTCTCCACCGGCAACGATTCGCCTGTGATCATGCTTTCATCCACCGCGCTGGCGCCTTCGAGCACCCTACCGTCCACGGGGATGGCTTCGCCAGGACGGACGCGCAGGCGGTCGCCGGGACGAAGCTGGTCCAGCCCAACCTCCTCTTCCCTGCCGTCGTCGGCGAGCCGGCGCGCCTTTTTCGGCGAAAGATCGAGCAGGGCGCGAATGGCGCTGGAGGTGCGGCTGCGCGCGCGCAGTTCCAGGACCTGCCCCAGCAGGACCAGGACAGTGATGGCGGCTGCCGCTTCAAAGTACACATGTGCGCTGCCGCTGTGCGCCGAACGGAAGGATGCGGGAAAGATCCCGGGCGCAACCGTAGCCACCACGCTGTAGATATAGGCGACGCCCACGCCCATGCCGATCAGCGTGAACATGTTGGTACTGCGATTCACCAGCGACGACCAGAACCGGTGGAAAAAAGGCCACCCTGCCCAGAGCACCACGGGCGAGGCGAGCAACAGTTCCAGCCAGGCGATCGCGCGCATGCCCAGCGCCTGCTGCAGCGGCGCGCCGGGAACCATGTCGGACATCGCGAGCAGCATCAGCGGCACGGTGAAGGCCAGGCCGAACCAGAACCGTCGCGTCATGTCGCGCTGCTCGGGATTTTCCAGGTCAGCGGGGGCAAGCGTGCGCGGCTCCAGCGCCATGCCGCAGATGGGGCAGGTTCCCGGCGCATCGCGCACGATTTCCGGATGCATGGGGCAGGTCCACTGGACCTTCTGCGGGGCGGGCGCAATCTCCGCCTCGAGCGCCATGCCGCAATTTGGACACGTGCCGGGACGGTCCTGCTGCACCTCCGGATCCATAGGGCAGAAATACACGGGTCCCGGCTGCGCTGCGGCGTGCTCCGGGGGGCTCGGCCGGGTGATGGTCGGCGCTGAACCCGCGCCCAAGAATGTTTGAGGCGAAGCGCGGAATTTCTGCTCGCACCCCGCGGAGCAGAAGTAAAAAGTCTCTCCGGCATAGCCGGCGGAAAAGCGGGCCTTCGCGACCTCCACATTCATCCCGCATACCGGGTCGCGGGCGAGACCGGTACTTGGCGGAGGTGCGGTCGTCTGCCGGGACGCATTCCCCAGCTGGACCAGTCCGGGCCGCGGCTTAGCCGGGCCAAGCTGCACCAGATCAGCGCCCTGGCCCGATCTCGCCAGGTAAGTTTCCGGTGCGGAAGCAAACCGCTCCATGCAGTGGGCACAACAGAACAGGTACGTCTTTCCGGCGTGTTCGTGCTTGTAGCGGGCGGTCGCAGGATTCACCTCCATCCCGCATACCGGATCGCGCCCGATCACCGCAGATGTGCTGGGTTCGGTCATGAGGTGGCACACGCAGAAAAATCGCGAGCCCTTCAGCGCCGCTCAACCGTATATTAGATTGTGCGGCAAGAGATTGGACGGAACGGCTTCTCCAAGCCCTTGCCGGAACGGAGAAATGGGGTCGTTATGACGCACCTGGACGTCGTCTTCCGCTACAGCCCGCCGCTGCGCGAATCCGAGTTGCGCGCCATTGACAACCTGAAAGAAGTGTACGGCATTCGCCGGGTGCTGTTCGATGAGAGCGGACACACGGTGCGCGTGGAGTACGACGCCTCCCGGCTGAACAGCGACGTCGTCGCCGGCCTTCTGCGCCGCGCCGGCGTCACCCTGGGTGAAAAGGTGCAGTTAGTCTGAGGCGGGTCCTCTCCCACAAGCGCCTACCGCGTGCGTGCTCCTGTCAGGGCAAACAATGACAAGGAAAAAAACTATTCGCGGGTATTCTTCTCAGGCGGGGGAGCTGCGGGTTTCTCAGACAAAGCAAAAGGGGCGCTCAAGAAAACCTCTGGCCGAAGTTTATTCTCGAGAGCGCCCCTGTTGCGCGCCACTTCGTCTGCCCAAGCAGGTTGCACCCTCCCTGCCAAGGCTGCTGCCCGTGACAATTCAAGCATTTACAACGCCGACGCGCCAGCGCGGCGAGTAGGAATTTCAATCCTGCTGAAAGAATTACCGTGCGATACAGGACGCATTTGCCGCGTCAAAACCGGGTCGGCGCCCGCAAGCTGGAAAATTTTCACGCTGCTGCCAGTGACAACAAAAGAATGCGCCGAAATCCGCTAAAAGAAAAACGGGCCAGCGCTGTCCGCCGGCCCGCGCAGAAAAGATGGATGTTAGACCGACAACAAGCGCTGGAAAAACGAGCGATAACGCTGCAGGGCAAGGCGCAAGTCCTCGGTGGAAACATCGTCGCCTCGTCCCCATTGGCCTTCCAGCCGAGAGCGCTCCTGGGCGAAGATTTCCGCCAGGCGCTTGATGGTGGTAGCCACCAGCGAATCCGCCTGCTCAACCGCCTTGCGGGGCTCGTCCACAAATGCAATCTGAATTTTTTCCCAGCGGCCATGCAGGTCGCGGGTTTCATCGCCGGCGAACAGCGCCGTGGCGCTGGGTGAGTCCGTCTTACCCTGCTCCGGCATCTGAGGAGCGGGTCCTGCGGCAGTCGCCTCGATCCCGGGCCGAGTTTTGGCCTGCGCCTCCTGGGGGCGAAGCGGTTCCGAACGTTCGTGCTCTCCACGACTCTCGCGCGCGGGCGTTGTGGCCGAAGGCTTAGGAGGCGGGTTCACCAGCTGCGGACGCGCCGCGTCTGCCCGCGCCGGTCCCCCTTGGCTCGGCCGCACCTCCCTTCGCGCCTCAGCAGCCTCGCTTTCGCGTGGGTTTGCGGTTGCGCCGCCGGCAATATCGGCCGTGGTTAGCTCTTCGTCTTTCTTCTTGGGTAACGTCATCCGCGTGCCTCCCTGCGCTCCGGCTCAGGGGCCTGGAGCAGCTCATTAAAAAGCGAGCGGTAGTGAACCACCGCATTGCGCAGATCTTCGGTGCTGGCTTCGCCGCGGCCGTGCCGCAGCGCGATTTCGTGCCCGGCGCGGTAGTTTTCCACCAAGACCGGGTGGTCAACCGAAATGTCGGCGGCCCGCTCCTCAAAATCCGCCATGGGGTAGCCGCGCGCCCGCATCACTTCCGTCACCAGCCAGTCGGCTTCGCTGACCGCGCCTGCCGGGTCATCCACGAAGCGCGACTGCACCCGCTTCCACTGCTCGGCGAAGTGCACCGCCTCTTCGCGGTTGAGGGGACGGATGTCCAGCTTCTCTACGCGCCGGGCGCGCATCTCCAGCACCTTCTCCGCGGCGCGCGTGTCGCCCTGACGCCGCGTTACCCGCTCGTACTCCGGACCAAAGCGCTGTCGCAGACGTTGGGAACGGCGCCGGGACAAGTAGAGCCAGATCAAGATCGCCGCGACGACGACCACCACGCCAATTGCAATCGCAGCCCGGGTATCCATAGCCAATCTCCTCGCTCCCCACCCTCAGATTCGGGCTTCGTTTCCGGTGTTGTCTGCCGAA
>JAMXLI010000261.1 GCA_024281115.1 Terriglobales bacterium | reverse complement strand
CTCGGCAGTGCCGTAGGCGCCGGTAATGGTGTCGAACGCGACCGAACCTATGCCCACCAGGCTCATGTTGCTCTCTCGCCCGCGGCGAGATACTTCTCGAGGATGAGCGCCAACTTCCTTCGAGTGGCGGCGGGAATTTTGGCGCGATCGGTGAGGATGGCGTTGCCCAGGGCCGAACCGCACGAACAGCCGCGCTGGGACGGCATGTCCGCCACCGCGTGCTTCACCACCTGGCAGGCGTTCTCGGCATTTTTCAGGAGCACCGCAACCACCTGGTCCACGGTGACCGAATCGTGTTGGGGATGCCAGCAGTCGTAGTCGGTCACCATGGCGACGGTCACGTAGCACAGCTCGGCCTCGCGCGCCAAACGGGCTTCCTGCAGGTTGGTCATTCCGATCACGTCCATGCCCCACTTGCGGTACACCTCGGACTCGGCGCGCGTGGAGAATTGCGGCCCTTCCATGCACAGGTAAGTGCCGCCGCGCTTGCCCACCACTCCGGCCTTGCGGCAGGAAGCTTCAAGGACGTGCGCCATCTCCGGACATACCGGGTCCGCCAGCGCCACGTGCGCGACAAGGCCTTCGCCAAAGAAGGTGTCCACGCGATGCCGCGTCCGATCGAAGAACTGGTCAGGGATGATGAACTGCAGCGGCTTGTGCTCCTCTTTCAGGGAACCCACCGCCGATACGGAGACAATGCGCTCCACCCCAAGTTGCCGAAACCCGTAGATGTTGGCGCGAAAGTTCAGCTCGGTGGGAAGGATGCGGTGCCCGCGCCCGTGACGCGCCAGGAAGGCCACCTGCCGGCCGGCGAGCGAGCCGAGGACATAGGCGTCGGAAGGCTCGCCGAACGGGGTTTCCAGCACCACTTCGCGGACACCGGTCAGGCCCGGCATGGCATACAGGCCACTGCCCCCGATCACACCGATTTCGGCTTCCGCCAAGAATCCTCCCGCTTCTGCAACCGAAACAGCGGATTATAAATGAGCGCTCAGCAACGAATGTGGCACGCGCCCCGCACGGGACAGTAACCCGCGACGTAATCTGTCCCCCCGGCCCGCGCTGCCCTCGTCCAAAAAGATCCTGGCACGCTAACCTTGGGAACCTAGCCCTGGGGCGTCGCTGCACGCACAATTCAACAAATGCTCGCGTGGGGAGGGAGCGTGCGCTCACGCCTAGGGGAACTATGGAAGGACGACGCCGGGCTGGATCTGGCCGAAAGCGCGCTGGCTTTTGCCGTCGTATCCGCGCTGCTGCTCGCGCTAAAAGTGGTGGGATTCAGCAGCGGACATGCCTTTTCGGCGGTTGGTGACAAGCTGCAGGAGGTCGCGCGCTGAGCGCGACAGCTTTGCCGGATCGATCAGCCACCGCGGTGGGGCTTTAGAGCCCGGAGCGGCTTAGTGGCCTGCTCCCAGCTGCCACAGCAGGAAGCTGATTTCATCCGTCATGTCGGCAATCTGCTTGTTGAGCGGGCGTCCTTCGGAGTGGCCCGATTTCGTGTCGTAATGCAGAAGCACTGGGCGGTCGGAGCCCGCCGTTGCCCACTGCATCAGGGCGGCCATCTTGCGCGCGTGCAGCGGCGCCACGCGGGTGTCGCCGTCGCCGCTCACGAACAGCACGGCCGGGTAGCGTTTTCCCTTTTCCACGTGCTGGTAGGGAGAGTAGGCGTAGAGGTATCGAAACTGCGCGGGATCCTCAGCCGTGCCGTACTCCGGCACCCAATACCGTGCCACCAGGAACTTTTCATAGCGCAACATATCCAGCAAAGGATAGCCGCAGACGATTGCGCGAAACAGGCTGGGACGCTGCACGATGCTGGCGCCCATCAGCAGCCCGCCATTGCTGCGCCCGGTAGCGGCCAGTTTGTCGGCGCTGGTGTACCGATTGCTCACGAGCCACTCCGCGGCGGCGAAGAAATCGTCAAACACGTTCTGCTTGTCGGCGCGCATGCCGGCGCGATGCCAGGCTTCGCCAAATTCGCCGCCGCCCCGCAAATTGGAAAGGGCGAACACGCCGCCCCGCTCCGCCCACAGCACTGCGCTGGGAGAGAATTGCGGGGTCAGGCTCACGTTGAATCCGCCATAGGCGGTCATCAAAACAGGGTTGGCGCCGTCCAGTTTCACCCCCTTGCGGTGCAGCAGGAACATGGGAATGCGAGTCTTGTCTCTGGAGGTGTACCAGACCTGCTTCTGTTCGAAGTCGCTGCTTCGCACGGGCACGCGCAGCCGCGCCCACTCGGCGCCCCGGCCTTCCCCCACCTGGTAGCGGTAAATGGTCGGCGGCACGGCAAACGAGCTGAACTGGTAAAAACATTCGTTGCGGTCCCAGCGCCCCGAGACTTCGCCGATGCTGCCCAGCACGGGCGGTGCAATCTCGCCCTGCGGTTTCCCCTCCGGGCTGAAGATGCGGATGCGGGAGGAGACGTCGTGCAGGTACTGCACGAAAATCTTCTGCCCGGCCAGCGCCATGCCCTCGATGGCATCGCCGCTTTCGGGAACGATTTCGCGCCAGTGTTCCGGCTGCGGACTTTTGAGATCCACGGCCAGAACCCGGCCCTTTTCCGCGCGCCAGTTGGTGTGCAGGAACAATTGCCCCCCGCCGATGGCGCCGATAAAGCGCGCATTGATGTCTTTTACGATCGGCAGGATGGCGCCCTTGCGCTGCAGGTCCTGGACAAAAACATCGGTGCGGTCGGCGGATGATCCGTAGATCACCTGAATCAGCAGGTAATGGCCGTCGGGAGAGACGTCGGCTACCGCAATGTGCTCCGCGCCGTATCCCCGGCCGAACAGTTCCTCGTCCCGGGCGGGATCTGCGCCCAGCGCGTGATGGCGGATGCGTGGGGCATCGTGCTCCATCAGCGAGTAGTAGAAGCCGCTCTTGTCGGGCTTAAAAGACACTTGGAAGTAGCGGCCGCTCGGCAGCACATCGGGCAGGTCTTGGCGGCGGTTGACGTCGAACAAGTGGATGGCGACCTCGTCGGCGCCCCCGCGCCGCAGGCCGTAGGCCAGCAACGAACCGTCATCGGAAACGTCCATGATGTGGACGCTGACAGAGTGATCGGGGCTGAGCGGATGGGGATCAATCAGCACCTCGTCGGGACCCTGCGCGCCCTGGCGCATATGGATAACGAACAAATCCTCACCCGCGCGGCGCTCCTCGAAGAAGTAGCGGCCGTTGCGCTCGGTGGGGACCTGGATGTTGTCCACCTTCATTAATTCGCCCAGACGCTGTGCCAGACGCTCCCGCCCCGGCAGGCGGTCGAGGATAGAGCGCGTGTAGGCGTTCTCGCGCTCGATCCAGGCGCGCGTTTCCGGATTATCCTGGTCTTCCAGCCAGCGATACGGGTCGGGAATGCGCACGCCGTGCAGGTCGTCCACCACGTTGCCGCGCGGCGTGGGAGGCGGGTCATATTTTTGCTGGGCGGAAAGCAGGGAGGCCAAGGTCATAATC
>JAMXLI010000260.1 GCA_024281115.1 Terriglobales bacterium | reverse complement strand
TGGCCATCTCCTACCGCCCTGAGGAAGACTGGAAAAGCGCCTGCGCCTACCTGCTCACGCACGCCCGCGACAACGACGTCGTGCTGTACAGCGGCCGGGGCAGCGAACCGCTCGACTACTATCGTTGGCGGCTCTTCGGTGACGGGCGCGGCCCTCGCCTGCGTTCCACCGGCTACCCCAGCGCCGGCGCGCGCGGCAAGCTCTATGCCTACTACTTCCCCCGTGTCTGGTATGTGCACTTTCCCAGCTTTGTAACCGACGCCAAGATCCAGGAAGTGCAGTCGCACCTCGCGGAAGCTTTTCCCGAGCGGCACGAATCCAAGTTCAAGGCGGTCACGATAACGTTGTATGAGAACACCGCGCACTGAGGATGCGCCGCCGCGGCTCTGGCATTGGGCTGCGCTGGCCGGCAGCGCCTCTTTGCTACACTCGCTGAGGAGGCCGTTTGTCCGACGTTTTCATCGTTTCCGCGGTACGCACCCCCATCGGAAAGTTTGGCGGCTCGCTGAGCTCGATGACCGCCGCCGACATGGGCGTGGCGGCGGCGCGCGCCGCGCTCGATCGCGCCCAAATTTCCGCCGAGCAGGTGGACCAGGCCATCTTCGGCAACGCGCGCCAGGCGGGAGGCGGCCCCAACCCCGCGCGCCAGATCTCCATTCGCAGCGGCCTGCCCAAGGAGGTCCCCGCCTACACCGTCAACATGGCATGCGCGTCGGGCATGAAGGCGATTGCGCTCGCCTCCCAGGAAATCGCCGCCGGGAATGCGGCCTCCATTCTCGCCGGCGGCACGGAATCCATGTCGCGCCTGCCCTACTATCTCGACGGTGCGCGTTGGGGATATCGGCTGGGGAACCAGGAACTGGTCGATGGCATGTACCGCGACGGCTTTTTCTGTCCCATGGCGAAAATGGTAATGGGCGAAACCGCCGAGGTGCTGGCCGAGCAATACCACATTTCGCGCGAGGAGCAAGACCGTTTCGCGCTGTGCTCGCAGACCCGCGCCGCCAACGCGCTGGCATCGGGCCGCTTTCAGGATGAAATGGTTCCGATGACCATCGAAAGCCGGAAAGGTGCGCAGGTGTTCGCGCGCGACGAACACCCGTTTCCCGACGCCACCCTGGAAAAATTAGCGCGCCTCGCGCCCGTGTTCTCCCGGGAGGGCACCATCACCGCCGGCAACTCCTCGGGCATCACGGACGGCGCCGCCGCCCTGGTGCTGGCGGGCGAAGCCTTCGTGCGGCAGCACAGTTTGCAGCCGCTGGCCCGCATCGTGGCCGTAACCGCGGCGGGAGTGGATCCCCGCACCATGGGCATTGGCCCGGTGCCCGCCATGCGCAAGCTGCGCGAGCAGACCGGGCTGCAAGTGAACGATTTCGACCTGGTCGAACTGAACGAGGCCTTCGCCGCCCAGGTTCTGGCCTGCGATCGCGAGCTGCACTTCGACCACGAACGCTTGAACGTCAACGGCGGGGCCATCGCCCTGGGCCATCCCATCGGCTGCACCGGCGCGCGCATCACCGTCACTTTGTTGCATGAGATGCGCAGGCGAAAGGCCCGGCGCGGCGTTGCCACCCTATGCGTCTCCGGGGGCATGGGTATGGCTTTGGCGCTGGAAAACGCCGCCTAGAAGGTCGCTGCCCCGCAAACAGTTTTGATATCCTGCTTTCCCCGCGACCGAGCGTCCGGTGGTACGTTGGGTTACTGAATCCAGGAGGAGGAACCATGTTGCAGCGCGCCTTTGCTACACCCGTCATAGTTGTGCTGCTGGCCGCCGGCTTATTCGCGCAGGAGTTTTCCGCCGATATGGTCACCACAAGAAAAGAAGGTGCTGCCGAGCACCAGGCCAAAATTTTTGTCGGTGATCACAAGATCCGAATCGAAGGAAATCGGCAAGAGGGGGAAAGGGGGATGGGCGGGGGCGCATTTATTGTTGACGAGTCCAACCAGACGACGACCATCCTCATTCCCGAACGCAAGATGTACATCCAGTCCACGCCGGAACAGAACCGCGCCGGGTATCAGAACATGCAGGCACTCTTTCGGCCCACTGACCCGAACAACGCCTGCCCGCAGTGGCAAGCCGCCATGGAGGCCGTCAAGAATGAGAAGAAGCTGACCAGTTGCCGCAAGATCGGCACGGACATCGTGAACGGGCGCGCCGCGGTCAAATATGAGGGCGTCAACTCCGACGGTGAGAAAGGCTATGTGTGGGTGGACCCCAAGCTCCGCTTCTTCCTGAAGATGGTGAGCAACGACGGCACAACGGAAATGCGCAACATCAAGGAAGGCACGCAGCCGGCCAGCCTGTTCGAGCCTCCGTCCGATTACACCAAGTTCGACATGGGCTCGATGATGCGCAACCGGCAGGGGGGGCGCAAGCCGCCGCAGTAGCGCGGCGCGTTGACGCTCGGAAAAATGGCTGACTATACTGGCAACGTGGACGTCAGCCAGGGTGGGACCGTGCCCTTATCCGCGGTCATCGTGGACGATGAGCAATTGGCCCGCGACGAACTCGCGTTCCTGCTGAAAAATGCGGGCGAGGTGGAGGTGGTCGCCCAGGGCAAGAACGGCCTGGAGGCGGTCAACCT
This sequence comes from Terriglobales bacterium, assembly GCA_024281115.1. GTDB lineage: Bacteria > Acidobacteriota > Terriglobia > Terriglobales > Acidobacteriaceae > JAMXLI01. The sequence goes on along the minus strand of JAMXLI010000260.1, from coordinate 4,841 downwards.
CATCCGCGAGCACAATCCCGACCTGGTTTTTCTCGACGTGCAGATGCCCGGTCTGGACGGCTTTGGGGTCATCAAGAAGCTGCTGGACAAGAAGGTGCCCCTGCCGCAGATCGTCTTCTCCACGGCCTTCGACCAGTACGCGGTGAAAGCCTTCGAAGTCAACGCGGTTGACTACCTGCTGAAGCCCTTTGACAAGAAGCGCGTTGCCCAGTCAGTGCAGAAAGCCAAGCAGCGGCTGGAGACGCACGCCGCGCCTTCCGATCGGCTGGACTCGCTGGTCCGCCTGCTGGAGGCGCAAAAAACTCAGACCTCGAAGCTGCTGCTGAAGGCGGCAGGACGCCTTTTCCTGGTGGACCAGAAGGACATCTGCTTCGCCTCCATCGAGGACGGCGTCATCTCGGTGGTGACGGGCGGCCTGGCCGGCATGGAAGGCCAATCCAACTGCCGAACCTTGGAGGAGCTGCTGGCCAGCCTCGACCCCAATCTTTTCTGGCGCGCGCACCGCTCTTACCTGGTGAACATCAATCACATCAAGGAAGTTGTCCCCTGGTTCAAGAGCTCATACCAGTTGCGCATGGACGACAAGAAACAGACTGAGATTCCGGTCAGCCGCGCGCAAACTAAGCGCCTCCGCGAACTGTTCCGGCTGTGAGCGGGATGAGAAAGCCGGCCAGGTTTACGGTCGGCAGCGCCATCGTCCCGCAACACGGCCTTAGCCCTTTCGTCCCAGCCGGCATATTTCCGTGCAGGGCCTGAAGGCCGTCTTCTTAGTTACCTGAACGCGGGCCTGAAGGCCCGCTCTTCCCCCCGCTCAACCGAGCGTCAGTGCGAATGAGCGCGTCGAACAAAGAGTAAGAGCGGCGCCGAAGTTGGGGAGCGCCGTTCGGAGGACAACGGCGCGTTTGGGGGAAGAGCGGCGCTTTAGCGCCGCGTCGCGCACGAGCGCGACGCAGGGGCTTTAGCCCCAGCCGACATCGTTCCGTGCAGGGCCTGAGCCCTTTTTCTTTCTCGTCGGGGAAACGCGGCCGGAAGGCCCGCTCTTCCCCGACTCAGCCGCGAGCTTCGGTCCGCCATGAATGCGTCAAACAAAGCGCAAAGGCGGCGACGCAGCGGAAGAGCGTTTTTGGGGGAAGAGCACGTTTGGGGGAAGAGCGACGCTTTAGCGCCGCGTCACGCGCGAGCGCGACGAATAGGTCAAGACGCGCCGAGACCGCTATAATCGGAGCAGAACCATGGCCCGCGGCTGGGAAAGCAAGTCGGTGGAAGCGCAGCAGCAGGACGCCGCCACGGCCTCCGACGGGCAAGGGAAAACGCCTCTCACCCCGGAGCAGGCGGAGGTCAGGCGCAAGCGCGATTCCCTCGTGCTCTCGCGCAAGAACGTGGAACGGCAGCTCGCGCTGGCCACCAATCCACGGCATCGCCAGATGCTGGAAGCGGCCCTGGCCGACCTGCAAGCGAAAATCGCGCAACTCGACTGATTTCCGGGTTCGGACCGTCTCCGAAGTAACCTGGAAAGCGGCTCATCGGCTTCCGAGCTGACGTATAATGACGGTTCCGATGAAAGCCTTTGTGTACGTCTCCCTCAAGAAAAGTGTGCTCGATCCCCAGGGCAAGACCATCCAGGGGGCGCTTAAGAAGATGGGCTACAAGGACTTAGAGGACGTGCGGCAGGGCAAGTATTTCGAGCTGACGCTGGCCGGCAGTCTCAGCCGCCTGCAGGCGGAAGCCGAAATCGAGCGCATTGCCCGCGACGTGCTCACCAATCCGGTCATCGAAGAGTTCAGGTACACGCTCGAGAATTAGCCTTCTCCCCCGGCAAAAGGAGTTCGCAAATCCAATGTGCGGCATTGTGGGATACGTGGGGAAGAAGCAGGTCGTGCCGGTGATCCTGGATGGCCTGCGGCGGCTGGAATATCGCGGCTATGACTCGGCCGGAATCGCGGTAGCCGGCAATGGCGGGGGGCTGCAGGTTCGCCGCGCCGAAGGCAAGCTGCGCAACCTGGAAGAGGCCATTCGCCTCAAGCCGCTCGACGGCACCTACGGCATCGGACACACCCGCTGGGCCACCCATGGCCGCCCCACCGAGGAAAATGCCCATCCGCACCGCGACTGCACCGGCAAAGTGGTGGTCGTGCACAACGGCATCATCGAGAACTACGTGGTGCTCAAGCGCAAGCTGGTCGAGGAAGGCCACACGTTCACAACCGAAACCGATACGGAAGTGATCGCTCACCTGGTGGAAAAATATTTTCTGCGCAAGAGCAATGGCCACCAGCCCACGCTGGAAGAAGCGGTGCGCAAGTCCGTCAACGAGCTGCGCGGCGTGTTCGCGCTGGCCGTGATCGCGGTGGACGATCCCAACAAGATCGTGGCCGCGCGCAATGGCCCGCCGGCCGTCATTGGATTGGGCAACGAGGAGTACTTCGTCGCCTCCGACGTGCCCGCGATCCTGTACCACACGCGCGACCTGTTCTTCCTGGCCGACGGAGACCTGGCCGTCATCACGCCTGCCGGCGTGCAACTCTCCGATTTCCACGGCAATCCCCTCACCCGCCAGGTGCAGCACGTGACCTGGGACCCGATCATGGCGGAAAAGGGTGGCTTTAAGCATTTCATGCTCAAGGAGATTTACGAGCAGCCGCGCTCGGTCCGCGATACCACCCTGGGGCGCGTTTCCCTGGAATCAGGCCGCGTTTTCCTCGACCAGATGGACATCAGCGAGGCCGAGTTCCGCAGCGCCCGCAAGATCAACATCGCAGCCTGCGGCACCAGCTGGCATGCCGCCCAGGCTGGGAAATTCATGATCGAGCGGCTGGCCCGCATGCCGGTGGAAGTGGATTACGCCAGCGAATGGCGCTACCGCGATCCCATCCTGGCGCCCGACACTCTCACCCTGCTGATTTCGCAGTCGGGCGAGACCGCCGACACCATCGCCGCGCAACGCGAGGCCAAGAGCAAACACTCGAAGACGCTGGCCATCTGCAACGTGGTGGGATCGATGATCACCCGCGAAGCCTGCGGCACCATCTACACCCATGCCGGGCCCGAAATCGGCGTAGCTTCCACCAAGGCTTTCACCGCGCAGCTCACCGCGCTTTTCCTGTTCGCCCTCTACCTGGCGGAATTGCGCGGAACCCTGGCACCGGAAGCCGCGCGCGACATCATCGCCGAGCTCACCCGGTTGCCCGGCAAGCTGGAGACCATCCTGACGCGCGAGGAGGAATGCGAGGAACTGGCCAAGCAGTATGTCCGCTCGCAGGACTTTCTTTTCCTCGGCCGCGGCATTCACTATCCGGTGGCGCTGGAAGGCGCTTTGAAGCTCAAGGAAATCTCCTACATCCATGCCGAGGGCTATCCGGCCGGCGAGATGAAGCATGGCCCCAACGCGCTGATTGACGAGAATCTGCCCGTCGTCATTCTCGCCACTTGCGATCGCAGCGATCCCGGCTCGGTGGTGCGCTATGAAAAGACCTTGTCGAACCTGAAGGAAGTGAAGGCGCGCTCCGGCAAGGTGATCGCCATCGCCACCGAAGGCGATGAGGAGATCGCCGAGGCTGCCGACGCGGTGCTCTACATTCCTCCCGCGCCCGAACTGCTGACGCCCATCCTCGAAATCGTGCCTTTGCAGTTGCTGGCCTATCACATCGCAGTGCGGCGGGGCTGCGACGTGGACCAGCCGCGCAACCTGGCTAAATCGGTTACGGTCGAGTGATCACTTGCTTTCCTTGGAATGCGGTTCAGTCAGCTTCTTGGTGAGCAGCACCAGGCCGAAAATCTGCGTCCACTCGGAAACGATGTTGCCCACCACCTGTCCCCATTTGGCTTCGGAATCGAGCACCATGTAGAGCGCGATCCACCCGATGCCGCTGGCCAGCAGGAACAGGCTGAGCGAGTGGTCGCGCAGCCACTCGCGATGCGGGCCAAGCATCGGCGGCGGCTTCCGGCTTTCCTCCGATCCTTTCTCATACAGGTACTTGGTAGCCACCACCGTCACCACCACCCCGCTCCAGTCGGCAATGGCATTGCCGAAAAAAGACCCTAAATGCGTCTGCGGGCTGGACAAGCTGTACAGCACAATCCACAACAGCAGAATGGAAATTGCCGCGATGCTCAACGAATGCCGGCTTAGAAAGCTGCGCCTTCGGCTCATGCAAGCTCCCGCCCAAGTCCACCTGGGCTGGCTGTAAATTAGGTTGAAGAGTGATGGCTGCGTCGCTTCTCCGCGACGGGCGGCGCTACTCGCCCAGCCAATTGCCCAGGCCCCGCAGCGGGTCCACATGGTCGCAAACGATCTTGGTAGCGCCCAGGATAGGCACCGCCAGCACCAGTCCCATCGCACCCCAGATCCAGGACCAGAACAGCAGCCCAAGCGTTACCGCCAGCGGATTCAGTTGCATCTTCCTCCCCACCAGCTTGGGATACAGAACATTCATGATGACCATGTGCAGCGCCACCACGGTCATGACAACGATGATGACCCCCGATTTGTGGAGGACGCCGATGCCCCCGGCCAGCGGCGGCAGCAGAGCCAGGAATACGCCGAGGTAAGGGATGAGGCTCACGAACCCGCTGATGAGGCCAATGAAGTAGAAGTACTCGATGTGCAGATATCCAAACACCAGGATGCTGATGGCGCTGGTGATCAGTCCCACCACCACGTTGCTGAACAGGAACGTGCGGATCATGTCGGAGATCCGGCCTAGCGTGCGGAACGCGACGAGGCGGTGCTCCTTGGGAAACAGCTTTACCGTGGCGGCGCGCGCATGCTCTTTCCAGGTGAGCATGAAATACACGATGAAGGGGATGAAGGTGGCGGCCAGCAACACCTCCACCGCGGCCCC
>JAMXLI010000259.1 GCA_024281115.1 Terriglobales bacterium | reverse complement strand
TTGAAGGCCTCCAAGCGCCAGGCCGGAAAGAAAAAGTGACAGGGCGGCGCGAGTCGAGGCAACACGAGAACTGATATGGCAACGATTGATGTACTCAACCTGAGCGGCGACCGGGTGGGCTCCTTCGAGCTGGCCGACGAAGTCTTCGGCGCGGTGAATGAGGACCTGCTGTGGGAAGCGGTGAAGCATTACCGCGCCGGTCAGCGCGCCGGAACCCACGCCACCAAGAACCGCAAGCTGGTTTCCGGTTCGGGCAAGAAGCTGTGGCGGCAGAAAGGCACGGGCCGCGCCCGCGTCGGCTCCATCCGCTCGCCGCTGTGGCGGCATGGCGGGACGGTGCACGGGCCGCAGCCGCGTTCCTACGACTACACCTTTCCGCGCAAAAAGCTGCTGGGCGCGCTGCGCTCCGCGCTGGCCGCCAAGTTGGCGGACGGCAAGCTGGTCGTGCTCGACAACTTCGAGCTCAAGGAAGTTAAAACCCGGGAGTTCCGCAAGGCGCTCGACGGATTGAAGGTGGAGAGCACGGTGCTGTTGGTGGAAGCCGCGCAGCAGGAAAACCGTAATCTCGAGCTCAGCTCGCGCAACCTGGACGGGGTAGAGCTGGTCCGCGGCAACGAGGTCCATCCCTACCACCTGTTGCGCTACGACCGCGTCATCTTCTCGCGCCCGGCGATCGAGAAGCTGCAGGACGGGCTGAAGAAGTCGGTAGGCAAGCGCGCCCGCCGGCTGCACGAGGCGCAGGCGCCCGCCAAAGCGCCCCGGCGCTCGCGTACGCGGCGGGAGGTGGCGCAATGAAATCGGCGTACCAGATCATTCGTCGCCCGGTGATCACGGAAAAAGGGCTGGGCGTGAAGGAAACCCAGGGCACCCTGGTGTTTCAGGTGAACTCCCAGGCCACCAAGACCGAGATCAAGGAAGCGGTGCAGACCATTTTCAAGGTCAAGGTGGATTCGGTGCGCACGGCGAATTTTCCCGGCAAGGAGCGCCGCCGCGGCAAGTTCGCGGGCTACCGTCCGGATTGGAAGAAGGCCTACGTGCGGCTCAAAGCGGGCGAGAAGATGCCGGAGTACGCGCAGAACCTGTAGCCGGACTAGGCGGTCCGCAACGCGGCCTGCGAGGGCAGGGGCAAAAGAGTTGATTTATGGCGATTAAGACATATAGACCGACGACACCCACGCTGCGCTTCCAGAGCAAGGTGGTCAACGACGACCTGAGCACGAATCGGCCGTACAAGCCGCTGACCGAATCCAAGCAGCGCACCAGCGGGCGGCGCAACCGGGGTGATATCACCATCTGGCACCGCGGCGGCGGCCACAAGCGAAAGCTGCGCCTGATTGATTTCAAGCGCGACAAGGCCGGCATACCCGCCACCGTGCTCTCGATCGAATATGACCCCAACCGCTCGGCGCGCATCGCCCTGCTCGGCTATGCCGATGGCGAGAAGCGTTACATCCTGCAACCCTTGGGCTTGAAGGTGGGGCAGAAGATTGTAAGCGGGCCCGATGCCGACATCCTGGTGGGCAATGCGCTGCCGCTGCGCAACATCCCTCCCGGAACCACGGTGCACAACGTGGAGCTGCGGCCCGGAAAGGGCGCGCAGATGGTACGTTCGGCCGGCGGCGCGGCCCAGTTGGTGGCGAAGGAAGACGACTACGCGCAGATCAAGCTGCCCTCGGGTGAAACGCGCCGGGTGTTGCTCGATTGCATGGCCACGATCGGGCAGGTCGGCAACACGGACCACGAAAACATTTCCATCGGCAAGGCGGGACGCACGCGCTGGCTGGGACGGCGTCCCACCAACCGCGGCGTATCCATGAACCCCGTGGACCACCCCCACGGTGGCGGTGAAGGCAAAACCAGCGGCGGCCGTCACCCGGTCACCCCCTGGGGCCAGCCCACGCGCGGCTTTAAAACCCGCAATAACAAGCGAACCGACAAGTTCATCGTGAGCAGAAGGACCAAGTAAACATGGCACGTTCAACCAAAAAGGGCCCGTTCATTGACGATTACCTGATGAAGCGCATCGAGGACATGAACGCGCGCAACGACAAGAAGGTGCTGCGCACCTGGTCGCGGCGGTCCACCATTGTTCCGGAGATGGTGGGCCACACCATTGCCGTGCACAACGGGAAGAAGTTCATTCCCGTGTACGTGACGGAAAACATGGTGGGACACAAGTTGGGCGAATTCAGTTTCACCCGCACCTTTAAAGGGCATTCGGTGAAGGCGGCGGCGGAAGCCGCGGCCCGCCCCGCGCCCGCTCCGGGAGCAGCGCCGGGTGCGGCTGCTCCGGCGCCGGCGGCGGCCAAGGCGTAAAGGACAGCGAACATGGAATTTCGAGCCGAAGCACGGTACATGCGAGTCTCGCCGCAAAAGGCGCGCCTGGTGCTCGACCTGATCAAGGGCCGCCGGGTAGAAGACGCGATCAACACCCTGACGTTCACCAACAAAAGGGTGGCGGGCACGGTGCAGAAGCTGCTGCGCTCGGCGGTAGAGAACGCCAATTACCTGGGCCAGGAAAAAGGCTACGACGTGGACGTGGACAATCTTTTCGTCAAGCGCGCCGTGGCCAACGACGGGCCGCGCATGAAGCGGATCCGGCCGGCGCCGATGGGCCGCGCCTTCCGCTACCAGCGCCGCCTGGCCCACATCGAGATTGCCCTGGCGGAACGCAATGCGCCTGCCGAAGGCACGGCGACGGTAGTGGGCGAGGAAGCCGCTCCGGCGTCGAAGAAGAAATCGGCTCGCGGCCGGACGGCTGGCAAGCCGCGGACGCAGGCCAAGAAAAAGGCAGCCGCCAAGAAGAAGTAACCGGTTCAAGCCCGGCGCGCGCGCGCCGGGCACATGAGGAGATTATGGGACAGAAGGTCCATCCATACGGGTTTCGCCTCGGCTACACCAAGCCGTGGAAGTCGCGCTGGTTTGTGGAACGCGACTACGCCAAGCAGCTGTTCGAGGACGTGAAGCTGAAAGAGGAGCTGAAAGAGAAGCTCAAGTCGGCGGGCGTCAGCTCCATTGAGATCGAGCGTCCCGGCAACAAGCTGCGCGTCATCATCCGCACCGCGCGCCCCGGCATCATCATCGGCCGCAAAGGGGCGGAAATTGACAAGCTCAAGCAGGAGCTGCAGAAGCGCATCAACAAGGACGTCTACATCGACATCCAGGAAGTGCACAAACCGGAACTGGACGCGCAACTGGTGGGGGAATCGATTGCCCTCCAGCTGGAAAAGCGCGTGGGCTTCCGGCGCGCCATGCGCAAGGCGGTGGACTCGGCGCTGCGCTTTGGCTGCAAAGGCATAAAGGTGCGGGTGAGCGGGCGGCTGAACGGCAACGAGATCGCGCGCTCAGAGTGGTATCTGCAGGGCCGCCTGCCGCTGCACACCCTGCGCGCCGACATCGACTACGGTTTTGCCGAGGCCAAGACGACCTATGGCGTGATCGGCGTGAAGTGCTGGATCTATCGGGGCGAGATTCTGCCCACGCGCCGCCGCGAGGCCCAGCGCGAAACCGCCGGCGCGCCCGGTTTTTAGCGCGAGGCAAGGCGAACCAGGGAAACCGAATTTATGTTGATGCCGAAAAAAGTTAAGTACCGCAAGCAGCAGCGCGGGCGCATGACCGGGAAGGCGTGGCGGGGCTCGGAGCTGGCCTTCGGCGAATATGGCCTGAAGGTGCTCGAGCCCGGCTGGATTACCGATCGTCAGATCGAGGCCAGTCGCGTCGCCATGACGCGCTTCATCAAGCGCGGCGGAAAAATCTGGATCCGACTCTTTCCCGATAAGCCGGTGACCAAGAAGCCGGCTGAAACCCGCATGGGCAAAGGCAAGGGCGCGCCCGACCACTGGGTGGCGGTCGTTCGTCCGGGCAAGATCCTGTTTGAGATGGAAGGCGTGACGCCGCAGGATGCGGCCGAAGCCATGCGCCTGGCTTCACACAAGCTGCCGTTGCGCACCGCGCTGGTTTCGCGCGCCGCAGCGCACTGAAGAGGAACACGAGAGCGACCGATGAAAGCGGAAAAGATTCGCAACCAGACCGACGTCGAGCTGCATAACCAGGAGCGGGAGCTGAACGACCAGCTCTTCCGCCTGAAATTCCAGCTCAACATGGGCCAGACCGAGAGCCTGAAGAAGATTCGCGGGCTGCGCAAGGACATCGCGCGGGTAAAAACCATCCTGCGCGAACGCCAGTCCGCCGCCGGCGCCGGGAAGGGGAGCAAGTGATGGCAGAGACGCCTGCGCACAAGGGGCACGCGGAGCCCAAGGGGCTGCGCCGCAAGGTGGTCATCGGCAAGGTGGTTTCCAGCCGCATGAACAAGACCATCGTGGTGGAGAGCAAGCGGCAGTTTTCGCACCGGCTGTACCGGCGCGTGATTGCGCGCTCCAAAAAGTTTTATGCGCACGACGAGAAGAACCAGGCTCGCGTCGGCGACGTGGTCCGGCTGGAAGAGACCCGGCCCTTGTCGAAGCTGAAACGCTGGCGCCTGGTCGATATCGTGCAGCGCGCCAAGCTGGCGGAGGATGTCAAGGACGCCGGCGGCGAACTCAAGGCCGGCTAGCGGAGCTCCGGGAGAGGAAAACGTATGGCCGTAATGATGAGAACCATGCTCGAGGTCGCCGATAACTCCGGCGCGCGCAAACTGCAGATGATTCTGCCGCTGGGCGGCTCGACCGGTTTAAATGCACGCCTGGGCGACGTGGTGACCGCGGCGGTGAAGGAGGCCTCCCCCGACGGACAGGTCAAGAAGGGCGTGGTGGTCAAGGCCGTGATCGTGCGCACGCGCAAGGAACACCGCCGCCGCGACGGCACCTATATCCGCTTCGACCAGAATGCGGCGGTGCTCATCAACGAGGCGGGCGAACCGGTGGGCACGCGCGTCTTTGGGCCGGTGGCGCGCGAGCTGCGCGAAAAAAAATTTTTGAAGATTGTTTCTCTCGCTCCCGAAGTGCTGTGAGCGGGCGCGGGGAAGGGTTCCGGATATGCAGGCAGTGAAAACAGGCGAACACAAGCGGGTGGATATCCGCCGCAACGACACCGTGAAGGTGATCAGCGGCCGCGACAAGGGTAAGCAGGGACGCGTGTTGCGCGTGTTCCCCGACGACGCCAAGGTCCTGGTGGAGCACGTGATGATGGCGAAAAAGCACGTGCGCCCCAACCCGCAGCGTAACGTCAAGGGCGGCATCGCCGAGCAGGAGAGCCGGATTGCCATTTCCAATGTGCAGATCCTCTGCCCCACCTGCGGCCCGGTGCGCATCGGGCACGAATTACGCGGCGATCGCAAGGTTCGGGTATGCCGCAAGTGCGGCACCACCCTGGACAAGTAGAGGGAGCGAAGTTGCTTCCCGTCCGCTAGGGCCGGGGAAGCAGGCAACAGGTTGGTTATGGCAAAAGACGCAAAAGACGCAAAACCGAAAGACGCAAAGCCCAAGAAGAAGGCCGAAGGGGCGGCGCAAGCCGAACCCGAGCAGCGGCGCGAGGGCCCCAAGGCGCGGGGTAAGGAAGCGGCGCGCCTGCGCCTGCGCTTCGAGCAGGAAATCAAGCCCGCGCTGATGAAGGAGTTCGAGCTCAAGAACCCCATGGCCGTACCCCGCGTGCACAAAGTTGTGGTCAACATGGGCGTGGGCGAGGCCACTCAGAACGCCAAGGTGCTCGATCCCGCCGCCAACGAGCTTGGCCAGATCACCGGCCAAAAACCGGTGATCACCCGCGCTAAGAAGTCCATCGCGGCTTTCAAAGTACGCGAAGGCATGCCCATCGGAGCCATGGTCACCTTGCGCGGCGATCGCATGTACGAGTTCCTCGATCGGCTGCTGAACGTGGCGCTGCCCCGCGTGCGTGACTTTCGCGGCGTCTCCACCAAGTCGTTCGACGGCCGCGGCAATTACACCCTGGGGTTACGCGACCAGTTGATCTTCCCCGAGATTGACTATGCCAAGGTCGATAAGCTGAAGGGAATGAACGTCACCATTGTGACCACGGCCAAGTCTGACGAACAGGCGCGCGCTTTGCTCCGGCACATGGGCATGCCGTTCCGGGCGTAGAAAGGGATCATGTCTACCAAGGCAAAGTACGAGAAGGACCTGCACAAGAAACCGAAGTTTTCCACCCGGCAGCACCATCGCTGCCGTATTTGCGGGCGCCCGCGCGGCTATTTGCGCAAGTTTGGCATATGCCGCCTGTGCTTCCGCGGGCTGGCGCTCCGGGGCGAGATCCCGGGCGTGTCCAAGTCGTCGTGGTAAGTGGGGCGCGGCGCAGTTGCCGCCGTGTGCTCTGGGTAGGGACCATCGGCCGCCGCAGGTTCTCGAACCGAGGTTCGAGCGAACGGGCGTCCAGTAGAGGAGAAGCAAGCAGATGAGGTTGACCGATCCGGTCGCAGATTTCCTGAGCCGTATTCGCAACGCGATCCGTGCCAGGCACCAGAAAGTGGACATTCCAGCTTCGCGGCTGAAGGCCGAGCTGGCCCGCATTCTCAAGGAGGAAGGCTACATCGCCAACTTCAAGGTGGTCGAAGAGGACGGGCACAAGATCATCCGCGTGTATTTGAAATATTCCAACAGCAATGAGGCCGCGATCACCAATGTGGCGCGGGTTTCCAGCCCCGGATGCCGCGTCTACGTGCGCCGCAGCGAAATTCCTCGGGTGCTGGGCGGTCTGGGCATCAACATCCTGACCACGCCCCGTGGGGTCATGACCGGCCGGCAAGCGCGGCGCGAAGGCGTGGGCGGAGAAATCCTGTGCGAGGTCTGGTAGTTTCTGCCGCGCCTCATCGGCGCGCGGAGACCGGGAGCAGAGAGAGCTGAGTTATGTCGCGTATTGGCAAAAAACCGATTTCCATCCCCAAGGATGTGAAGGTCAACATCCAGGGCGATCGCGTTGCCGTACAGGGGCCCAAGGGCAAGCTGGAGACCCCGCTGCCCCGGGGCATCAAGTTCGAGCAGCAGGATGGCCACCTGGTGGCGCTGCGGGAAAACGACTCGCAAGCCGCCGTGCACGGACTGGCGCGCGCCCTGGTCAACAATGCCGTCGAAGGCGTGACCAAGGGCTGGTCGCGCGAACTGGAAATCGTGGGCATCGGCTACCGCGCGGAGATGAAGGGCAAGGGAATTGTCGTGTTCACGCTCGGCTTCTCCCATCCCATCGAGTATCCCTTGCCGCCCGGCATTGATGTGGCCGTGGATCCCAAGCAGACGCGGCTGACCGTAAGTGGCATCGATCGGCAAAAAGTCGGGCAGGTGGCGGCGGAGATGCGCTCCCTGCGCCCGCCCGATCCCTACAAAAACAAGGGCGTGCGCTACGTGGGTGAGCGCCTGAAGAAGAAGGTGGGCAAGACGGGCGCCAAGTAACCATTGGCCCGCGGTGGGCGCGGGGCTCCGGTTTCGGGCCCGGGCGCCAGGTAACCAAGGAGCAGTGGGCTCGGCATGCGGCCGGGAGCGCTCCGGAGGAACAAAGCAGATGTTGACGCAATATTCGAAAAACGCAACCCGTTCGCGCGTGCATGAACGCATCCGCAAGTCCCTGAGCGGTTCTGCGGAGCGGCCGCGGTTGAACGTTTATCGTTCCCTAAACCATATCTACGCGCAACTGATCGACGATGGCGACGGCAAGACCATTGTTTTCGCCAGCTCTTCTGAGGGCGCGAAGGCCGACCAGAAGAGGACGGGCGGCAACTTGGCCGCCGCCAAGGATGTCGGCAAGCGCATTGCCGAGCGGGCCAAGGAGAAGGGAATCACCAAGGTGGTCTTTGATCGCGGCGGATATCTCTATCACGGCCGGGTGAAGGCCCTGGCTGATGCCGCGCGCGAGGCCGGCTTGCAGTTTTAGAACTTTGACGGGCTCGGTCCCGTCCGACAGGCAGGAACACGACAGCTTTATGCCAACAGTGATGAAGAAGCTTGACGCGGGGCAATACCAGTTAAAAGACCAGGTGGTCTCCATCAATCGCGTCACCAAAGTGGTGAAGGGCGGAAAAAACCTTTCCTTTGCCGCGCTGGTGGTGGTCGGCGACCCCGGCGCCGCGGTGGTGGGCTACGGTTCGGGGAAGGCCAAGGAAGTTCCGCAGGCCATCCGCAAGGGGATCGAGGCGGCCAAAAAGAACCTGGTCCAGGTGCAGCTGCGCGAGACCACCATCCCCCACCAGGTGCTGGGACGGTTTGGCTCAGGCATCGTGATGCTGAAGCCGGCGGCCGAAGGCACCGGCGTGATCGCCGGGGGCGCGGTGCGCGCGGTGATGACCTCCGCCGGTGTGCAGAACGTGCTCACCAAGTCGATCGGCACCACCAACCCGCACAACGTGGTGAAGGCCACGTTTGATGCGCTCAAGAAGCTGAAGAACCGTGAAGCCGTGGCCGCGCTTCGCGGCAAGGCGGCGGAGGAGCTGTAACATGCCCGACAAAAAGAAGCAGGCCGCGGCGTCCGGCACCCTGCACCTGCAATGGGTGCGCTCCGCGATCGCCGCGCCCCGCAAGCACAAGCTGGTAATCCGCGGTCTGGGGTTCACCCGCCTCAACCAGGTCATCGAGCGCCAGGACACGCCCGCCATCCGCGGCATGGTGAAAAAAGTTCCTCACCTGGTCAAAGTGGTGGATTCTGCCCGCGCGGCACGTTAGGAAACGACGTCATGAATCTTTCGACAATTCGCGCCCCCAAGCGGGCCAACGAGAACAAGAAGCGGGTGGGCCGTGGCTTGGGCTCCGGCATGGGTAAAACTTCCACCCGCGGCCACAAGGGCCAGCGCTCGCGCTCCGGTTCGCGCATGATGCGCGGCTTTGAGGGCGGACAGATGCCGTTGCACCGCCGCCTGCCCAAGCGCGGTTTCACCAACATCTTCCGCGAGGAATATGCGGTGGTAAACGTGGGCGCGCTGGCGGAACTGGGCGAAACCACCATCACGCCGGAAGTACTGCGCAAGAACCGCCTGGTGAAGAAGACCCAGCGTATCAAGGTGCTGGGCGACGGCGAGCTGAAGGCCGCGCTCACCGTGCAGGCGCACAAGTTTTCCAAATCGGCGCAGGAAAAGATCATCCAGGCCGGCGGTAAGGCCGAGGTCCTTGCGTAATGCTTGAGAAGCTGGCGAACGTATTTCGCATTCCCGACCTGCGCAAGCGCATCCTGTTTACGCTGGCGCTGCTCGCGGTGTACCGCCTGGGCGGCCACATTCCCACTCCCGGGATCAATGCCGACCTGCTGCAGCAGTTCTTCGATCAGAACCGCGGCACCTTCCTGGGTTTCGTGGACCTGTTCAGCGGCGGGCAACTGCGCCGGCTCACGATTTTTGCCCTGGGCATCATGCCCTACATCACCGCCTCCATCATCCTGCAGCTTCTGACCGTGGTCTACGAGCCGCTGGCCAAGCTGCAGAAGGAAGGCGAGCTGGGGCGCAAGAAAATCACCCAGTGGACCCGCTATCTGACGGTCCTGCTCAGCGCCGTGCAATCCATGGGCATTGCCGTGACCCTGGAGAAGTCCACCCTGGCGGGAGGCACGGCCTTTGTCAACAATCCCGGCATCGGGTTCATCCTGATGACCATGCTGACCTTGACCACGGGCAGCGCCTTCATCATGTGGCTGGGCGAGCAGATCACCGAGCGCGGCGTAGGCAACGGCATGTCGTTGCTGATCTTCGCCGGCATCGTGGTCGGCTTGCCTCGCGGCGTTCTCGACCTGGTGGACAAGGTCCGCACCGACGCCTGGGGCGCCTTTACCGCGCCCGCCATCCTCCTGCTGGTCGGCATCATGCTGCTCGTGGTCGCCTTCATTGTGTACGTGGAACGCTCCGAGCGGCGCATTCCCGTGCAATACGCCAAGCGCGTGGTCGGCCGCAAGATCATGGGTGGGCAGTCCACGCATCTGCCCCTGCGCGTCAATGCCGGCGGCGTGATGCCGGTGATCTTCGCCTCCTCCATCTTGACCTTGCCGCAGACGGCCGGCTTCGCCTTCCGCGATAACCGTTATTTCGGCCCGTTGCTCCGCGCCCTGGGCTGGGGCGAGCCGCTCTACACCCTGCTCTACGCCCTGGGCATCATCTTCTTCGCCTACTTCTACGTCTCGATCGTGTTCAACCCGACCGAGGTCGCCGACAACATGCGCAAGTACGGCGGGTTCATTCCCGGCATTCGTCCCGGCAAGCGCACCTCCGACCACATCAACGAGATTCTTACCCGCATCACCCTGGTGGGCGCGCTCTACCTGATCATCATTTCGTTCATTCCGGAGTGGATGATTGCCGGCATTCACCTGAACCACCTGCCGGGGGCGCTGGGTGCGTTTTTCGAGCGGCTGCCCGCCTGGTTCACCAACGGTCTGGGCGTCAACTTCTACTTTGGGGGAACGTCGCTGCTCATCGTGGTTGGTGTAGCCATGGATACGGTCACGCAGATCGAGGCGCAGCTGATCATGCGGCATTATGAGGGCTTCAGCCCGCGCAGCGGACGGATCCGTGGGCGCCGCACCTGGGCCTGAGCGGTTGTTGGCAATTATGACCATGAGCGCGCAGCCCCAACCCGAGCCGGTCGTGAAGAACGTCGGTCCCATCATCCTGCTGGGCCCTCCGGGCGCGGGCAAGGGGACCCAGGCCAAGCGTATCGCCGCGCGCTACGGCATTCCGCAGATCTCCACCGGAGACCTGTTGCGCGACAATGTCGCCCGTGGCACCCCGCTCGGACGCCGCGCCAAGGAGACCATGGGCCGGGGCGAGTTGGTGTCTGACGACTTGGTTAACCAGATGGTGGATTACCGCCTGCAGGACGAGGATTGCGCGCGCGGGTTTATTCTCGACGGTTATCCCCGCACCCTCGGCCAGGCGGAATGGCTGGAAGATTTTCTCGAGCATCATGGCGTCGCCGGCCACGTCTGCGGCCGCCCGCTTGTGATGAGTATTACCGTGGGATACAATGAATTGTTGCACCGTCTCAGCGGGCGCCTGTCGTGTCCCACCTGCGGGCGCATTTACAACGTTCATTCCCAGCCGCCCCGCGCAGACAAACTTTGCGATGTGGATGGTTCCGCGCTGATCACCCGCCCCGATGATCGCGAGGAAGTGATTGCGGAGCGTTTGAAGTCCTACGAGCGGCAGACCTTGCCGCTGGTGGAGTTTTACAAGCAGCGGGGCGAGTTGCTGGAGCTGCATGGCGCGCGCCCGGCGGAAGAAGTTTTTGCGGAGGCTCTGAAGGCGATTGAGCATAAAGCTTAAAGAGCCCGCCCAGATCGAGAAGATGCGCCGCAGCGGCCGCATTGTGCGCCAAGTGCTGGATGCCTGCGCCCGCCTGGCTGTGCCCGGCGCCAGCACCATGGACCTGGAGCGCGCCGCCGAACGCCAGATTCGCGATCTCGGCGCCACCCCTGCGTTCAAGGGATATCGCGGTTATCCCTGCGTGCTCTGCACGTCGGTGAACCAGGAGATTGTGCACGGGATTCCGTCGGCCCGGCGCTTGCTGAAGGCGGGCGACATCGTCTCCATCGATTGCGGCGTCGTGCTCGATGGCTACTATGCCGACGCGGCCATCACCGTGCCGGTTGAGGACACGAGCCCCAAGCTGCAGAAGCTGATGCAGGTGACCCGCGAGGCGCTCTATCAAGCCATCGAGCAGGCGCGCGTGGGCAACTCCCTGGGCGACCTCAGCTCCGCCGTGCAGCAGCACGTGGAGGCCAACGGCTTCAGCATCGTGCGCGAGTTTGTGGGCCATGGTATCGGCACCGAGCTGCACGAGGAGCCCCAGGTGCCGAATTTCGGACGCCGTGGCGATGGCTTGCCCCTGCTCGAAGGCATGGTTTTGGCCATTGAGCCCATGGTGAATGCCGGGCGCCCGGGCGCGCGGCTGCTGAACGACAATTGGACCGCGGTCACCGAGGATGGCAGCTACAGCGCGCATTTCGAGCACTGCGTGGCCGTCACCAAGAATGGCCCGCTGATTTTGACCGAATAGCGCCGCTGTGCGGCGCGGAAGGTGTGGCGCTACGTTCAAGGATGCATGAGTAAAGAGGACGCGATCGAAGTTATGGCGACGGTCATCGAGCCGTTGCCCAATGCGATGTTCAAGGTGGAACTGGAGAACAAGCACCAGGTGCTGGCGCACGTCTCCGGCAAGATGCGCAAAAACTTCATTCGCATTCTGCCGGGCGATAAGGTCGCGGTGGAATTGTCCCCCTACGACCTGACGCGCGGCCGCATTGTGTATCGCTACAAGTAGCGCCGCCGGCGCGCGACGTGAAAATCGCCGGCCGCGCACGGATGGTTTACGGGGCTTTAGCCCCGGAGCGAAGTGGAAGAGCGGGCCTTTAGGCCCGCGAAATGGGTCAGAGCCACAGGGGCTTTAGCCCCGGCTTGCGACCGGAGCGCGTGGTCAGGCATCGAAACAGGGATTCCTTATGAAGGTACGAGCGTCGGTAAAGAAGATTTGCGACAAGTGCAAGGTGATCCGCCGCCGCGGCGTGGTGCGGGTGATCTGCGAGAACTCGAAACATAAACAACGGCAAGGCTGAGGTCCGCGCCGGCCGTCGCCGGTGCCGGGACCAGGGGTTTTTTTATGGCGCGTATTGCAGGCGTTGATTTACCGCGCAACAAGCACACCAGTGTTGCGCTCACCTATATCTACGGGATCGGGACTTCCCGCTCCCGCCGCATCCTCGAGCAGGCCAATGTGGATGGAGTCAAGAAAATCCAGGACCTGAACGAGGAGGAAGTGAACCGCATCCGCCAGGTGATCGAGTCCGAGGGCGGCGTCGAAGGCGACCTGCGCAAGGACACCTCGATGCACATCAAGCGCCTGATCGAAATCGGTTCCTACCGCGGCTACCGGCACCGGCGCAACCTGCCGGTCCGCGGCCAGCGGACTCACACTAACGCGCGTACCCGCAAGGGGCCGCGCAAGGGCACGATTGCGCAGAAGAAGAAATCGACCGCGAAGACCTAAGCCATGGCCAAAGCACAAGCAAGTGGCGGCGCTGCGGCGCCCGAGAAAAAAGGCAAGAAGAAGCAGTTCAAGCGCAAAGAGCGCAAGCATGTGCCCTATGGTGTGGTGCACATTCAGGCGTCGTTCAACAACACCATCGTGACCATCGCCGACCAGGCGGGCAACGTGGTCTCGTGGAAGAGTTCGGGCTCCCTCGGCTTTCGCGGCTCGCGCAAGGGTACGCCGTTTGCCGCGCAGCAAGCGGCCATGAACGCCGCCAACATGGCGCGCGACCATGGGTTGCGCAGCGTGGAAGTCAGGGTGAGCGGCCCCGGCTCCGGGCGCGAGTCCGCCATCCGCGCGCTCTCGGCTGCCGGCATTGAGGTGCGCTCGATCAAGGACGTGACCCCGATCCCGCACAACGGGTGCCGTCCGCCCAAGCGCCGCCGGGTGTAGCTGCTTCACGTTTTACGGTTGCTGGGTCACGCCCGCGCGGCTTGCGACCGGCAACAGCAACAGATTCGGATCGGGAAGAAGGGCCGCCATGCCTGTAAACCGATCCAGACCGCTCAGCCGCTGAGGCGGTGAGCGCCAATTCCGGGCGCAGCCCGGGATTTACGAGGAGGAACATTGGCACGTTACAAAGGACCAGTTTGCCGTCTCTGCCGCCGTGAAGGCTTGAAGCTCTTTTTGAAGGGCGCCAAGTGTTTCAGCGACAAATGCCCCGTGGAGAAGCGTAACTTCGCTCCCGGCCAGCACGGCAAGGACCGCAAAGCCAAGGTGGTCGGCTACGGCTTGCAGTTGCGCGAAAAGCAGAAAGCCAAGCGCATCTATTTCACCCAGGAAGCGCAGTTCCGCAAATACTTCGAGAACGCCGCCCGTACCCCCGGTGTCACCGGATTTCTGCTGCTGCAGCAGCTGGAGCGGCGGCTCGACAGCGTTCTCTATCGTCTGGGGATGGCGGTGGCCCGGCGTCAGGCGCGCCAGTTTATCCGCCACGGCCACATCGAGGTGAACGGGCGCAAGGTGAACATCCCTTCCTTTCAGGTGAAGGTCGGCGACGAGATCGCGGTGCGCGAGAGCAGTCGCAATGTGCCCGCCATTCAGCAGGCCAGGGAATTCAGCTCGCACCAGGCCGCGCCCCTGTGGTTGGAGTTCGACCGCGAGAACCTGAAAGCCAGGGTCACCGCGCTGCCTAAACGCGAAGACATCCAGCTGCCGGTGAACGAGCAGCTGATCGTCGAGTTGTACAGCAAGTAGCGCGCTGCGCCCCCGCTCGAACGGGCAGGGCCGGCCGCAGATTTTTGCCCGTATTCGCGCCAGTTCAGCCGGCGCGGCGCTTGACCCGGGCCGGGGCAGTTCCGGGGAGCCGCGCTGAGCAGCATGGCCGAAAAGGAGAACACGAATGCTTTGGAAGGGTTTTCAGAAACCAAAACGCCTGGCGACCGATACCGAGTCGCTGACCGACCGCTACGGAATGTTCTGGGCGCAGCCGTTTGAGCGCGGCTTCGGCACCACCATCGGCAACGCGCTGCGCCGTGTGCTGCTGTCCTCCATCGAAGGCGCTGCCGTGACCGCGGTCAAGATCGAGGGCGTGCTGCACGAGTTTCAATCCATCCCGGGAGTGGTGGAGGATGCCACCGATATCATCCTCAACCTCAAGCAGGTGCCGTTCAAGCTGAGCGGCGACGCGCCCAAGGCCATCTATCTGCGCGCCGACCAGCCCGGCGTGGTCACCTCCGGCATGATCGAGGCCGATGCCGACGTCGAAATCCTCGACAAGGACGTCTACATCGCCACCGTCAGCGAGGGCGGCAAGCTGGATATGGAAATGCGCCTCAAGCGCGGACGCGGCTACGTTTCCGCCGACAAGAACTTCGAGGAAGACCTGGGCATCGGTTTCATCCCCATCGACTCCGTCCACTCCCCGGTGCGCAAGTGCAACTACACCGTGGAGGCGGCGCGCCTGGGTCAGATCACCGACTACGACAAGCTCACCCTTGAAATCTGGACCAACGGCTCGGTTTCGCCCGCCGACGCGCTCGGCCTCTCCGCCAAGTTGCTGAAGGACCACATGAACATCTTCATCAACTTCGAGGAAGAGCTCGAGACCATGAGCTCGGCGGACGACCGCAAGCCGGAAATCCGCAACGAGAACCTGAACCGCTCGGTCGAGGAGCTCGAGCTCTCCGTGCGCAGCTACAACTGCCTGAAGAACGCCAACATTCAGACCATCGGCGAGCTGGTGCAGAAGACCGAGGCCGAGATGCTCAAGACCAAGAACTTCGGCCGCAAGTCGCTGAACGAGATCAAGGAAATCCTGGCCTCGATGGGCCTGAGCCTGGGCATGAAGATCGACGAGCACGGGAATGCCGTGCCCGGCGCGCCCCAGCCCGTTTCCACCCTGGGATCGCCCTACGGCGAAGGGCCGCAATACTAGAGCGAGGGAAGCGAACATGCGTCATCGCAAAGCTGGTTGGAAATTAGGACGTAATACGAGTCACCGGCGCGCGCTGCTGCGCAACCTGGTGACCTCGCTCATCGTCGAGGAGCGCATCGAGACCACCGTCACCAAGGCCAAGGCCATGCGCCCGCACGTGGAGCGCATGATCACGCTGGGCAAGCGCGGCGACCTCTCCTCCCGCCGCCAGGCGGCTGCCTACCTCATGACTCGCGACGCCGTGGACAAGTTGTTCGAAATCTCGCCGCGCTATGGCGACCGCGAAGGCGGCTACCTGCGCATCATCCGCTCCGGATTCCAGAAGGGCGATGGCGCGGAGAAGGCCTTTATCGAGTTGCTGGGCAGCGAGAAGGTGCTCGACGAGAAGCGCCAGAAACGCGCCGAGCTGCGCGCCAAGCGCGCCGAGGAGACCCGCAAGGCCATGGAAGAGGCGCAGCAGGCCGAACAGGCGCAGGAGGAACCGCCGCCTTCCGGCGCCGCCGAATAACGCGCGGCGCTCGCCGCCAGTTCAGGAACTTGAAGGAATTGAAAGCACCCGTTCGCGGGTGCTTTTCTTTTTATTGTTCCGCGCACCGCACCATGCCAGCCTAGGTGTTTTTACATAGTGGCCAAACACCACGCGCGGGCGTTCCTAACGAACGCCTGCCGCCCATGCACCTTCGTGCTGCCCCGCGCCGCCCTACCCGGGCTAAACTCACGCCGATGCGGTTGCGCACCATCCTCATCGTGGGCTCGTTTCTCCTGCTGGTCGTGCTGGGTACGCTGGTGTGGCTCGACCATCAGCCGCCCGTCTTGTCCCGCTCCGAGGAAAAGGACCCCCTCTCCGGCCAGGCCCTGCGCGTCAATTTCAATCCCGTACGCGATCGCTCCCCTGAGCGGGTCGCCGCCGCTACCCTCAACGCCATGCGTGCGGGCCGCTGCGCTGAAGAACTCGCCCCCTGGTTCCAGGATTACCGCCGCTCGTATGCGCAATTCATCTGCTCCGCCGAGCGCCAGCACCCCATCGTCTCGTACCGGCTCTTCGACCGCGACGAGCGTCCGCCGCTGGTGGTACTGCAATACAAGGTCGTCCGCCAGGATGGAACCCGCACCTATCCGGAAGACTTGTTCATCACCACCCAGCGGAACGGCGCCGGCTGGGCCGTGACCCGCTACGGCGCTCTCTACTAACGCCGCGCCGCCAGACGTTCCTCGCGCCGACCCCCGCTCCGCCGCCGCTCCGCTCCCGCCGCTTCCGCCCCGCGTGATACAACCGATTCGATGGCTTCCCCCGCCCGGCCGCGCTCGCGCAACCTCTGGGTCTTCGGCGCCACTTCCTTTCTGAACGACACGGCCAGCGAGATGGCCTACTGGATCCTGCCTGCGTTCCTGGTCTCGATTGGCGCCGGTCCCGCCACGCTCGGCGTGATCGAGGGAATCGCGGAGAGCGTGGCCTCCTTCGCCAAGCTCTTTTCCGGCTACCTGGCCGACCGGGTAGGGCGGCGCAAGCCGCTGGTTGTGGGCGGCTACCTGGTCGCGAATGCGGTCAAGCCGGTACTGGCCGTCGCGACCGCCGCGTGGCAGGTGCTCATCATCCGCTTTGCCGACCGCCTGGCCAAAGGCGTGCGCGGGGCGCCGCGCGACGTCATGCTGGCCGAGTCGGTCGCGCCGGACCGCCTGGGCGCCGCTTTCGGCCTCCTGCAGGCCATGGATACGGCAGGCGCCATCGCCGGCCCCGCGCTGGCCCTCTGGATCGTGAGCGCCCACGGCTATCGCGGCGTCTTCTGGGCGGCGGCTGTGCCCGGCTTTCTGGCTATTTTGGTCGCCGCGGTGGGAATCCGCGAGACCGACCACGGCTCGGCAGATCACAGTGCTGCTGTGGATTCGCCGCCTTCCTCTTCGCCGCCCTCCACCGAAACTGCGCACGGGCTGGCCCGCCCGGATCTGCTGGCGAGCTTCTACTGGTTGCTCGCCGCCACCGCTGTCTTCTCCGTGGGAAATTCCAGCGACATGTTCCTGGTGTTGCGCGCCGCCGACGCCGGCATCGCCCCGCATCTGGCGCCTCTTTTAGGCCTGGTTTTCAATGTCACCTACACCGCTTTCTCCTGGCCGATCGGGCACCTGGCCGACCGCGTCTCCAAGCGCGCCTTGGCCGCTGCCGGATACCTGGTGTTCGCTGCCGTCTACTGGGTTTTTGGCGCCGCGCCCTCGGCGGCCGCGCTGTGGGGCGCAATGGCCAGCTATGGCCTGTTCTACGCTTGCACGAACCCGGTGCTGCGCGCGCTCATCGCGGGAACCGTTGCTCCCCAGGCGCGCGGACGCGCTCTTGGACTCTACTTCTTCGTCACCAGCCTGGCCGCGCTGCTCTCCAGCGTTCTCACCGGCGAGTTGTGGAAACACTATGGCCCGCGATTGCCGTTCTACCTGTCGGCTGCGCTAGCCGCCGTCGCTGCCCTCATGCTTTTCTTTTCCCACCCGGCGAGCAGCCGAAAGTAAGGTAGAAAGTTCCGGCCAGGGGCCGCTGTCCTCGGTCTCCGCTAATAAACTCGCTGGTCGTAACGCTGAGCGCTCTGCCTCGCGCCCGGAATGACGTACGATTTCTTACGTGACACAAGCCAAGTTGCTTAATTGACACTGAAGTCGGTACGAAAATTACCGATACAGATGTTGGAGAAATTCTGTGCTCCCACCAGCACTCCCCTTTCCGTAAAGCTAACAGTCGCTTCCGGATAATGAAGCCTTCCGAGTAGCTTTATAGCCCCCGAGTTCAAATAGTGAACGTTTAGCACCTCATTTTTGTATTCATCATAAACAATCAGTGAACTTCTATTCGGCCGTTGCCTTAGTGAGTAATTGCTTTGATTAATGGAAAATTCATTGTGGTCTATAGTCGCCACAAGTTTATTGTCTTGGTCGAAGATATCCACCGATAGACTAATGCCTCCGCCCGACGGATCTTTGTCAACAAGAAGTCGCTTCTTGCCCTTAATCTGCAAGACTGTGTGAGGGAAACTAGTAACGATTGATGCCGCACTGCCAAACACAAATAAAACAGCATTCCGATAGTGTGGCATCATCTCGTCGCATGGCGTTGCTGGCGTCACTAGCGTGTCCGGCAGAAGAGCGCCATGTATGTCCTGTAGTATCGCTTGTTCTCTCAAGTACCACGTGCCATACATTGCTGAAATAAATATTGCAAGTATTAACAAACAACCTACCAGGGCGACAGGCCGTGCCTCTCTGGTTTCCCATTCACTCACGTGGGAAGAGTTTAAACACCACACAATAGCCGAAAACCCCGCGCCAGCTAGGCACACCATCGTCAAAATATAAGCACCAACGCCTACCAAAACACCCACAGCAGTGAGCAGAAAGCCAAAGATGAAGCCGAGAGAGTGTTGTACGAAGAAGTGCCAAGCTGACCGCATACGGCAATACTAGCCACAACTGTATCTTGCGTAAACATTTCATGGGATGCGGCCTGCCGCAGCGCGCGGGTCGCGTGCTAGCCGGCCGCGACGGTTTGCGGATCGCGCGTCCGCCGCCGGCTCAGAATCACCCACAGCAGAAACTGCACGGCCAGGGCGGCCGCGCTGTCCAGGAACACGTCGCGGATCGTGCCCGTGCGCGAGGGCAGGTAAGTCTGGTGCCACTCGTCCAGGCTGGCTACCGCGGCGGTCATCAGGAACGATATTGCGGCCCAGCGAAAGGCCCACGCAGAGTCGGCCCAGTCCAGCGTCACCCGCCAGGCGCGGAACAGCAGGAAGCTGAGCATGCCATAACCCATTACGTGCCCGGTTTTGCGCAGCACCGCGTGGAACAACTCAAACCACGCGGGTGAAACCGGGCCCACCACCGCGGTCACCAGGGCGCGCAGCCACGCGCCGGTATGCGAAGAAGAGAACAGGTCGGTGGACTCAAGCGTGATGATGGCCAGCCAGAGCAAGGCCGGGATCCAGTTGGCCCATAGCTGCCGCCGAGTTTGTCGAGAATTCGTCAACCGATTTAGAGGCGGCCTATGCCGCAGGCCGCGCGCTGCGGCTCCAGAGGCCGCTCTGGGAAAAATGATTGGCGACTGGCCTGCCTGGCGCCTATTCCAGCCTGTAGTTCGGCGCTTCGCGGGTGATGATGACGTCGTGCACGTGGCTTTCGCGCAGGCCGGCCATGCTGATGCGCACAAAGCGCGCCTTCTGCTGCAACTCGCTGATAGAGGCGGCGCCGCAATACCCCATGCCCGACCGCAGCCCGCCCACCAACTGGTGCACCACCATGCCCATGGAGCCGCGATGCGGAACGCGTCCCTCGATGCCTTCCGGAACCAGTTTGCCCAGGCGATTGGACTCCCCCTCTTGCGTGATCGGCCCATCGGCAGTGGAGGAGTCGTTATCCAGGCTTTGAAAGTAGCGTTCGCTTGAGCCTTGCGCCATCGCTCCCAGCGAACCCATGCCGCGATAGGCCTTGAACGAGCGTCCCTGGTACAGGATGGTTTCTCCGGGACTCTCCTCGGTGCCCGCGAACAGCGAGCCAATCATGACCGCGGAGGCGCCTGCAGCCAGCGCCTTGGTCACGTCCCCCGAGTACTTGATGCCGCCATCCGCGATGATGGGCACGCCCGACTCGCGGGTGGCGCGGTAGGCCTCCGCGATGGCCGTGATCTGCGGAACGCCCGCCCCTGTCACCACCCGGGTGGTGCAGATGGAACCCGGCCCGATCCCGACTTTCACCGCATCGGCGCCGCTGCGCACCAGTTCGCACGCCCCGTCAAAGGTAGCTACGTTGCCCGCCGCCAGCTCCACTTCCGGCAGCTTCTGCTTCACCCGCTTGATGGCCTCCATCACCAGCGTGGAGTGGCCGTGGGCGCTGTCAATGGTCAGAAGGTCCACCTTGGCCTTCACCATCTCCTGCGCCCGTTCCAGGAAGTCGCCGGTCGCGCCCAGCGCCGCGCCCACCCGCAGACGTCCATGCGCGTCCTTGGCGGCATTGGGATACTTCAGTTTCTTCTGGATGTCCTTGACCGTGATCAAGCCTTTCAGGTTGTACTTGTCGTCCACCACCAGCAGCTTTTCCACGCGGTGCTCGTGCAGGATGGCTTCCGCCTCTTCCAGGGTCGTGCCCACGGGAACGGTAATCAGATTTTCCTTGGTCATTACCCGGCTGATGGGAATGTCGGTCCGGCTCTCGAAGCGCAGGTCGCGGTTGGTAAGAATGCCCACCAGCTTCTTGTTCTTGGTGATAGGCACGCCGGAAATCTTGTACTTGCGCATCACTTCCAGGGCATCCGCCACCTTGTCGTCGGGCGCCATGGTCACCGGGTCTACGATCATCCCGCTCTCCGAGCGCTTGACCTTGTCCACCTCGTTGGCCTGCTGCTCGATGGTGAGGTTGCGGTGAACGATGCCCAGGCCGCCCTGCTGCGCCAGCGCGATGGCCATGCGCGACTCGGTCACCGTGTCCATGGCGGCGCTTACCACCGGGATGTTCAACGTGATGTTGCGGGTCAGCTTGGTCTGGGTGTTGACCCCGGTGGGAATTACGTCGGAGCGCGCCGGCAGCAGCAACACGTCGTCGAAGGTAAGCGCCTCGGGCACCGGAAAATGAATCATCAATTGTCTCGCTTGGGAACTAAACGCCTATTCTAGAGACCGCATGTGCCTCTGGCAAACCGCGCATGGCTTGCTGCCGCGTATTTGCGCGCCGCTTGGAGAGGCGGCGATGGCGTTCACTGGATGGACCCATCATGCTGTCCGGCCGGCAAAATCGCAGCACAGCACCGTTGGTTTGTGCCGCCAGACGGTCGCGCCACCGCCCGCCCCTGCGTTTGTTTTTTCCGGCTTAACGGCGTATTATTTCCCAAGAGCTGCTGTGTCATACCGTTTCTGGCGAAACACACCAGTGGGCGCAAGCCCACTTTTTGTTTGGCGTTTCGCCCGGGTGCCGGCCGAAACATAAACCCGGTGTTTTCATGAGTTTGGATCTCGACCGCGTGCGCTCGATCGTGGACCGGGTGGCTGCCTCCAGCGGGCTGGAGGTGGTCGAAGTCGAGCTCCGCGGTGGCGGCAAAAGCCGCATGCTGCGCGTGTTTATTGACAAGCCGGGCGGGGTGACGCACGACGACTGCGCCAATCTCAGCCGCGAGGTCGGCACCATCCTCGATGTCGAGGATGCCGTGCCCGGCGGCTCTTATGTGCTTGAAGTCTCTTCGCCCGGGCTGGATCGCAAGCTGCTGCGTCCGGACGACTATGTTCGTTTTTCCGGCAACCGGGTGCGCATCGCCACCCGGGCGCCGGTGAATGGCAGCCGCCACTTCGAGGGCAAGCTGCAGCGCTTCGAGGATGGCCGCGTGACCCTGGAGCTGCCGCCCCCGCGCCGTCCGCGCGCCAAGGCGAGCGCGGTCGAGGGAGCGCAGGCGGTCCAAATCGAGTACAGCAACATCGAGAAGGCGAACCTGGTTCCGGAATTCTGATTCGCCGCCCGCGTGCCCCGCTGCAACGGGTACGCTTCTGCCCCTGGCCGGGGCCGGATGAGAGATCTATGGCAAGCGAGCTTTACAACACGATTGACGCGCTCAGCCGCGAAAAGGGTATCGATCCGCAGATTGTAGTCAGCGCGGTGGAGGACGCCATCGTCGTCGCCACCCGCAAGTACTACAAGTCGCAGGAAAACCTGCGCGCGGTGCTCGACAAAGACACGGGCAAGATCAGCGCCTACGCGGTGAAAGCCATCGTCGAAGCGCCCGAGCAGGTGGAGGATCCCAACCTCCAGGTCACGGTAGACGAGGCCCGCAAGGTCGATCCCGCTGCCGAGGTTGGCGGCGAGCTGCGCATTCCGAAGCCCACCGAGGGGATCCTGGGCCGCATTGCCGCCCAGCTGGCCAAGCAGGTCATCTTCCAGAAGGTGCGCGAGGCGGAGCGCGACACCGTCTACAACGAGTACATCGGACGTGTCGGCGAGATCGTCACCGCCACCGTAAAGCGGGTGGAAGGTCCGGACGTGATCTTCGACGTGGGCAAGGCGGAAGCGCGCATGCCGCGCAAGGAGCAGTCGCGGCTGGAATCGTTTGCCGTGGGCGAGAGGGTGCGCGTGGTCATCGCTCGCCTGGAGCGGGGCGCCAAGGGGCCGCAGGTGGTGGTTTCGCGCGCCGCGCCCGAACTGGTGCAGCACTTGTTTCAGACCGAGGTTCCCGAAATTTATGACGGCACCGTGGTGATTCGTGCCATCGCGCGGGAGGCGGGCGAGCGTACCAAGATCGCCGTCATGTCGAAGGACAAGGATGTGGACGCGGTCGGCGCATGCGTCGGCATGAAGGGCATGCGCGTGCAGTCCATCATCCGCGAATTGCGCGGCGAGAAGATCGACATCATCGAGTACCAGGAAGACGCCGTCACCTTCGCTGAAAAGGCGCTTCAGCCCGCCAAGGTCAGCCGCGTCACGGTTCTCGACAGCGCCGACAAGCACCTCGAAGTCATCGTTGACGATAGCCAGCTCTCCCTGGCCATCGGCAAGAAAGGCCAGAACGTGCGCCTGGCCGCCAAGCTCCTGGGCTGGAAGATCGATATCAAGAGCGAGGAAGAGAAGCGCCAGGAGGTCGAGCTGCAGATGAACGCGCTGGTGGATGCCACGACCACCCCGCTCGACCGCGTGCCCGAGCTGGGCGAAGGCATCCTGGAGAAGCTTTCGGAGGCGGGCGTTACCACCGTCGAGGCCCTGGCGGATATGACCCCGGAGCAGCTCGAGGCGATTCCCGGAATTGGGCCCAAGACGGTGGAAAAAATCAGTATTGCGGTTAATAATTATTTCTCCAGCTTGGAGGCGCCCGAAGGCGCCGCCGCCGTACCGGTCGAAGAAGGTGGCGAGTTCGTTGCCGATGTCTCCGCCCCGGGAGGCGAGCAGCCAGGCGAGGTCGAAGCCACGTCCGCAGAGGGCGAGGTTGCCGCTTCCGACGAGCAGCTTCTGGATGCTTCCCCGGCCGGCGTGACGGACGAAACCTCCGCGCCCCAGCAGGAACCCGCGCCCCAGGAGGAGCTCTCCGGGGAGGGCGAACCCAAAGCTGAATCCGGCGGAGAATAAGCTGTTGGGGAATAAGCTTGGTGGTACGGGCCGCCGCACGGCGGCCTGGAGAACACACCGTGAGGTTGACATGAAGACTTAGCGGCATGACTACGGAGGCAATTGAAGGCGGATGCAAAAGATTCGAATTAATGACTTGGCCCGGGAGCTGGAAGTAAAGAGCAAGGCGATCCTCGACGTGCTCCCTCTCGTGGGCGTCACCGAGAAGAAGACCCATTCCAGCTCCATCGAGGTGGACGAAGCGGAGAAGGTCCGCGCCCATTTTCAGAAGCAGGCGGAAGCACATGCGGGCGCGGCTTCCAGGTCTTCGCGCGCTGCTCGCCCGGAAGAAGGCATTCGCACCAAGATTGACCTCTCGCACATTTCCAAGCCTGGGGATGTGCTGAAGGCGATCACGCAGCAGCAAAGCGCTCCCGCAGCGCCCGCGCGGCCCGCGCCGGTTGCGCCGCCGCCACCCGCAATCGAGCCCAAGCCCGCCGCTCCGGCCGCTAAACCGCCGGTTGCGCCGCCTGTGCCTCCTCGTCCGGCTGCGCCCGCGGAAGCTCCCGCTCCGGCGACTCCGAGCGCCGCGCCGCCCAGCGCCGCGGCTCCTGCCCCGCCAACTCCCGCACCGCCAGCCCGGCCGGCAGCGCCGGCAGCGCCGCCC
>JAMXLI010000258.1 GCA_024281115.1 Terriglobales bacterium | reverse complement strand
TCTTCTCGGCGGCATCGCCTGCCGGCGCGCGCCGTCGGCGCGCTCGCTCCGCCCTGGTCATCGGGTTATTGCTGACCTGCGCCCTCTTCCTGTTCGCCTGCGGTGGAGGATCGAGCAGCAGCTCCAGCGGCGGCGGAGGGGGCGGGGGCGGCGGGGGATCAACCAATCCTCCCACCCCGGGAACGGGCACCCCTCCCGGCACGTACACGTTCACGGCCACGGCCACGTCGGGTTCGTCCCAGAGTTCCACGAACCTGCTCCTGACCGTGCAGTAGAAGAGGAAGACTTATGAGCAAAGATGGCAATGCGGCACCTTCCATGCCCTTGTGGCGCAAGGCGGTGGCAGCAGTTCTTTGCTGGCTGACGGTGATGCCGGCGGGCGCGCAGCAAGTCGGCGGCGCAACCCCCGCCAATGCGCCGTCCGGACCCCTCCTGGTCGCCTCCGTGACCGGCTACACCGCAGGCGCAACCGTCAACGATGCCCCGTTAGATCCCAACCGCGCGCTGCACGCCAACGACACCATCAAGACCGATGCCAGCGGGAGAATCCGCTTGCGCCTTTTCGGCGGCGCAATTGTGGATGTAGGTTCCAACACTACCTTCAAAATCCTGCGCAATGACCCCGCCTTGCAGCAGACCACGCTGGAGTTGTTTTCCGGCCAGCTGCGCAGCGAGCTTCCTGAGTTCAAGGCTGCGGCCGCCAGCTATGACATCCGCGTGCCCCAAGGGGTGGTCCATGCCCGTAGCGCAAGCGATATCTACGTCCAGGCGGAGCAGGCGGGATCTACCCTGCGCGTGCTGAAAGGCGCGGCCACGGCGAGATCAAACCTGTCGCAGTCCACGGTGGAAGTTGCCGGCGGAAATTTCGTCGAGCTCAGGCCGGCGGGCGCGGGGCGCATTCAGGTCACACCGGCTCAGCAGCAACAGCAAGCTATTGCGCAAACCGCTCTCTCCGGAATGCAAGCCCAGCCGGCGGCTCCGGTTACGGCGACAGCAACGCCCCCGGAGCGGCAAACCCCGCCGCCTCCGGCGCGCTCGCACCTGAAGCGCAACCTCCTGATCCTGGCCATCATTGCCGCCGCCGGCGCAGGCGCGGCAGCGGCCGCCTCGGGTGGGGGAGGCAGTTCCAGTTCTACCACCACGCCTCCGCCGCCTTCGACCGGTCCGGCTACGATTCCGCCGCAGTAAACCAGGGCCGGGCCACGGAGGCCGCGAAGTTTTCTGTCCCCAGGCCGCTGGCGTGAATCCCATAGATTGGGAGGAGGCGCCATGGCATCGAAGACCCCGCGCGTAGTGATCGTGGGCGGAGGCTTCGGCGGCCTCACCGCGGCCCGGGCCCTTGCCGGTAAGCCGGTACAAGTCACTCTGTTAGACCGCAAGAACCACCACACCTTTCAACCCCTGCTTTATCAAGTAGCCACGGCAGGTCTTTCACCGGGCGACATCACGGCTCCCATTCGCTGGGTATTGCGCCGGCAACGCAATGCCGAGGTGCTGCTGGCCGAGGTCACGGGTTTCGATCTTGCTCGCCGCCGGCTGCGCGCCTCCGACCTGGAGCTGGAGTACGACTACCTGATCGTGGCTGCGGGAGCGAGCCACGCCTATTTCGGACACGATGAGTGGGAGCCGCTGGCGCCTGGCCTGAAAACAGTGGAGGACGCGATGGAAATTCGCAACCGCGTGCTCCTGGCTTTCGAGCTGGCCGAGCGGGAGGCGGCAACCGGCACCAACGTCCACCCGCTGAATTTCGTGGTAATCGGCGGAGGTCCCACCGGGGTGGAGCTCGCTGGCACCCTGGCCGAGATCACGCGCACCGCGCTGGCCAAAGATTTCCGCAAGATTGATCCCAAGCGGGCGCGCATCATCCTGCTGGAAGGCGGCAAGCGCGTTCTGCCCGCCTACACGGAAGATTTGTCGGCCAGCGCGCAGCGCCAGCTCGAGCGACTTGGGGTGGAAGTGCGGACCGCGGCCATCGTCACCGGCATCGGTGCACGAACCGTGCGCATTGGCGATGAAGAGCTGCCCGCGACCGTGACGCTTTGGGCCGCCGGAGTGGCCGCTTCTCCGCTAGGCAAGCTGCTGGGGGTTCCCGTGGACCGCGCCGGGCGGGTGCCCGTGGAGCCGGATCTGTCTCTCGGCGCTCACCACGAGGTATTTGTCATCGGCGACCTGGCTTCCTTGCAGGATGAGCACGGTAAGTTGTTGCCGGGCCTGGCACCCGTCGCCATCCAGGAGGGCAAGGCGGCGGCGAAAAACATCCTGCGCGACCTGCGCGGCGAGCCGCGCCTGCCCTTCCGCTATTTCGATAAGGGCAGCCTGGCAACCATTGGCCGCGCCGCCGCCGTCGGCCAAGTCGGTAAGCTGCACTTTTCCGGCTTCACCGCGTGGCTGGCCTGGCTGTTCGTGCACATCATGTACCTCATCGGCTTTCGCAACCGCTTCGTGGTGCTGTTCTCCTGGGCATGGTCGTACTGGACCTTCGATCGTGGCGTGCGCCTGATTACCGGCCGGCCCGATCTGCCCAGCTTCGAGGCGGAGGTGAAGCGTGCGCCGGCACTGGAGAAGGTGGCGAGATGAACCCGGCCCCGAGCACGGTATCGCAAGCGCTGGCCGGGAAGGTGGCCCTGGTCACCGGTGGCGGGCGCGGAATCGGTGCCGCGATTGCCGCCCAACTGAGCGGATTAGGCGCTAGCGTGCTCATCTGCGGCCGCTCCCGGGGTCCGCTGGAAGAAACTGCCCAGCGTCTGCGCGCGGCTGGCGGCCGCTGTACTGCCTTGGAGTGTGACCTCAGCCAGCTGCAATCCGTCGATGCGCTGGCTCGCGAAGTCGAGCGCCAGTTTGGCCGCCTCGACATTCTGGTGAATAACGCCGGCCTGGGTGGTGTTGGCGGACCTCTGCACGAATTGCCGCCCGAATCCTGGGAGCAGGTGCTGAACACGAACCTGCGAGGCGTGTACTACATGGTCCGCGCGTTTACGGCAATGATGATTCGCGGGGGTGGCGGCCACATCATCAACATTTCCTCCCTTGCCGGAAAGAACGCGCTGCCCAACGGCGCTGCCTATGCAGCTTCAAAATGGGGGCTCAACGGGCTGAGCTACTCGCTGGCGGAGGAGCTGCGCAGCCACAACATACGGGTGGCGGTGATTTGCCCAGGCTCAACCAACACGGAACTGAGTCCGCACGCGGGCAAGGACACCTCACGCATGCTACAGGCGAGCGATATCGCCCACGTCGTGGCCATGCTGGTAACGCAGGCGCCCCAATCTTTCGCG
>JAMXLI010000257.1 GCA_024281115.1 Terriglobales bacterium | reverse complement strand
TGTTTTCGTTGACCGGCGCGCGCGCGGCTGGCTAAACTAGCGCCGTTTCCCACATTCTTCCCAGGACACAATCATTGAAAGCGGATCCTTCTCCCCGGAAACGGGTTGCCGCAGTTGAGTGGGTGTTGGCCGCGGGAGAGGGCCGGGGACCGCGCTGCGCCCTCGCCACGCAGAATCCGGAGAGGCAGCCGGACCGAAGGCATCAAGCAAAACATCAACCGGCATCGCTACTGGTAAAGCCCCCGACGGGAGACGCACGCCGATGACGCAGGGCAAGTCCATCGAGGAACTGCAGGAGATCGCGCGCCGCATGCGCGAGGACATCATTCGCATGATCGGCGCCGCCGGAAGCGGGCATCCGGGCGGATCGCTCTCGGAAGTCGAGCTGCTGGTCGCCTTGTATTTTCGCGTGATGCGGCACGATCCCCGCAGGCCGGAGTGGCCGGAGCGCGACCGCTTCATCTTGTCGAAGGGGCATGGTTGCCCCGCGCTGTACGCCGCCTACGCTGAGGCGGGTTACATCGATCGCGCCCTGCTCGATACCCTGCGCAAGCTGGGTTCGCCGCTGCAGGGCCATCCCGACAAGCGCATGCTGCCCATCCTGGAAGCCTCCACGGGTTCCCTGGGCCAGGGCGTCTCCATCGGAATTGGAGCGGCGCTGGCGGCCCGTCTCGATGGCCGCGATTTTCACACTTTCGTGATGGTGGGCGACGGCGAGATCGAGGAGGGGCAAGTCTGGGAGGCCGCCATGTTCGCCGGCTTCCACAAGCTCTCGAACCTGACGCTGATTATCGACAACAACGGGCAGCAGCTCGATGGCTGGGTGAAAGCTATTCTCAACCCGGCGCCGGTGGCGGAGAAGTTTCGCGCGTTTGGCTGGCACACGGTCGAAATTAACGGCCACGATTTCGGACAGGTGATCCCGGCGCTGGAGGCGGCGCGGGCCGGCGGCGCCGGAAAACCCACGGCGGTGGTAGCGCATACCGTGAAGGGCAAGGGCGTGTCGTTCATGGAGAACAACCCGGAGTGGCACGGCGTGGCGCCCAAGCCCGAGCAGGTGCAAGCCGCCCTGCGGGAATTGCAGACACGATAGTAGGCAGCGGGAGACCAGGATTCCGACCATGAAGACCACGGCGGCAAAGTTTGAATTGAAAATGGGCCACGCCACCCGGGAAGCCTACGGGCAGGCGCTCGCGGAGCTGGGCAAGACCAATCCCAGCGTGGTGGTGCTGGATGCCGACTTGTCCAAATCCACCTACAGCGCCAAGTTCGCCAAGGAATTTCCCGACCGCTTCTTCACCTGCGGCATCGCCGAGGCCGACATGGTGGGAATCGCCAGCGGCTTGGCGTTGAGCGGGAAGGTCCCGTTTGCCTCGTCGTTCTCGGTGTTTTTGTGCGCCAAGGGATTCGACCAGCTGCGCATGTCGGTGGCTTATCCCCACGTCAACGCGAAGTTTTGCGGTTCGCACGGCGGAATTTCGATTGGCGAAGACGGTCCCAGCCAGATGGCCATCGAGGATTTCGCCCTTATGTGCTCTCTTCCGGGGTTCGCCGTGCTGTGTCCGGCCGACGAGGTCGCGGCGCGCGCGCTGGTGCATCGCATGGCCGAACACCAGGGCCCCGTGTATATGCGCACGGGCCGCCCCAAGGCGCCCGTGCTGTACAACGAGCGCGAGAGTTTCGCCATTGGCAAGGCCAAGGTGCACGGCGAACCGGGGCAGGCCGCCATCATTGCATGCGGGCTGGAAGTCGGTCAGGCGCTGCTGGCGCAGTCGCAGCTCGAAGAGCAAGGCGTCCTTACCCAGGTGATCGACATGCACACGTTGAAGCCGCTCGACGAAGAGGCCGTGGCCGAGGCGGCGCGCAATTGCGGCGCCATCGTCACGGCGGAGGAGCACCTGCTCGACGGCGGCCTGGGCTCCATCGTCGCTCGCGCCGTGGCCCGCTCCCATCCCGTGCCCATGGAATTTGTCGGTGTTCAGAACACCTACGCGGAGTCGGGCACCCCGGACGAGCTCATGGAGAAGTACGGTTTGACCGCGCCGCACATCGTCAGCGCGGTCAAGCGCGTGCTGCGGCGCAAGTAGGTCGCCGCTCGATTGCGTGTTGCGCGCGGCTGCCCTGCACCCCTGCGCCCAGCCGGCCGATTACCTCTACTCTCGATTTTCGCTCCGCTGATGCTCAGGAGTAGGGTGCGGGAAGCCCATGCTCCCGCCGGAAAGCGCGCATCGCGTCCTGCTGGTGCGTGCGCAGGCGCAGGTCGGAAAGAGGCTTGGCGGTGCAGGGCAGCACGAACCCGGCCGCGGAATCTTCGGGGAAATAGGTGTGGGAGTCGGACTGGTCCACCCGGCCCTCGCCCTCTAAACGCGCGGCGCAGGAAAGGCACCGGCCCTGGTGGCACATCGCGGGCAGGCGAATTCCGGAAGCCAGCGCGGCGTCCCAGATATGCTGCGTCGCGGGCACGCGGATCTCGCGCTCGCCTCCGGGGGTGATCAGGACGACTCGGAAGCCGGTTTGTGATTCGGGAACTGGCACGGGCAAGAATGCCCAGCCCCGCCCAGCCGGACCCCAATCGCGGGGGCCCGGCGAGGGCGGAACCAAGGCTACGAGCCGATGTAGAAGGGCCGGTTCTTGCTGTAGGGCGCATCGCCCGGCTCGCCGCGCCGGAAGTGGCCCGAGGGAATGCTCTTCTTGTCGCGCTCCCAGGCCAGCAGCTCGATGAACCAGGCTTCGTGCTCCACTTCCTCGTTCAAAATGCGCTGCGCCAGGTCGTAGGTGCGCTGGTCCTTGCCGAAGGTCATGTCGCAGACCTCCTGCCAGCTGCGGATCGCGCAACGTTCCGATTCGAGCAGCAGGGTAAGAATGTTGACCGCCGTGGGCGGATCCGGGAGCTTAGCCGCGGCGCAGCCCGCGTTGTCGTGAAATACCTTCAGGTCGTTGGGCAGTTCGCCGCCCAGTTCGTAAATGCGGGGAACAATCAGCTCAAAGTGAGCGCGGTCTTCCAGGCGGGCATCTTCGCAGATTTCCTTGTAATCTTCGTGCCCGGCCAGGTGCATGCGGAGAATGGTGTAGTAGTAGTAGGTGCTGGCGAACTCAGCGCCCGCATTGGCGATGAGAACCTTGATCAGTTTTTGCACGTCCACGCCACGAGCGCGGATTACTTCCACACCCACGCGCTGCGTCACGTCTCCGGGCTTCACCACGTTCTGGTCTGCTGCCATGTTGAGGGTTTCCTCCTGGCGCAGAAGTCTAATCAACCGCCAACGAATTGGTCAAAGCGCGACTCACCCTTGCGCGCTCGAAACGTGATGATACGTGCGCGGCGAGCCGCGGAAAGCGCGCGAGTCCTCCGCGGAACGCTGGCCGCAGGGGCTCAGCCCGAGTTCCGGCGGGGCGCGTGTAGAATGTTCGCTCCACCGCGCTGCCACGCATGCCTGCTCTGAAGCCCGGCGATTTCGCCCCCGATTTTGCCTTGACCGCGCTCAACCAGGGCGTGCGCAAGTTGTTTCGCCTCAGCGAGCACCGCGCCAACAACGTGCTGCTGCTGTTCCACCCGCTCAACTGGACGCCCGCATCCGAACTGCTGGTGCGTGCCGTGGCTGGACAATCTACGGCCATTGCGGCCGCGGGCGCGGAGTTGATCGCCATCAGCGTGGATTCCGTCTTCAACACCATGGCGTGGGAAAAAGCCATCGGACCGCTGGATTTGTATCTGGGCAGCGATTACTGGCCGCACGGCGCGGTGGCGGAGCAGTATGGTGTCCTGCGCACGTCCGGCGACTCCGCCGGCGCCAGCGCACCCGCCGCCTTCGTCGTTGACCGCCAGGGCAGAATCACCTTTGCGCGTGAGTATGCCGAGGGCCAATCTCCCGACGTCGAGGAGCTGGTAGAAGCCTTGCGGCTGGCGAACTCTTCCGCCGCCTGAACGGCGCGGGCCGAGCCCTGTTGTAACCTGTACGTTCGCGCCTGGAGGCGGGAGAGTTCATGCTTTGGGGAAAGGTCTTCGTCGGGTCGGCCATCGCACTGGCGCTCTGCGGCACTGCCTTCCATACCAGTTCCACCCCGCCATCTGCGCCGCAAAGCTCCACCCCCGCGCTCGCCCGCACGGCGGCTGCTGAGGACCGCTGGGAACAACTCTTCCTCTCCGTGCCCCAGCCCGATCGCGCCCGCGAGCACTTGCGCGCGCTCACCGCCGCGCCCCACATGGCGGGCACGCCGGAAGACAAGCAGACTGCCGACTATGTGGCCGCCCAGTTTCGCGCCGCCGGGTTGCAGACCGAAATTGCGGAATACAAGGTGTGGATGAACTATCCCGCCTCCATCAGCGTGGACGCGGTCTTCCCGCCGGGCGTGAAGATGCACGGTCCCACCCGCGAACACCTGGAGGGCGCCGGCGCCTACCAGGACGACCCCCGCGTGGTGGTGCCGTTCAGCGGCTACTCTCCTTCCGGGGAGGTGGAGGCCGACGTGGTGTACGCCAACTACGGCCGCCCCGAGGATTTTAAGAAGCTGGCCGAACTGAAGATTGACGTGCGCGGCAAAATCGTCCTGGCGCGCTATGGCGAGAATTTTCGCGGCGTAAAGGCCTATGTTGCCCAGGAGCACGGCGCCGCCGGGCTGATCATCTACTCCGATCCGATCGATGACGGCTTTTTCCGCGGCGACGTCTACCCCAAGGGGCCGTGGCGTCCCGCCTCCGCCGTGCAGCGCGGATCGGTGGGCTACATCTTCCAGTTTCCCGGGGACGCTACCACGCCAGGCGTGGCCAGCGTTCCCGACCTGCCCCAGGCGAAGCGCACAGCGCCGGAGCAGTCGGCGGCGCTGCCACGCATTCCCACGACGCCGCTCTCCTCGGGCGACGCCCAGCCCATCCTGGCCAACCTCGCCGGGCCCGCTTCCCCCCGCGATTGGCAAGGGGCGCTGCCTTTCACCTACCACCTGGGGCCGGGACCTGTACGGCTCCATATGCGCCTGCAACAGGATTACCAGTACCGCACCATCTGGGACGTGATCGGGCGCGTGCCCGGAGCCGAGGATGCCGAGGAGCT
The DNA here is from genome assembly GCA_024281115.1 of Terriglobales bacterium. Taxonomy (GTDB): domain Bacteria; phylum Acidobacteriota; class Terriglobia; order Terriglobales; family Acidobacteriaceae; genus JAMXLI01. Next base: position 2,227 of record JAMXLI010000257.1, on the reverse strand, counting down.
TGTGCTCGCCGGCAATCACCGGGACGCTTGGGTCTATGGCGCGGTGGACCCGAACAGCGGCACCACGGCCATGCTGGAAGCGGTCCGCGGCCTGGGGGAACTGCTGCGGGCGGGATGGCATCCGCGCCGCACCATCGTGATCGGAAGCTGGGACGCCGAGGAGCAGGGGCTGATCGGCTCGACGGAGTGGGGAGAGCAGCACGCCGCCGAACTGGGGCAGGCGGTGGCCTATTTCAACACCGACCCGGCGGTTTCCGGGCCTAACTTCAGCGCGGCGGCCGTGCCCTGCCTGAAGCAATTCGTCGTCGATATCAGCAAGGCTGTTCCCAGCGCAAAGGGCGGCACCGTCTATGAGCAGTGGCGCCGCAGGCTGGAGCAGCCCCGCGAGGCCAGCCCGGATCTGACCGGGTCGCAGAGCCGCGCCCCCCTCGCCCCCGGCGGGGACGTGCCCGTGGGCGATCTCGGCAGCGGGTCGGACTACACGGTCTTCTTCCAGCACCTGGGGATTCCGGCCACCGACGTCGAATCGAATGGGCCGTACATCTACCACTCGGTCTTCGATAATTTTGAGGCTTTCTCCCGATTTGCGGATCCGGATTTTCACCTGGAGCAACAGATGGCGCGCGTCTACGGGCTGGAGATCCTGCGCATGGCCGACGCCCGCCTCCTCCCGTTTGACTATGCCCGGTACGGGAGCGAGGTGGGGGTCTTCCTACAGGCTGTGAGAAAGAAGGCTGGGTCCCGCTGGGGCCCGGGAAACGTGAATTTCGAGGCGGCCGACCATGCGGCCAAACGATTTGCCGATGCCGGCGCGCTGGTCAAGCAACAGCTAAGTGATACCCCCGAGTCGGATAGGCGCCTCAACGCCATCTTGCGCCAGACGGAACGAACGCTGCTTCTCCCCGAGGGTCTACCCAATCGCCCCTGGTACAAGCATGCAATCTTTGCACCCGGCGTGTACACCGGTTACGCCGCCGTAGCCCTGCCGGGCGTCTATGAGGCTATTGACGCGGGCGATGTGCGCAGGACCCAGGATGAGGTAGACCGTTTGGCCCGGGTCCTGAATTTGGCAGCGGACTTGCTCCAGAATGCACGCCAGACGCCCTTTTTAGGGAAGCCGTAAACATTTCAGAATACTGGCCACCTCCGGCGCGGTGGCTGCGTCTAATTGCAGAAGTGAACGTTCCCCCGCGGGACCCTCTGCGGCCCCAGGACCGGTTTCAATGCCCATCGCAAGAATCGTAGCCCGCCGCTTCCAGGACGCCCTGGAATTCGCCGAGAATCTCCGCTCGCGCTTTCATACCATCGAAATTGCCGCTCCCGGCCAGCGTGTTGAGCCAAATGTGGACCTGGAGATCCGGCTCGATAATTGCTCGCCACGCGCGGCTTTGGGCCGGGTGCTCGAGTACCTTGCCGACCACCCCTCCGGCATGCAGCCGGCGGAGAAAGCAACGCCTTCATCAGCGCCGGTCCTCCATGCACCTGTGAAGGCGGTTCCCCCGGCACCGGCAAAAAATTTCTCGCCAAAAATGGAGCTTCCGATTACGCAGGACGTGAACGTCGCCTCCATTCCCCGTAGCGCGCCCGCCGCGTCGCTGGCCGACGAGTTGGTGGTTCAGAGGTCCTGGCTGCGCGCGGTGAGCACCTTATTTCGCAGTTCGGCGCAGGGTGCTGCGAAATCCAGCACGTCGCTTAACGATGTGGCCTCCAGTTCCGCCAAGCTGCGCCGGGAACTGCATGACGACAGGTTTTGGATTCCACCGGCTTACAAATCGCGCGCCTGGACGGAAGCGGAGCGCCGGCGTCGCGCCCAGACCGAGCAGGCTGGGGTGCCTGAACTTGCCACTCAAGGGCAGAGCGCCGCCAGCACGGCGCTCACCCCGGCGCCGCACCCGGTGAACGGGGAAGCGGCTGCCTTCGTATCGGTGCCAGCGTTGACGGCCGAGAGCAAGCCCGCTCCGGTCGCGCCGGCCCCGTCGCGCGCTGAATCGGCCCCGGCGCGGCCGACGCTGACTCCCCGGCTTCGCCAGCTTGAGGCGCGCCGCTGGAGGCAGGCGGCTGCCTTGGCCACTGCTGCCGCTGCCCTGATCACGATTTCCATCATGGGATTGCAGAGCCGTCCCGCGACGCCTTCCTCCCCCGTGGAGGTGGAACGCGAGCCTGTCCAGCAAGCTCCGGTCAAGCCGGCCGCTGAAGATGGGGCCGCCAGGCCGTCGGACTCGGTGTT
>JAMXLI010000256.1 GCA_024281115.1 Terriglobales bacterium | reverse complement strand
TTTCCAAGCAGCCTACTGGGTCTTAGTGTCAAAGTGCCGGTCAGGGCTTAGCAACGCTCGGGAGGGAAGTGGATGGATGGATGCTGCTGCGACAGGCCTGGAGCACGTCATTCCAATCATGATGGCTGGGACGAAGACGGCGAACCTGGGGGTGGAGGGCCATCATGAGTTGTGCTTGCTGATCTCCAGCAGGATCGGCATCGAAGCCGCAGTAAATGGGCAAGCCTTGCTGCAGCAGCCTGGCGAGCCAAGGCGGATCGGCGCGAGCTCCCGAGGTAGAGATCGCGCAGTAGCTGGAATGGAGGAGAGAACAGCTGAGAGCGTCGATCGCCGACTCACACAACACGATACTGGTGGGTGAAGCCGGCTGCACCCGAAAGCAGCCGAGATCGCAGCGAGAGCCTGGGGCCAGGCCACGCCAGCGGGCCGCCCCTGTGCCGCGCAGTTCGGCTCCCACCGGCTGATGGTCTTCGCCGCGCAGGAGGAAGACCGCATTCCCCCGGGTGTCGGCATAGAGTTGGTCGGATTGCAGGAGGGCCGCCAGCAGTTTTTCCGGAAGGGCGCGCTGTCGTACCAGGTAGCGCTCGACCGCAGACCACTGGCTGGCGTCGGGGGACGGCAACCGCAAAGGGCGGGCCGCTGGCCGAGCGGATGCCGCGGGCGCCGGCCAGCAGAAGCGTCGGTGGAGCCAGGCCACGGCCGCCGGGAAGTCCAGATTCTCCAGGTGCATGACCAGATCGATCGCACCGCCGCCACCGCGGCCGTGATGCCAGTTCATAAACTGCATGCCGGTCACGGAAAGACTGCCTTGGGCGGTGTGCCATTTCTTGCGGTCGCAGCGATCCCGGCGGGCGCCGCTGGCCCGCAGCACGGCGGGCAAAGGAATCTGGCGCAGGGCGTAGAGCTCATCCGGCCGCAGGCGGCGCGTCATGCTTCGCCTTTGTCCTGCAGCACCGGTCGCAGGCTGCGGCATTTGCTCATGTTGATCACGTAGCTGTTTTCCGTGAGCCGGTCAATCAGCGCCGCCGTCAGGTGGGCGTTTTTGAGAAACGAACCCCATTCGGAAAACCCTAAATTCGAGGTGATCAGCGTGCATTTTTTGCGGTGCCGCTTGTGCATGAGGGTGAAGAATAGACCCACCTGCGTCGGTTCCATCTCCACGTACCCGAGCTCATCGATGTGCAACGGATCGTAGGCGAGATAACGCCCGAGCACCTGCGCTTCGGAGTGATCGGCGATGGAGTGAAACAGTTCGTTAATCAGGTCGGAAAACAGGACGTAACGGCCGCGGTATCCCCGTTCAATGGCCTGGATCAGGAACGCCGTGGCTAAGCTCGTCTTCCCCACCCCGGTCGGACCGATGAAACAGAAGTTGTGATGTTTCTCCATGTACTCAAAGGCATCGTAGAGGGCGAGCAGGCGTTTCTTATTGAGATTGGGCTGCCGCTCGAAGGGGAAAGTTTCCATCCGCCACGGATCCGGAATTTTCGCCCGGAGCAGGCGTAGGCGGCGAGCGTTCTCAGTGTGGCGGCTGGATTCTTCTTCCAGGACATGGCGGAGGAAGCGGAGGGGAGAACCATCCGCTTGCTCGGCCAAGGCCACATACTCCTCCCAGTGGGTCACTACACCCCACAGACGCAAGTGTTTCAGAGTCTGGGCGAACTGCTCATCCATGGGGATCCTCCTCTTCGTCGTCCTGGAACATCTCGTCATACACGGATAAATCCGGGGCCTCGCTCAGACGTCCTTCTTCGTAGGTTTCGCGCGCGCAGAAGCTGTCATCCACCTCGGCGCTGAAGTCGAGGGCCAGCTGGCCTTGCTGCGCGGCTAGGCGGGCGATACGCCGCAAGGTCCCGAGCTCGGCAATGCGGTAGCGCAGGGCGCGCGCGAGGGTCTCTATAAACAGCCCACCGGTCATGTGCTGGGATAAGGCAAACAACTCGCGCACAAAGTGATGCCGTGCCACTCCGGAGCGGGTGGCCAGGGCGAAGTCCAGATACTCATTCACCGCCGGCGCTAATGCCCGTAGCCGCTTCTCCTCTCCTTCGGTCGGCCGCTTGCGATTGTTGGGCTGGTGCGGAGGTGCCGGCAGATCGGGGGGAGTGATGCGTTGGTTGCGTACGCCATCACCCGCCAACGGATACTCCATCAGACTTTCCCGGTTGCGGTAGATCTTTAAGTGATCGCTGTAGACGAACACCTTGACCTGACCCCGCCCCTTCCCCGGCACCCAGTAGTAGTTGTCGCCCAAGGCGACATAGCCGTACTGATCGATGCAGCGGTCCACACACACATAGGGCGCGGACAGATGCGCGGGTACGGCGACCAACAGGGGACGCTCCTTCTCGAACGCTTCGGCCGGGATGATGCGGCTGTCCCCCTGGGGCCGATGCTCCATGCGCACGGTGGCCCACTCCAACGCCTGTTGATTCAGATCTTCCAGACTGGTAAAACTGCGTCCCGGGAAAAAGTTCGTCTCCACCGTCCAAAAGCTCCGCTCTTCCCCCGCCTTGCGGTTGGCATGGCCCTTTTCATGGCATACAAACTGAAACCCGCGCTCACGGGCGAAGTCGGCCATCTCCGGCACCATCACGGCATTGGCCCCGATTCCCCGCAAACGAGCCAGGTTGGTGTTGTCGATAATGCAGACCTGGGCTGCATAACCCCAGTAGCTGAGGGCTTCGTGTAAGAAGCACTTCATCAGGAAGCGGTTGAAGTGGCGATAGAAGCGCAGAAAGCGGCGCTTGGAGTAGCGCAGGTAGATCATGCTGGCGATCAGCAGCGTGGTGGTGGTGCCCAGCTGAACCCGGTAGGGGCTGGTATCGTGTTGCATTTCGCCCGGTTTATCGGGCACACGGCCACAGCGTTGCTGCTCGCGGCCTTGCCCCAGACCCAGCTCGTGCACGCGGCGGCGTACGGTGGAGTAGGAAACATCCAGGCCTTGTTCTTCCACCAGCTTCTCGTGCATCCGCTCCATCCATCCCTGACACTCCGCATAGAGCCGCCGTAGCAGGTCCTCCTCGATGCGGATCTTGTCCTGGCGTGGGCCGAGCGGCATCTCCCCTTTCTGTTTCAGGATGGCGCGCACCGTGTTACGGCTGAGGTGGAGACGGCGAGTAATCTCCCCTAGGCTCATGCCATCCTGGTGGAGCAGATACACCGCTTTGCGCTTGTCCGCTGCGATCATGCAGTCCCCTCACACTGTGGAAAAAAGCCCGGTGGCGGCTCAGCAACCCCGCCGTCACCAGATGGGCCTGGGCGAAAAAGGCCGGCGACTGCAGCTTGGGGGACAGACTTTTGCCCATCACCCGCTGCATGTACTTCTGCACCAGCTCCAGATCCCGCAGCAGGATTCGTTCCCACTCACTGCACCCCTCGGCGTCCTGCGGAACCTGCCGCATCCAAGCCAGGACCTCGCCCGCATGCCCGTTCTGGATCATCTCCCGCAGGGACCGCGGGCCACGAAAGTAGCCGTACGCCAGTTGCTCAATCTCCCGCACACTCAGCCTTTGTCCGCTGACGGCCAACACGAACTCCTCCACCTCCTGCTGGCTCGCCCGGTTCAGGCGCATGAACGGCCGCAAGATGTACATGTAGGGATACACGGGAAAGCGGCCGGCCAAGATCTCCTCCTGCACCCGCGGGCTGATCTCCTCCAGGAGCCCCAGCCGCATGCTGACCCAGGATTTGCTGCGCGATAACTGTTCCGCGATATCGGCCACGCTCATCTTCAGCTGGCGCAGCTGGTCGATGAAACGCGCCTGCTCCAGCAAGCTCAGCGCCGACTGGTTGCACAGGCGCAGCAGGTTGAGGATGGCCCCGGCTTGGTCTTCTCCCAGCGAAACGTACGGCACACGCCGGATGCCCAGGTGCAACGCGCAACGACGACGCTTGAACCCGTTGAGCAAGATCTTCCCTTCGCCCGCAGCCGCTCCCTCCAGAGCCTGCTCGATGCCGCGCTGCGCAATCGAAGCCAGCAGGCGCTTCTCGAATGCCGGATTCTTCATCCGGTAGTTCTCATAGCGCACATCTAACTCAGCCAGCTCGATTTCCTCTCTCATGCCCTTGCTTTCAGGGACTCTCCCCCGTCTCTGGCCAGCAACTCAGAAGATAATCCCGACGGCGACGGCGCACCATGCTGTGTTGTCTCACCGCCCGTTCCAGCATGCGTACAATCTCCACTTCGCTCACCCGCCGGCCCTCGATCAGGCTGGTCACCATCTGCACATAGCGCACAATGCCGGAGCCCATCTCTGCCCCTGCTGTCCGCGCCCCGCGATCGGCTCGCCGCGCCCTCACCGGCGCCGACGCTCGCCGCGACTGACGTCGCTGGTTGTGCGCACGTTTTTTGACCTTCCCCACTCGGCTGCGGTAGTACTCCACGCTGCGGCGGATGGAATTCTGCCGGCGTTGGGCTTGCCGACATCCGAAGGGACAGGCCAGATCGCGCCGCCGTGCGTTACGGGGATGGGTCAGGAAGAAAATCCGGCAATGCCGACAGCGGCGGAGACAAGCTCGCAGCCGCGCTTTCTCTCGTAGCAGGGAGCGCAAGACCACATAGTACGGCCCCACCAGTTCCCGGATGGACGGGCTGCGACGGTACCAGTCCGGGCAGAACTGGAAATGTTCCTGGATTCTGACTATCAAAAACCCAGGGTTTGGCTTATGATGGAGATCTTACAATACACACCTTTGTTCTACCCTCTGGGTCACTCCGGTGGCCCGAGGGAGGACAAAGGCCAGGCACACGTTCGGCGGGTCGATGAAAGAGTGCCGGTGTCGACTCTGCTGACGCCTCGAGAAGCTAACTTTCTCTTCACTTCTGCTGGGAAGTCGTTCCCAGCGCCTTCCTCAAATCCGCCATCTGCCTCGGCAAAAGGCTTGATGGTCAACTTATCTGAATCCGAGGTCGGTCAACTCTGCTGACTGCTATAGGGAAAGCGAATGTGCTTTATTTCAAGGGCAGGGGAATCGACCG
>JAMXLI010000255.1 GCA_024281115.1 Terriglobales bacterium | reverse complement strand
CACCCAGCCCATCCAGGTATCGGCGGCGGCGATGAAGTGCTTGCGCGCCTACGACTGGCCGGGCAACGTGCGGGAGCTGGAAAACTGCATCGAGCGGGCAATCGCGCTGGGCGACCAGCAGGTGATTGAAGTTAAGGATTTGCCGCCTACCCTGGCCGCCTTCTCCAGTCCAGCGGATCTGATGTCCTCGCCTACGCCGTCCACGAGCATGTCATCGACCGACCTGGAGGATATTGAGCGGGCCACCATCCGTCGCGTGTTCGAGCAGGTGAATGGCGATAAGACGCTGGCTGGACAGTTGCTGGGCATCAGCCGCGCCACGCTCTACCGCAAGCTCAAGCGTTACGGGATCGGAATGAAGGCGGAAGAGCCCGGTCACATGGCGCGCACCATGTAAGAGGGCGCCGACCCGGCTGGGTTCATTCCAGCTCGTCAATCTTGGCCGCGAGGATGAAGTCGCTCTCGGTGAGCCCGTCAATCTTGTGGGTCCAGATGGTGATTACGACCTTGCCCCAACTCAGAAGAATGTCGGGGTGGTGCCATTGCTCTTCCGCCAGTTCGCCCACCTGAACGGCGAAATCCAGCGCTTTGCGAAAGTCGGGGAATTTGAACTCCCGCACCAGATGGTGCCCGTTGACCACGGTCCACGAGGGGAGCTGACGCTGGAGCGCGGCCAGTTCTTCCCCCTGAAGAGGCGGCACGCCGCCGCGGCAGGCGACGCATTGTTTGCCGGCTAGTCCGGTAGCAGCGGTATCAGCCATGCTTTATCTCCTGTTGTTTCGATGAAGACAATCTACCAGTGGATTTTGAACCATTGCGGAGCTCTCGTGCGCTATGCCCTGGCGCCATGCGTCACGGCGGGAGTGCACCTCCTGGCGGTTCCTCCGGCAGCCGCTTTTTCGGCCCCCCAGCCCCCCGGCCAAGCGTCTCCATTGAGGTGACCTCGGTTACTTTTAGGCGCGCGTACCCCTTCGTAGGATAGAGCTTCCCATGGACCCCTGGTAGGAGGTGAAAAGGCTGCGCCGCCAGCCGGAGGCAGTTGTGTGGCAGCGGAACGCCACCAGCAGGACAGATGATGTTACGGAACAAAACGCTGCTCATCGTCTGCCTGACCCTGGCAGGTCTGATCGTTGTTCTCTACGGGTTATCGCGCACCGTTCTTCTGCGCAACTTCGCCAGCCTCGAATCCGCCGGGACCCAACGCAATGTGGAACGCGCGGTCAGCGCGCTGGAGAACGACCTCGACTCGCTGGACGAAACCGTATCCGATTATTCCGCCTGGGACGCCTCGCGCCGCTTTGTCGAAGGCCGCTATCCCGCGTATCCCGACGCCGAGTACCCGCCGACAACGTTCGAGCGCGCGCGTCTGGGTTTCCTGGTTGTTATGGACGGCAAGAACCGCATCGTGCTGGAGCGCGGGTATGACATTCGCGAGCATCGCGAGGTCCCGCCTCCGTCCAGCCTCCTGCCGCTGCTGCAGCCTGCCTCGCCGCTGGTCCAACACACCGACTCGCGCGGCCGCACCGCCGGCATCCTCCGTCTCGCCGAAGGAGCCTATCTCGTCTCCTCCCGACCGATCCTGACCAGCCGGGGCGAGGGGCCGCCGCGGGGCACCCTCATCATGGGCCGGCCGTTGGATAGGGAAGAGGTGAGCCGCCTGGCCAAGCTGACCCACTTTGACCTGCTGGTGAGCGGCGTCAATGATCCCGGCGCTCCTCGCGATGTGCAATCCGCGGGCGCGGAGCTGCAGCGGGGTCCGCCGGTGCTGATCCGGCCCCTCTCCAGTGACACCATCGCAGGCTACTACCTGCTGCGGGATGTGCAGCAACGGCCGGTGCTGATCCTGCGGGCCAGAATGCCCCGCCGCGTCTACCAACGCGGCGAGGAAAGCCTGCTGCAGTTCCTGGCCATGGTAGCGGCGGTCGGGCTGGTTTTCGGCGCCATCTTCCTGCTGCTCCTGGAGCGCATGGTGCTCTCGCGTGTGAGCCGGCTCAGCGAGAGCGTTTCGCTGATCGGGACCCGCGGGGACCTGGCAGCGCGCGTGCCCGCCCAGGGCACAGACGAGCTGGCGCATCTGGGGTTTGCCATCAATGGCATGCTTGAGGCCTTACAACGCTCGCAAGTGGAACACCACGACCAGCAATCGCGCCTGCAGTTGCTGGTGGACCAGATCCCGGGCGTGCTTTGGACCACCGACCGCGAGCTGCGCTTCACCTCATCGCTGGGTCTCGGGCTCGCAGTGATCGGTTTGAAAACAAACCAGGTGCTCGGGCAGGACCTTTATGAGTACTTCGGCACCAGAGACGCGGAGTTCCCACCCATCGCCGCGCACCGGCGCGCGCTGGAGGGGAATACGGTCACCTTCGAGACGACGTGGGCGGCGCGCACTTTCCACGTGCACGTGGAGCCGTTACACAGCCATGAGGGCGGGATCGTGGGAGTCATTGGTATCGCACTCGACGTTACAGACAGCCGGCTGGCCGAGGAAGCTCTGAAAGAAAGCGAAGCGCGCAAGGGGGCAATCCTGGAGTCGGCGCTGGACTGCATCATCTGCATGGACCATCAAGGGCGGGTGACGGAGTTCAATCCGGCCGCGGAACGGACATTCGGAATCCGACGAGCGGAAATATTGGGGCGCGACCTGGCCTCGCAGATCATTCCCTTGCGGCATATGGAGCGGCATCGCCGTGCCATGGCTGAATTTCTGACCTCGGGCGCGGGCCAGGTCCTGGGCCGGCGCATTGAGACCACGGGCCTGAAGGCCGACGGCACCGAGTTTCCGCTCGAGTTGGCCGTCACCCGGATCGGCAATGCGGATCCGCCCAGCTTTACTGCCTACATTCGCGACATCACCGACCGCAAAGCCGCGGAGCTGGCGTTGAGCGCGAGCCAGGAAGCGCTTCGCAACAGCGAAGAGCGCTTCCGATCCCTGGTGCAGAACTCCACCGACATCATCACCGTGCTCGACGGAGAAGGCATCATCTTGTACGAGAGCCCGTCCATCCGCCCGATCCTGGGATATGAACCGGACGAGTTGGTGGGAAAAAGCGTGATCTCCTACCTGCACCCCGACGAGCAGCTAGCCATCAGCGGGCTGCTGAGGGAGCAAGCGGGCACCAGCAACACGGTGCGGCTGGTGGAGGCGCGCTTCCGCCACAAGGACGGTTCCTGGCGGACGCTGGAATGCGTGGGTAACAACCTGCTCGACCATCCTGACGTCGGCGGCATCGTGATCAACTCGCGGGATATCACCGAGCGCAAGCACCTGGAGCAGCAGCTTCAGCAGTCGCAAAAAATGGAAGCGGTAGGGCGGCTGGCGGGCGGCATTGCACACGACTTCAATAATCTGCTGACTGTCATCAACGGCCAGGCGGAGGTGCAGTTGCAGCGGGCTGCTCCGGGCTCATCCGCGCATCGCGCGGCGAGCGAGATCCATCAGGCGGGGACACGGGCGGCGGCCTTAGTCAAGCAGTTGCTGGCCTTCAGCCGGCGGCAGATGCTGTGTCCGTCGGTGCTGGATCTGAACAGCGTGATGGTGGACATCGGTAAGATGCTGCCGCGGTTGATTGGAGAAGACATTGATCTAGTCATGCTGCTCGATCCCACGGTGCCGCGGGTGAAGGTCGATCCGGTGCAGATTGAACAAATCGTGATGAACCTGGCAGTGAACGCGCGCGACGCCATGCCGCACGGCGGCAAACTGATCATTGAAACCGGCAGCGCAACCTTGGACGAAGCTTTTTGCCAGCAGCATGCCGGGGCTCGCCAGGGAAAATTTGCAGTGGTCTCGGTGAGCGATAACGGCCAGGGCATGGACACGCGTACCCAGGCGCACATCTTCGAGCCTTTTTTCACCACCAAAGGCGGACAAGGCACGGGGTTGGGTTTGGCGACGGTGTACGGAATCGTTAAGCAGAGCGACGGCTACATCCAGGTGGAGAGCGCCGTGGGACGGGGCGCGAGCTTCCGCATTTATCTTCCGGCGGTCGAGGAACAGGCGCAGCCGCAAGTGAAGGCGCAGGAGCAGATGGCGATTCCCTGTGGTCAGGAGACCATCTTGCTGGCCGAAGACGAAGGGCCCGTCCGCATGATGCTGCAGGAGTTCCTGGAGAGCCACGGCTACACCGGTTTGCACGCTGCCGACGGCCTGGAAGCGCTGGGCATTTGCGAGCAGTACAGCGAACCGATTCACCTGCTGCTGACCGACATGGTTATGCCGCGCATGGGAGGGCGCGAACTGGCCGATCGCGTGGCCGAGGTCCGGCCCGAACTGCCCATCCTGTACATTTCGGGGTACACCGAGGATGCTACCGTGCGCGAGGGGACAGGGGGCCGCCGGCCCTTCTTTCTCAACAAACCTTTCACCCTGCAAGCCCTCTCGGTGAAGGTCCGCGAGGTGCTGGATACCGCCGGAAACCGGCGCGCTGCCGGAGCCCACGTTTAGTGCTGCGGGGCTGGCGGTGGGCGCCGGCGCCGCTCTCGCCAAAACGACTTATTATCGCGTCTGCTGAAAGTGGGACCTGCGGAACTGGCGCACCACTTCTTTCACATCGCGGTGCTGACCGTCGAGCGCAAAATTGAGGCGCTGCATGTCAGTCTCGGAGATGGCGCCGGCGAGCGGTTGCAGTGCGCGGCGTACTTCGGGGTGGCGCTCCAGCACCGGCGCCCGGATGATCGGCACCGCCTGGTAAGGCGGAAAATATCTGCGGTCGTCCTCCAGCACAAAAAGATCGAGAACCGGGATGAGTCCGTCCGTGGTGTTGCCGGCCGCCAGATCAATCTGCCGGTCGCGCAGGGCGCGCGCGAGCAGGCCAAGGTCCATGATGCGGGGGGTGGTGGCGAACTTGAGGCCGTAGGTGGCGGCTAATCCGCGGTAGCCGTCGGGACGCTCCATGAACTCGTAGCCAAAACCGGCGCGCCACCTGGGCGTGAACTGCGCGGCCTGTGACAAGGATTGCAGGTGCAGGCGGCGTGCATCCTCACCGCGGATTTCGATGGCGAACGTATTGTTGAAGCCGAACGGCTCCAGGACCTGGAAATTGAACCGCTGCCGGTACTGGTCTTTCACGCTGGCGAGCACGGCCGCCGGGTCCTTGGCCGGAGGCTGCTTCAGTACGGCGGTCAGCGCGGTGCCGGTGTATTCGGGATAGAGATCAATGCGCCCGCCCAGCATAGCCTGTTGGCAGATGTAGGTCCCCGCCAGGTAGTAACGGCGCTCGACGGGAAGGTGGGCGACCTCCTCAATCTGCTGCGCCATCAGCTCGCCCAGAACCAGTTGCTCGGTGAAGTTCTTGGTGCCGATGACGATGCGCTGAGCGCGCGGCGGTCCGCAGCCGGCCAGCGGAAACACGGATAAGGCAAGGAGGAGCAGCGCGCGTCTCATTGGCGGCTGAGCTTTTTTTCCAAAAGGCCGAGCCCGAGATCGGCGGTAATGGCCAGCAGCGCCGCCGGGACCGCGCCCGCCAGGATGAGCTGGTTGTTGATCATGGCCAGGCCGCGGAAGATGTATTCCCCCAGCCCGCCCGCGCCAATGGCGGCCGCGATGGTAGCCAACCCCACCGATAGGACGGTGGCAATGCGTACGCCCGCCAGAATCACGCCCAATGCCAGCGGCAGCTGGACCTGATAGAGGAGCTGCCATCCTGTCATTCCCATGGCCCGCCCGGCTTCCACCACGGAGCGGTCCACGCCAGTAATTCCCACGTAGGTGTTGCGGATCAGGGGCAAGAGCGCGTACAGCGCGAGAGCGACGATGGCGAGCCGGCTGGCGCGCTCGCCCAGCCAAGGCGCAGGCAGTAGAAAGCCAAACAGCGCCAGGCTGGGGATGGTCTGAATGATGTTGGCGGCGCCCAGCACGGGCTTATCAAACTGCGGGCGGCGCGTGAGCAGGATGCCCAGGGGAACTCCCACGGCGATGGCGATCAGCATGGCTGTCCCCACCATCCAGACGTGCTCCCACAAGAGGCTGGCAAACTCCACGCGATTTTCCGCAAGGAATTGAAAGACGTTCATCGGCTTCTTTCTCCGTCGGAGGTGGTGCGGAAAGCGGCAACGTAGGCGGCGGTGAGAGGTTCCTCCGACCGCAGGAACTCGTCGGGCGTGTAGGTGGCCACCAGCCGCCC
>JAMXLI010000254.1 GCA_024281115.1 Terriglobales bacterium | reverse complement strand
GGATTTCGACACTGTTTCCAGATCAGGTTCTGTCTCTTTACCTCGGAGGTTTGCGCCATCCGCCGGCTGCTCGGCAGGAACAAACCGGAAACGGGAAACGGGAAACGGGGAACGGTCTTCGAAACGGTTCTCCAGCATTGCAGGATGCGGCGAGAGCCTGCCCCAGCCGACGGTTCCACTCAGACAGAGCTGGTCGAGAATCTTGGGGTCATAGTTGGCAACCCGGCGGGCCAATACGTCGCGTTCCCAGGCGTTCGCGGGGACTTCGAATCCTTGCAGCTGTTCAATAACCTCCAGGGTCCCGCGTTCGCCTGTCGCCTGGGTGCCCGGCGCGACATGCTGCCAGCGCAAAAGCCAGCGCATGAACTGTGCCGGCATCATCGGTTCGATCTCGCGCCGCAAACGTCCGACGGTGAGCCGGTGAATGCGAGCCAGCAGACGCCGCTCGCACCATTCGATCTCGGAGGTGCTGGCTGTAAAGTTGCCGCGCAGAATGGTTCCGCCGGCTTCCATCCGCTGCAGGGCCTGGTCGATTTCGTTGAGCGGCAGCGCCAGCAGGCTCGCCAGTTGACGCGCCGTAATCGGCCCGCAATGCAGCATCCAACCGCTTACGGCCCCAAATACGGCGTCGCTGCGCGACGGAGTCTCCGGCGAAGGGACCGCGGCCGGCGCGCGAAGCCACTGGGCTGCCGGCTGCAATTGCTCGAATATGGCGGCTCGCTCGGCGGTGATCCAGAACTCCTGCTCGCCTACCTGGGTTTGACCCGCCCGTCCGGTGGTAAGGAGTTCATCGAAGTATGGTCGCCAGGAAGCGACTGCCTTGGAAAACTCGGAGTGAAGAGGAGCCGAACGAGTTGGTGAGACACTGGTTTTGGCTTTGTTCCGGTTTTCCTCTGTGTCCTCTGTGCCCTCTGTGGTGAAAACCGGGAGGGCGATGAGGGACTGCAAAACATCGTGCAGCTCGTCAGCATCGCGCACATCGGGCCAGGCTTCCTGCGTTACTTGGGCGATCGCTTCCGGATCCAGGCGGCCGACCTCCTGCAGCACGCTTTCGGGCAGCACCCGCCTCATCTCTACGGCGCGCGCCCGCCGCTCTTCCAGGGGCGCATCATCGAGATAGGCGTAAGGATTCGCGTTCAGGATTTCGTGTGAAAACTGCGAAGGCACAGGGGTGTCGATTGCCAGGCAGCGGATGGAGCCGTTCTCGATGCCGCGCAGCAATTCCAGCAGACGGTCCACGTCCATGGCTACCCGCAAGACATCCTTCATGACTTCGTGCACCAGCGGGTGATCGGGAACCCGAATGTCGCCTGCGACATTTTCGAAACACGCTGCCACCCCCGGGAAGACGGACGCCAGCAGGTCGTCGGCGCGCATTCGCTGAATCTGTGGAGGTACTTTCTTTCCGTTCTGGAACCGCAGCAGCGCCAGCGCCCGCTGCGCGTCCCAGCGCCAGCGGGCAGAAAAGATTGGTGACTGGGCGGTGAGCACTGCCTGCACCAGCACTTCGCGGGCGGTTTCAGGCTGCAGATAATGGAAAACATCGGCCAGTGGAAAGCTGTGCTGTTCGGCCAGCGAGATGTTCAACCCGTCGTCGGTGGCCGCGGCCTGCAATTCGAAATTGAAGGAGCGGCAAAAGCGCTTGCGCAAGGTCAGGCCCCACGCCCGATTTACGCGTGCACCGAAGGGAGCATGGATTACCAGCTGCATCCCGCCGCCTTCATCGAAGAAACGTTCAGCGACGATGGTCTGCTGGGTCGGAACCGCGCCCAGCACGGCGCGTCCCAGCAGCAGGTGATCGACAACCTGTTCGGCTCCGGATTCGTCCAGCCCACACTCACCCTGGAGCCAGGCAATTGCGTTCAACACGTCGTCGGTCTTGTGGGTTTCGCGGACCGCGCGGGCGGGTGTGTTGGGCAGCAGTTCGGAGATCTGCTGCCGCAAGTTGGCAACCGCCGCCGAAAGTTCGGCGGTGCGGGCCGGCGCTTCGCCGCGCCAGAAGGGAACCGTGGGTGGCGCGCCGTGCGCGTCCTCGACCAATACCCGGCCTGCCGAGCCCTCAACCCGCCGGATGCGCCAGGAAGTGTTGCCCAGCAGGACGATGTCGCCGGCATTGCTTTCCACAGCGAAATCTTCGTCGAGAGTGCCTACAACCGTGCCCTCGGGAAGCGAGACCATGCTGAACAAGGCGGCATCGGGAATGGCGCCGCCGCTGGTAATGGCTGCCAACCGCGCTCCTCGCCGTGCTCGTACCCGCCCGTGCACCTGATCGCGGTGGAGGTAAGCCCCGTAGCGTCCGCGCCGAGCGGCGATGCCTTCCGACAACATGGCGATGATCTGGTCGAATTGGCTTCGGGGAAGGACCCGATAAGGATACGCGCGGGTGACCAAGGCATACAGTTCGTCCTCAGAACATCCGGAACGCTCTTCCGGTCCCGAGGGATCGCGGTCATCCCCAGCCGGCCCTGAGCTGGTCGAAGGGGCCGCGGGCCCTTCCTGCGGCCCAAGGACGTGGGCATCGTCCGGCAGGGACTTAGGTGGGGATTTCGTTCGGGCTGCGCATTCCGCCACGATCTGCTGGGACAGGATGTCCAGCGGCGCCTCGGGGACAGTGATGCGATCGAGTTCCCCGTGGTGAATGGCGCGCACCAGGGCGGCGCATTCCAAAAGCTCGTCGCGGGTGGTCGCGAAGAGCCGCGCCCTCGGGATGGCGCCCCGCCAATGTCCGCTGCGGCCGATGCGTTGCAGGGCGGTGCCGATGGCGCGGGGCGACCCGATCTGCGCCACCAGATCGATGAATCCGATATCGATCCCGAGTTCCAGGGACGCGGTGGCGACCAGCACGGAAATCTCGCCGTTCTTCAGCCTCTTCTCGGCACTGAGCCGCAGCTTGCGCGACAATGATCCGTGATGAGCCGCGACCGTTTCTTCGCCCAGACGCTCGCCAAGGTGCATGGCCAGACGCTCCGCCAGCCGCCGGGTGTTGACGAATACCAGGGTGGAGCGATGCTGGCGTACGAGTTCGGCCAGGCGATCGTAAATCTCCTCCCAAATTTCGTTGCTGGCCACGGCGCCTAACTCGCTGCGCGGTGCTTCGACGCCCACGTCCATTGCCCGCCGGTGGCCTATATCGACTATTACGGGTTGGCGTTCCGGACTGGCGGAACCCGTCAGAAAATGGGCTATCTCGTCCAGAGGTTTCTGGGTGGCGGAAAGACCTATCCGGACAGGAGTCGTCGGCCGTCGGCTGTCGGTCGTCGGCCGGAGTGGTGCGCCACCGTCCTGCGGGAACTCGGAATCCTCGC
>JAMXLI010000253.1 GCA_024281115.1 Terriglobales bacterium | reverse complement strand
CATCCACGAGCCCAGGTGGACCTCGTAGATGGAGATCGGCGCCTGGAGCGAGTTGCGCTGGTGGCGGTCGCGCATCCAGCGCTCGTCACCCCAGGTGTAGGCGAGGTCCCAGACGCACGATCCCGTGCGCGGAGGCTTCTCCTGGGCGAAGGCGAAGGGGTCGGCTTTGTCGGTGCGGTGGCCGTGATGATGCGAGTAGATGTGGTACTTGTACAGCGCGCCCGGCCCAATGCCCGGGATGAAGCACTCCCAGATGCCGGAGTTCCCGCGCGCGTGCATGGGATGCGTGCTCTTGCTCCACTGGTTGAAGTCGCCCATGACGAATACTTCGCGGGCGTTGGGCGCCCACACGGCGAAGTTGGTGCCCTCCTGGCTTCCTACCGTTGCCGGGTGAGAACCCAGCTTCTCGTACACGCGCGTATGGTTCCCCTCATTGAAGAGGTACAGGTCCTCATCGCGCAGCAGGCTGAAGTCGTAACGGGCGGGGGGCGCTTGTGTGAGCGGCATACGGGAGCTGATCTCCTCGCGCGCGAGCTTGGAATTGGCCAGCTTATCAGAAGCCGCCGAAGGCGCGCATCGCGCAGGCGGCGGGCAGGGAAGCCGGTCAACTCATGTTTCCGACCCTGGGGTGACTGGCCCGAAACGCGCCTCGCGGCAGGCGCAAAGCGTTGCACCTTGACGACGATGTTTCTGCGCCCTCGGCTTCGCGCGGCTGCATTAAGCGGGCCCCGCGGCGGCGGCGGCGAAAATCGCATCGCGCTCCCCCGGGCGCGCATCTCTGAAAGGACGCCGCCTTCGTCTAGTACAATCCTGCGATTGCCCTGCCCTTGCGGGGCTACAGGACTTCAGGCCCGGAGACCCACAATTTGAGCGAACGGTCCTTGGAAATGCCCGCGCTCGTCGGCAACGAGCGCCCTCCTTCCCCTCCAACACCCCTCCGGCAAACCCTTCCCGCAGAGTGGGACCGCGCGGCGGCGCCGTCGCGGATTTGGGGTGGCGCAAAAGAAGACTGGATCTTCTGTTCGGCCGTGCTGGTGGGATTCGGGCTGCTGCTCTATGCCAATCTTCACGGATCGCTGCTGCGCCCGCTCTGGCTGGAAGCCGAGCAGCATCGTTGGGCGCATCTGCTGGTCCGTCCCTGCGTCCTGTTTTTCGGGATGGGAACGCTGTTGCTCTGCTTTCGCACCGTCTTGTGGTTCCGCTACCGGCCCTTTCCGCCGTGCACATTCAAGAACGCGCCCCGGCTCTCGGTGGTGATTCCCGCCTACAACGAGGGCGCGATGGTATTGAATTCGATCATCTCGGTGGCGGACGCGCTCTACCCGCGCGGGCGGCTGGAAATTTTCGCAGTGGACGACGGCAGCACCGACGATACCTGGTCCTACATTCGCAAGGCGGCTGCCCGCTATCCCAACCTGGTCACCCCCATCCGGCTGCCGCAGAACCGGGGCAAACGCGCCGCCCTGGCGGCGGGGTTCGCCCGCGCTCACGGCGAGGTCATTCTCACCCTCGACTCCGACAGCGCCATCCAGCCGGACGCGCTGCTCGCCATCACCGGCCCCTTCCGCGATGCGCGCGTGGGCGCCGTCGCCGGCAAGGTCACCGTCTACAACCGCGCCGCGGGCATCATCCCGCGCATGCTGCACGTGCAATACATCTTGTCGTTCGACCTGATGCGCGCCGTGGAATCCTCGTACGGAACGGTGTACTGCTGTCCGGGCGCGCTTACCGCGTACCGCGCCAACACCCTGAAGAGCGTGCTGCGCGCCTGGATGTCGCAGACTTTCCTGGGAGCGCCCTGCACCTACGGCGAGGACCGCGCTCTCACCAACCTGGTGCTGGCCTCGGGCTACAACACCGTATATCAGCGCTCGGCGGAGGTTCGCACCCTGGTGCCGGTGCGCTATCCGCAGCTCTGCCGCATGTTCCTGCGCTGGGACCGCAGCTATGTTCGCGAGGAGATTTGTTTTCTTCGAATTGTCTGGAAGCGGCCGCTGGGCGTCCGGTTGATCGCGCTTCTGGAGCGGCTGCTGAATAACCTGCGCTATCCGGTCAACTACGCCACCATGATTGTGCTTGCCCTGCTGGTGGCCTCGCGGCCGGAGAACCTGCTGCGCGTGCTGGCTGCCATCGGCCTGGTCTCGCTCTTCAACATGATTTATTACCTGCGGAGCGAGCGTTCCAAAGATTTCGTCTACGGCATTTTTTACGGCTACTACGCCTTCTTTGCCCTGTTCTGGATTTTCCCGTACGCGGTGTTCACGGTGCGCGCCCGCTCCTGGTTGACCCGCTAGTCCCCATCCAGTCCCGCGTTGCGGGCCACGATGCGCGCGAAGGCCGACCAGTCGGCATTCTCCATGCCCTGCGCCAGCGCGGCAATCATGTGATCGCGAATCACGGCGGCCACCGGCATGGGCACCCGAACGGTTTCCGCCGCGGCCAGGGTCAGACGAATGTCCTTGAGTCCCAGCGGCATTTTGAACCCGACCGGCTGGTATTCATCGCGAGCCACCTTGCCGCCGTACGTCTTGTACACGGGCGCGCTGAACAGGGTGCTGGTGAGCAGATCCAGGAATTTCTCCGGATCCACGCCGTGCTTGCGGATGAGCGCCACGGCTTCCGCCATCGATTCGATGACGTTGGCGATCAGGAAATTTCCCCCCAGCTTCACCGCGCTGGCCATGCGCGGCTCCTCGCCCACGGCGAACGTCTTTTGCCCGATGGCGTCGAAAACGGGGCGGCAGTCCGCGATGGCAGCATGCTCGCCGGCCGCCACCACGAACAATTTCGCCTGCTGCGCGGCTTCCGGCCGTCCGAACACCGGCGCGGCTACGAACCGCTGCCCCCGTTCCGCGTGAGCTTGCGTGAGCCGCTCCGCTAAAGCCACGCTGATCGTGCTGGAAGAGACGTGCACGGCTCCGGGCGCCAGCGCCGGCAGGAATCCCGCTTCGCCAAACGCCACCGCCTCCAGCGCCTGGTCATCGGCGAGCATGGTGAGCACGGCCTCCGCTCCCCGCGCCGCCTCCGCCGGGGTATTCGCGATGGCCGCCACTCCGGGCAGCGACTCGGCGCGCTCCCGCGTGCGGTTATAGGCCACCAGTTCGTGCCCGGCACGAACCAGGTTCTCCGCCATGGCGCGGCCCATCGCGCCCAGCCCAATAAAACCAACTTTCATGATTAGCTCCTGCGGGAAAGCTTACCGGGAGGTTACGTCTCTTCCAGGCCCACCTTCTCGCTCTTTTTGCGTTTGTTCGCGGCCAGCATTTTCTTGCGCAGGCGCAGCCTCTTGGGCGTGACTTCGACAAACTCGTCGTCGGCAATGAACTCGATCGCCTGCTCCAGGTTGAGTTGCCGGAAGGGCACCAGGCGGATGGCCTCGTCCGCCGTGGACGCGCGCATGTTGGTCAGCTTCTTCTCGCGCACCACGTTGACGTCCAGGTCGTTGTCCTTGGCGTTTTCCCCGATAATCATGCCTTCATACACTTCCTCGCCCGGACCCACGAAAAGCTCGCCGCGCTCCTGCAGGTTGTAAAGCGCATAGGAAGTGGAAACGCCGGGCCGGTCGGCCACCAGGGCGCCGGTAGGCCGATGCGGAATCTCTCCCTGCCACTCGGTATAGCCGTCGAAGAGGGAATTCATCACGATGGTGCCGCGGGTGTCGGTGAGCAGCTGGCTGCGCAACCCGATCAGCCCGCGGCTGGGCACGCGAAACTCAATGCGCACCCGCCCGTACCCGTGGTTATGCATGTTGGTGACTTCGCCCTTGCGCGTTCCCAGCTGTTCCATCACCACGCCCACGAACTCTTCGGGAATGTCCACCGTCAGCCGCTCCTGCGGCTCCATCAGCTTGCCCCCGATGCGCTTGGTCACGATCTCGGGCTTGCCCACCATCAGCTCGTAGCCTTCGCGGCGCATCATCTCCAGCAGGATGGAAAGCTGCAGCTCGCCCCGTCCCAGCACCTTGAAGGAGTCTGTGCCGCTCTCTTCCACCCGCAGCGAAACGTTGGTCAGCAGCTCCTTCTCCAGGCGCTCGCGCAGGTGGCGCGAGGTGACGTACGTGCCCTCCCGCCCGGCAAAGGGAGAGGTGTTGACCGTGAACTGCATGGCAATGGTGGGCTCGTCGATGCTGATGGGCGGCAAAGGCACCGGGTTCTCGGCCGCGACGATGGTTTCCCCGATGGTGATGCCTTCGACTCCGGCCACCGCCACAATGTCGCCCAGCTGGGTACGGGCAATGTCGAGCCGCTTCAGGCCGGAAAAGGAGAACAGCTTGGTGATGCGGGTTTTGTGCAGCGATCCGTCGAGCTTGGCGATGGCCACGTCCTCGCCGGTGCTCAGGGTGCCGCTGACCACGCGCGCGATCGCCAGCCGTCCCAGATAATCGCTGTAATCGAGATTGGCCACCAGCACCTGCAACGGGCCGTCGGCGTCGCCTGCCGGACCGGGAATGCGCTGCAGAATGGCCTCAAACAGCGGCTGCAGGTCCTGTCCACGCCCCTCGGGACTATCGCTCGCCGTCCCTGCCTTGGCGTTGGTGTACAGCACGGGGAAGTCAAGCTGGCTTTCTTCCGCGTCCAGGTCGATGAACAAATCGTAGATCTCGTTCAGTACTTCCTGCGGGCGCGCGTCCGGCCGGTCAATCTTGTTTATGACCACGATGGGCGGCAGCCTGGCCTCCAGCGCCTTGGCCAGCACGTAGCGGGTTTGCGGAAGCGGGCCCTCGCTGGCGTCCACCAGCAGCATCACGCCATCCACCATTTTCAGGGCGCGCTCCACCTCGCCGCCGAAGTCGCTGTGCCCGGGCGTGTCCACGATGTTGATTTTCACATCGCGAAAGAAGACGGCCGTGTTCTTGGCCAGGATGGTGATGCCGCGCTCCCGTTCCAGCTCGTTCGAGTCCATCACGCGTTCCACCACGGTCTCGTTCGAGCGGAAGGTGCCGCTCTGCCGCAGCATGGCATCCACCAGCGTGGTCTTGCCGTGGTCCACGTGCGCGATGATGGCGATGTTGCGGATGCCCGCAGTCACAGCGGAAAGCGTTCCCTTCGGAAATTGGCGCGCAATGCGCCCCTGCATTCAATCTATCATCCAGCCGCGCCCCGCGCCCGCCGTTCGCAGGGCAAGAGTCACCGCCCCGGTCGCATTGCCGCCAGCATCGCAGCAGGGCGAGGCGCGTGTGGAAAGGAGGAAAAGGGCAGGCGCGAAACCGGACTCAATCCGCCATGGTGAGGGGATGCGGGCAACTCAAGGCGATGGCATAGCGGCCCTCTTCCAAGGGGGACACCCGCAATACGGTGCAGCTGCCGGAGAGCCGGATATTGCGCTCCAACCGTGATTCCAGGGAGAGCACGACTTCCCCGCGAGCGCCCACCGCGGGCGCCGTGTCGGTCTCGAAGAGGAGGCCCTCTTTGCTGACGTTCTGGCTTACGCCCGCCACGGTGTGCGCTGAGCCTGCC
>JAMXLI010000252.1 GCA_024281115.1 Terriglobales bacterium | reverse complement strand
CCACCGCATGACGCATGTCCCAGGGCGAGAGGAACTGCCCTTTTTTGATGTTGACGGCGCGCCCGCTATGGGCGGCCGCTACCAGCAGGTCGGTTTGCCGCGAAAGGAACGCAGGAATCTGCAGGATGTCCACCACTTCCGCCACGCGCTGCACATCCACCGCTTCGTGCACATCGGTGAGCACGGGCACGCGCACGGCTCGGGACACGCGGCCCAGGATGCGCAAGCCTTCTCCCACGCCCGGCCCGCGAAAGCT
Organism: Terriglobales bacterium; assembly: GCA_024281115.1. Lineage (GTDB taxonomy): Bacteria > Acidobacteriota > Terriglobia > Terriglobales > Acidobacteriaceae > JAMXLI01. The sequence continues at coordinate 7,143 of JAMXLI010000252.1, read as the reverse complement.
CTTCAACGACGTGCGATTCGCCTTGTCGTAGGACGCCTTGAAGATAAAAGGCAGCCGGAGCGGCCGGGCCACGCCGGCAATGCATTCCGCCATCCGGACCGCGTGCTCTTCGCTCTCGATTACGCACGGGCCCGCGATGAGGAACAGTTTGCCGCCGCCAATAGTGATGTTGCCGACTTGGAAAGACGTGCTCACGCCCGCCGGACCACTTACGTGCGCACCCGCGCCCGGCGCAGGAACATCTCCACCTCCGAGCTCTCCTTGTGCGCGCGCCGTTGCATCTGGTGCTCGTAGGCGGCGCCGACGAACGCCTTGAAGAGCGGGTGCGGCTCCAGCGGCTTGGACTTGAATTCCGGGTGGAACTGGCATCCCAGGAAGTAGGGGTGACCCGGAATTTCCACGATCTCCACGTAGGTGGCATCCGGGGTGGCGCCCGAAATGCGCAGGCCGGCCCCGCACAGCACGCTTTCATACTCCCGGTTGAACTCGTAGCGGTGACGGTGCCGTTCGCTGATTTCCAGTTGCCCATACACCTGCGCCGCCAGGGTGCCGGGTTCCAGCTTGCACGGCCACGCCCCCAGGCGCATGGTGCCGCCCAGGTCTTCCACGCCGCGCAGTTCGCGCAGCTTGTAGATGACGCGGTGGGGTGTCGCCGGATCGAACTCGCTGGAGTTGGCCTCGTCCAGCCCGCAGACGTTGCGCGCGTACTCGATGCACGCAGTCTGCATTCCCAGGCAGATGCCGAAGTACGGCACCTTCTTTTCCCGCGCGTAGCGGATGCCGTTCAGCATGCCCGCTATTCCGCGCTTGCCGAAACCTCCCGGCACCAGGATGCCGTCGAAGCCTTCCAGTTGCGCTTCGTAGCTGCGGTCCTCGCGGTCCTTGGTCTCCAGCCCCTCGGCCTCAATCCACTGCACGTTCACTTTCAAATTGTGGGCCAGCGCCCCGTGTACCAGCGCCTCTTTCAGCGACTTGTAGGAATCCTCGTACTCCACGTACTTGCCGACAATCCCGATCGTCACCTCGGCCTTGGGGTTGTACACGCGGCCCACCAGTTCTTCCCAGGCCGAAAGGTCGCGCTCCCGCGCCTCCAGGTGCAGGTAGCGGAGGGCCAGCGTGTCCACGTTCTCGCGCGCAAACACGATGGGCACCTCGTAGATGGAGGCAACGTCCTTGGCCGTGATCACCGCCTCCTCCTCCACGTTGCAGAAGAGCGCGATCTTCGACTTGATGTCCCTGGAGAGGAAGCGGTCGGTGCGGCACAACAGGATGTCAGGCTGGATCCCCACGCTTAGCAGTTCCTTCACCGAGTGCTGCGTGGGCTTGGTCTTCAGCTCTCCCGCCGCCGCGATGTAGGGCACCAGGGTGACGTGCACGAACAACGTGTTCTCGCGCCCCAGTTCCTGGCGCATCTGGCGGATGGCTTCGATGAAGGGCAGCGACTCGATATCGCCCACCGTGCCGCCGATCTCGATGATGCCCACGTCCACGTCCTGCGACACCTTCTTCATCGCCGCCTTGATCTCGTTGGTGACATGCGGGATTACTTGCACCGTCTTCCCCAGGTAATCGCCGCGCCTCTCCTTGGCGATGATCTGCTCGTAGATCCGGCCGGTGGTCCAGTTGTTGTCGCGTGTCAGGCGCGCGTGCGTGAAGCGCTCGTAGTGCCCCAAATCCAGGTCGGTTTCAGCGCCGTCGTCGGTCACGAATACTTCGCCGTGCTGGAAGGGAGACATGGTGCCCGGGTCCACGTTCAGATACGGGTCCATCTTCTGCAGGGTGACCTTAAGCCCACGACTCTCGAGCAGGCACCCGATGGAAGCTGCTGCCAGGCCTTTGCCCAGTGAAGACACCACGCCGCCGGTCACGAAGATGTATTTAGCCGACATCGCCGCCCCTCAAAATTGAATTGTTGGCTGGTACAACGGGAAACCCCGCCCGGCGCGATTCCGCCGCAGGACAAGGTATTGGCTGGGTGCACGATCAATTATGGCAGAAATTCCAGTGGACGAAAACTCAATTTCCAGATTGTTAGCGTCCGTTGCCTTGTGGGCCCCCGCGCGCCGCGGAATCCGGCAGGCCCCGGCCGCATCGAATGAACCCTGACGACATTTTCTCAGGAGCCGGCGATGAGCAAGAAGATGAAAGCTGTCCAGGTGAGCCACGCGGGAGGTCCATTCGAGTTGGTGGAACGCGATCTGCCCGCTCCGGGTCCCGGACAAGTGCGCGTTCGCGTGCGCGCTTGCGGCATCTGTCACAGCGACGTGTTGACCAAGGAAGGCGCCTGGCCGGGCATCCAGTTCCCGCGCTGCCCCGGGCACGAGGTCGCCGGCGTCGTGGATGAGTTAGGAGCGGGCGTGCAGAACTGGTCCAAGGGGCAAAGGGTGGGCGTGGGTTGGCATGGTGGCCACTGCTTTCGCTGCTTGTCCTGTCGCCGCGGCGATTTCATCAATTGCGTGCGCGAGCAGATTTCCGGTATCAGCTACGATGGCGGCTACCAGCAATACATGATCGCCCCCTGGGAAGCCCTGGCCGCTATCCCCGAGGGTTTGAGCGATGAAGATGCCGCGCCCCTGCTCTGCGCCGGCATCACCACTTTCAACGCGCTGCGTCACAGCGGCGCCGCCCCTGGCGACTTGGTCGCCATTCAGGGCGTCGGCGGCCTCGGGCACCTCGCCATCCAGTTTGCCAGCAAGTCGGGATTCGAAACCGTGGCCCTGGGACGCGGCCGCGAGAATGCCGCTCTGGCCAAAAAGCTGGGCGCCGCCGATTATCTGGATACCACCAGCGTCGATGCCGCCGCCGAATTGACCAAGCGCGGTGGCGCACGCGTCATCCTCACCACCGTTCCCAGCGGACAGGCCATGTCTGCCCTGGTCAATGGTTTGAGCGTGAACGGAACCCTGGTGGTCGTGGGCGCCAGCACGGACGCAATCCAGGTTTCACCCCTGCAGTTGATCGCGGGCAAGAAGCGCATTCAGGGTTGGGCCTCGGGCATTGCTACCGACTCCGAAGACACTCTGCGCTTTGCCCAGCGGACGGGAGTGCGCCCGATGATCGAGACTTATCCTCTCGAAAAAGCAGCCGAAGGTTATGAACGCATGATGAGCGGCAAAGCGCAATACCGCGTGGTGCTGCAGGTGAGCTGAGCGCCCTCCTCCCTTTTAGGCGCTGAAGGGACACGAACCATGAGAGTGGTTTCGCTGAACATCGGCTTGCCGCGGGAAGTGCTGTGGCACGGCCGGCAGGTACTTACCGGAATTTTCAAGCAGCCCGTGCGCCAGCGCCTGGCCTTGCGAAAGTTGAATCTGGATGGCGACCGCCAGGCCGACCTGACGGTCCATGGCGGCGAATCCAAGGCGGTGTACTGCTATCCGCTGGAGCATTACGAGTACTGGAAGCAGCAGCTACCCGGCCGCGATCTGCCCCCCGCGGCTTTCGGCGAAAACTTCACCACGCAAGGCTTGCTGGAAGACGTACACCTGGGAGATACATTTTCACCCAGCCGCGCTTGCCCTGCTACAAGCTCGGGATCAGGTTCGTTAATGGACGACATGGTAAAGCGATTTCTCGACGCGCGGCGAACCGGCTTTTACCTCGCCGTCGTGCGCGAGGGCGAGGTGGGCGCCGGCGACCAATTCCGGCCAGTGGCCCGCGACCCGCTTTCCGTCCCCATCTCTGAGATCACGCGCCTGTTTGTCGCCAAATCCTACCGCGACGAGGACGTGGCCTCCATCGAGCGCGCCTTGCAGGTGGCAGCGCTTCCCGAAAGCTGGAAAGATTATTTTCGCAAGCGCCTGCCGCAAGCCTTCAGCAGGTAGCAAGCCAGCAGACCTTGGCCTCAGATCTGCTGGCTTTTCCATCGTCCGCGGCGGAACAGCAGGACGCCAGCGCCGGCAATCGCGCCTTCCGCCACCACGATCGACAGGAAGACCCCGTTCGAGTGCAGCTTTGCGGGCACCGCCAGCGCGTACGCCAGCGGAATCTCCAGCAACCAGAAGCCGAAGAAGTTCACCACTGTCGGGGTGATGGTGTCGCCCGCCCCATTGAAGGCTTGCAGCATCACCATGCCGTAGGCGTACCCGATGTTGCCGTAGCTCAGGATGCGCAAGCAGGAAGCGCCCACGCGCACCACCACCGGATCGCTGGTGAACAGCCGGATCACCGGCCCCGCGAAGATGGCGAAGAATATGCCGATGGTCCCCAGGAACAGCATGTTGTAGAAGCCGGTGCGCCACACTGACTTCTCGGCGCGCTCCGGTTCCTTCGCTCCCAGGTTCTGCCCCACCAGCGTGGCGGCGGCATTGCTCAGCCCCCACGAGGGCAGCAGGACGAAGATGACGATGCGGATCGCAATGGTGTATCCGGCCAGCGCCACCGCGCCGAACATGCTCACGATGCGTACCAGCGCGATCCAGCTGGTGTGCGCGATCGCGAACTGCAGGATACCGGTAAGCGAGACGCGCATCAGGCGCAGCATGACGCGCACATTCACCCGCAGCTGGTGGCTGAAGACGCGAATGCGCTCCGTGCCGCGCAGCAGCCGGTAAAACTGGTAGAGCACCCCGATGCTCCGCCCCGTGAAGGTGGAGACCGCGGCTCCGGTCACCCCCAGGCGGGGAAATGGACCCAGCCCGAAGATGAGGCAGGGATCGAGCGCCAGGTTGATGACGTTCGATACCCATAGCAGCCGCATGGCGATGGCGGCGTCGCCGGCCCCCCGAAAGATTGCGTTGTTCAGGAATAGCAGCAACACCACGCCGCTCCCGCCCAGCACGATGCGGGTGTAGCTCGCGCCCACCGCCACGATCTCGGCCGAACCGCCCATGATGGCGAGCAACTTGGGCGCGAAGATCAGGCAAGGCACGCCGATGGCGACGGAAACCGCCAGGCCGAGCGCAATCGCCTGCACCGCCGACACCGCCGCGCCGGACGCGTCCTTTTCCCCGATGCGGCGCGCCACCATGGCGGTAGTGGAGAGGCTCAGTCCCAGGCCGATGGCAAACACCAGGCTCAGCATGGATTCCGTCAGCCCCACCGTGGCGATGGCGTTCGCTCCCAGGCGCCCCACCCACAGGATATCCACCACCGCAAACAGCGACTCCAGCGCCATCTCCAGCACCATCGGAACCGCCAGCAGGAAGATGGCGCGATTCAGGTTGCCGGCCGTGAAGTCCTGGTGCGAGCCGCGCAGCGCCTCGCGCAGCGAGGACCACAGCGATGGCGTGGTTGCCTGTGCCGTAGCTCCTATGGTGTTCATGATCTTTCCTATCCAGCCGCGCGGAATTCGCCGCGAAGCCGCAATGCTTAGCTGCGACGCGGCTTCCGGCACTCCAAGGCCGGACACGCGCGCACAGCATGGTTGTGGTGAGTTGCGAAGGGAAGAGCCGTCGCGGGCGACCGGCTAGAAAATAATGACGAGCGGCGCCCGGCTGGGCTCAGGGCTGATGGCCAGCTCCGGAACCCCACGCATCGGAATGGACGGGACTTTCATCAGGCGCGCTCCTTACGGAGAAAACACGATGCCATGGCTTTCCTGAAATTGCAAGAGAGAAGGTGGCGAGCGGCAACGCTCGTGCAGACATTGTTGGCGGCGGGACCCTGCGGGTCAGGCTGCGTCGCGCTCGAAGCTTTCCTGCCAGTTGCGGCCGCCGCCGAAGTCGGTCATGCCTGCTACGGCGGTGATCACGAGCGCCTGCCCTTCCAGGTAAACTCGCTCGGCGTCTTTCTCGAATCCGAGGAAGCCGGGCAAGGTGGCGGTCACCGCAGCCAGGCCCATGTCGATCTTGCCGTGCGCGGAAAAGGGAATCTTCTTCACCAGCCCGCCAGGAGAATCGGTCAGCAGGACTGCCGCTGCTTCAGCCGCTCCGCACGCCAGCAGGCTCGCTCCGGCCCGCTTATTGGTCCGCATCGCCAGCGCTCCCAAAACCAGGAAGCCGCCGATGCTTAGGTAATCGGCGACGGCATGCGCCCCTGGGGAAAGCACCTTGGGCAGCGGCTTGGTGATGGCTTTCACGATCGAATGAAGAAGGGGCATCTGGGCGCTCCACAATGTAAGTCGGGGTTGACCTTGGGGTGGCCTGACCCCTCGGACGAAACTGTCCCGCACAAAGTTCGATGACACGCGGCATCGGAGGGGTGGCCAACAGAGCGCGACCCTTTCAACACTGACCCAGGGCCCGCTATGGTTTTCTGAAAGGCCGCCGCTTAACCGGTCTCAGCACCCATTCGGCCAAAACCTGCGTCCTCTGGCCGGGACCTACATCTAAAAATAGGGCTAAGTTGGTACAGTATCTCCAGGACGGGGGATTTGTGCACTCAGGAGCGGAATACGCTCGCAAGCCGCGGTTGGAGGAAGCTGTTGCGTCGCCGCGTGCTGTAAGCGATACACGGCTGGGACAGGGCCTGCTCGGACGCATCGGCAACACCCCGCTTTTGCGCCTGGAACGCATTGCCGGCGGCTATCCCGCTATCCAGATCCTGGGCAAGGCTGAATGGATGAACCCCGGGGGCTCGGTCAAAGACCGGGCTGCGGCCAACATTGTGCTGGAAGGGCGCCGGTCGGGTCAGTTCGCCCCCGGCAAGGTGCTTCTGGACGCCACCAGCGGTAACACCGGCATCGCCTTTGCCATGGTCGGCGCGGCGCGGGGCTTTCCCGTCACCTTATGCATGCCCGGCAATGTGTCGCCCGAGCGCAAGAAGATGCTGGCTGCCTACGGCGCCGAGGTGGTGTACACGGATCCCGCCGAAGGTTCCGATGGCGCAATTCTGAAGGCGCGCGAACTGTATGCCGCCAACCCGGAGAGGTACTACTACGCCGACCAGTATTCCAACGACGCCAACTGGCGCGCCCATTATTGCGGCACGGCGGAGGAAATCTGGCAGCAGACGCACGGCCGCGTTACGCACTTCGTCGCCATGCTCGGAACTACCGGCACCTTCACCGGCACCAGTCGCCGCCTCAAGGAATTGAATCCGGCGGTGCGCTGCATTTCGGTGCAGCCGGACTCGCCCCTGCACGGAATTGAGGGCGCCAAGCACCTGCCCAGCGCCATCGTCCCCCGCATCTGGGACCCGGCCGTTGCCGACGAAAACCTGGAAGTGCCAACCGAGGCGGCCTATGCCATGGTCAAGCGCATCGCG
>JAMXLI010000251.1 GCA_024281115.1 Terriglobales bacterium | reverse complement strand
ACGAGCGGGCCTTCAGGCCCCGCGGCCCAACGCCAAGTCGGGTGCGGGCCTTCAGGCCCGGCGGCCCAACGCCAAGTCGGGTGCGGGCCTTCAGGCCCGGCGGCCCAAGTCACTTTCCAGCCTCGGTTTTCCCTCTACTGGGCGGGAACTTAGCCCGCTTTTCCGGGGTCTATGGGTATAGGACGGGTAAGTGCCAAGTGTTTGCACGCCCGGACCAGTGGGGCCCGCCGCCCTACCCCTTTGTTTGCCGGCTTTTCGGAGCAATGGTTCGCCACAAGACGGCGGGGTGCGGCACTGATGTTTTCGTCATCGGCGCATGGAAAGACTCTATAATGTCGCATACGCCATGGATTCCATGGCGGGAAGCATTCCCTTGGGCGACCTCGCGAGCGCGATAGGTATCCGGGCAGAAGAAGCGGCCATCGTTGCCGAACTGAAGGCCGGCTCGGAAGACGCTTACGCCTGGCTGATCGGAGAGTTCCACCAGCCCATCTACAGCCTGGTGTACCGAATGGTCGGCGATCCCGCCGACGCTGCAGACACCGCGCAAGAAGTCTTTCTGAAGGTTTTCCGCGGCATCAAGCAGTTCCACGGCCAGTCCAGCCTGAAGACTTGGATCTATCGCATTGCGGTGCACGAAGCTTCGAATCGGCGCCGCTGGTGGTTCCGCCACAAAGCGCGCGAAACCTCGATGGAAGTTTCGGGCGCTCAGGTGGACGGCGATTCCTCTAGCACGCGTGACGAGTTCTTCGTGGACAGGCACAGTTCGCCCTTCGACGATGCCGCCCGCGGTGAAGTGGCAGCCCGGGTGGAGCGCGAGCTGCGCCGCATTTCCGAACCGTTCCGCACCACGCTGATCCTGCGCGACCTGGAAGAAATGTCCTACGAAGAGATCGCCGAGATCACGCAGGTCTCGTTGGGCACGGTGAAGTCGCGGCTGACGCGCGGGCGGGAGGCGCTCAAGCAGCGGCTGGCCGCCTACATTCGCGAGGTGGGGCCGCAACTCGGTTTGCAGGTTCCGCAGGCGCCGGAAAGCGGCCCCTATTCCGCTGCCGGCAGCGACGATCCGCTGGAGGTGGCGTCATGAAATGCGCCTTCGTGCAGCGGCTTTTTTCGCCTTACCTGGATGGGGCCGTAACCGGCCGGCAGATGCGCGAGATTCGCGAGCACCTGGCCGGGTGCCCGGCCTGCGAGCGCGAGTACGCCTTGCTGGAGCAGTCGCAAGCCATGCTGGCGGCGCTAGGGCGTAAAAAGGCGCCCGCCGACCTGGCGCTGAAGCTGCGCGTTGCCATTTCCCAGGAAGCGGCCGGCGCACGCCGCCCGTTGTTCGCCGGCCTGCGCGTGCGCCTGGAGAACATGGCTAACGCCTTCATGGTCCCGGCCACGGCGGGGGCGGTGACTGCCATCATCATCTTCGGACTGCTGCTGGGCTTCTTTGCGGTGCCGGCCCAACTGCAGGCTTCCAACGACGTGCCGCTCATGTTCTACACGCCGCCGGAGCTGCAGGAAAGCGCGCTGGGCCTGGGCGTGGGCTCCATCAATGCCGACTCGGTGATCGTGGAGGCCTACGTGGACGCCAACGGCCGGGTGCAGGACTACCGCATCCTCTCCGCGCCCAAGGACACTGAGCAGTTGCTGCCCGAGTTGAACAACGCCATGATCTTCACCGTGTTCCGCCCCGCGACCGCGCTCGGACGGCCGACCGTGGGCCGCGCCATCCTCTCGTTCTCCAAGATCAACGTGCGCGGCTAGCTCTTCGCCGCAGGGGTCCCGGATGCGAACCTTAGCCCGGAGCGCGCCCGTGGCATCGGGCGAGAGTGGCAACCGGCTGCTCACCCTCGACAACTAACCGTCAAACGTACAGGGAGGAGAGAACGTGGACCGGCGCGAATTCGTGAAACTGGGCATGGGGGTGGCCATGGCGGGCCGCATGGGCGAGAGAGCATGGGCGGGGGACAAGCATGCCGAGATCCCCCGGCGCACGCTGGGACACACCGGCGAGCAGGTGTCGATGGTTGGCCTGGGCGGCTATCACATCGGCATGCAGAAAGACGAGAACGAGAGCATTCGAATTATTCGCAGCGCGCTTGATCGCGGCATCACTTTCCTGGACAACTGCTGGGACTATAACGATGGCCAGAGCGAAATCCGGATGGGAAAAGCGCTGCACGACGGGTACCGGCAAAAAGCATTTCTCATGACCAAGATTGACGGCCGCGACGAAAAGACGGCGGCCCGGCAGATTGACGAATCGCTCAAGCGGCTGCAAACCGATCACGTGGACCTGATGCAGTTTCACGAGTGCATCCGGCTCTCCGACCCCGACCACATTTTTGGCGAACATGGCGCGGGGCGCGCGGTGGAAGCGGCGCGCCGGGCCGGCAAGCTGCGCTACATCGGCTTCACCGGCCACAAGAACCCGGCCGTGCACCTGAAAATGCTGCGCACCGCCGCGGAGCACGGGTTCAAGTTCGCGTCCGTGCAGATGCCGCTCAACATGATGGATGCGCACTTCGAGAGCTTTACCCGGCAGGTGCTGCCGGTGGCGCAAAAAGAGAACATCGGGATCTTGGGCATGAAGCCGATGGGCGACCCTTTCATCCTGAAGAGCAAGACGGTTTCTCCCATCGAGTGCCTGCATTACGCCATGAACCTGCCCACCAGCGTGGTGATCACGGGATGCGACTCGATGAAGATTCTCGACCAGGCGGTACAGGCCGCGGTCAGCTTCCGGCCTCTCCGCGAGGAGCAGGTTGCCGCCATCCTGGAGAAGACGCGACCGGCGGCCAGCAAAGGCGAATTTGAGCTGTACAAGACTTCTCACCACTTTGATGGAACCTACCAGCACCCCGAATGGCTGGGCCCGGGAAGTCCGCGGGAAACCTATCCCAACGCCTGAGCAGTCGATGCAGCCGGACAAAGGCGGCCCACGCTCGCGTTCGCGACTGCCCTGCGGGTGCCGGCGGAAGAATGCAGGAAATCAGCCTCTGCCAGGCGAAAGGCTGGACAAGGCGGCACACTGGCATTAAGCTTCGCCGAAATCCCTTCCCTTTCGCTGAACGTCAGGAGGATTCGTGTCTGACCGCAAGTACCGCCAGCATGGCTACATGGATCGTAACGAACCCAAGGGCGGCGGCCAGCGGGAAGCGCCGCGCCCCCGGGAGAACCTGGGCGGCCCCCGGCCCATGCAGATGCCGGGAACCCGCCTGGTTTCGCGCTGCGCGCAATGCGGAACGGTGATTTCAGCGCTGGGCGATCCGCCGGCTCAATGCCCTAAATGCAGCTTCGAACTGCACTCGTGCAAGCAGTGTACGTACTTTGATCCCCCGGCGCGCTTCGAATGCCGCCAGCCCGTGGCCGAGCGCGTAGCGCGCAAGGACGTGCGCAATGAGTGCCCTTCCTACTCGATGCGCACCACCGTGGTGAAGGAAACGTCCAGTGCCGCGGCGCGCGTGGACGATGCCCGTAAAGCGTTCGATAACCTGTTCAAGAAGTAGCGCCCGGTTCCACCCGCCGTCGAAATTTCAGGGCGGCACCTCGGGGGCGAGCTTACGGGTCTTGCGGTGCAGTCGCCACCGGTCCCCGGCCAGCAATCCCGATACCCATACCGCCGCCGCGCAGTAACCCGCAATCACATCCGTGGGCCAGTGCACGCCCAGGTAGATGCGCGAAATCCCGGTGAGCGTCACCATGATTGCGGCCACCGCCCAAAGAGCAACATGCTTGCCGCGTCCGCGAATCCGGCGGCTCAGCAGGCCGGCGAGAACGCTGTAGAAGCAGAAAGAGGAAAGGGCGTGGCCGCTGGGGAAGCTGAAGGACGGCGGCAGCGTGCCAAAAAATGCCGAGGGGCGCGTGCGGTGGAACGCCGATTTCAGGGTGACCTCGAGGGTCACGGCGCCCAGCATGCTGATGAGCAACCAGGCCGCGGCGCGGCGCCAGCGCAGCCACAAAAAAAGCGCCGCGAGGGCCAGCACCGCGGGGGTGAGCACCGCCGCCGATCCCAACCAACTCACCAGCGACATGATCCGCGTCAGCCCCGGGGAGGCGTGCTGGTGCAGTGCCAGTCGGACGGCCAGGTCGAAGGATTGCATCTCGCCGGTGAAGACTTCTTCCGCCAGCCAGGAGAACAGGAGCAGGCCCACCAGGGAGGCGGCCAGCGAAGCCGCCAGCAGGGGCGTAGCGCGCGTGATCAGCTGGCGTTGGCCCGCATCCATGGCCAGCATTGTAGCCAGCGCGCATCCGCTCTCCAACGACCCGCAGGAATTACACTGGAGTAGCGATGGAGCGCATTTACGGCATCAACGCGGTCAGCGAGGCGCTGAAGTCGCGGGGACGCCGCTTCGAGTATGTCGGCATCGCGCGTGAGCGCCACGATGGGCGAGTGCAACGCGTGGTGGAAGAATGCCGGCGTTTGCGAGTGCCCGTCCGCTTCGTGGCCCGCGGCGAGCTTGACCGCCTGGCCGGCAACGCACTCCACCAGGGCGTAGTGGCGGTGGTTTCGGGGAAGGAGTATGCGGAAATAGAAGACTTATTCGCGCACAAGCGCGCGCAACACGCGTTGCTCGTGGTCCTGGACGGGGTAGAAGACCCGCACAACCTGGGCGCCATCATCCGCACCGCAGACGGGGCCGGCGCGGATGGAATCATTATCCCGGAGCGCCGCGCAGTGGGAGTGACCGGGGCAGTGGCCAAGGCCTCGGCCGGCGCCCTCGAGCACGTGCCCATGGCCAAGGTCACCAACCTGGGCCGCGCCCTCGAACAGTTGAAGGCTGCCGGCCTGTGGACGGTGGGCCTGGACGAGCGCGCCACACAGTCGTACGACGCGCTGGACTACCAGATGGATTGTGCCCTGGTGCTGGGAGCGGAGGGACACGGGCTGCACGACATGATCCGCAAACGCTGTGATTTCCTGGTTAAGATCCCCATGGCGGGGGAGGTGCCATCGCTCAACGTATCCGTGGCCGCCGGGGTGGTGTTGTATGAGATCGCGCGGCAGCGACGGCGGACGGCGCCATAGCGTGCGCGTGCCGGCCGTCATCCTGGCGATCCTGGCGCTGGCGGCGATGTCGCAAGCGCTGGACCGGGAAGCATTTTCCTTTTCGAATTACGACCTGCGGGTGGAAATGCAGCCGGCTACCCACGCCTTCTCCGCGCGCGGGAGCATCCGCGCGCGCAACGACTCGGACGCGCCGCAACGCAGCATCGTGCTGCAGATCTCGTCCAGCCTGCACTGGGACAAGGTGCGTGTTGCCGGGCGAGCGGTTCAGATCGTTTCGCAGCCCTACACCTCCGATCTCGACCACACCGGGGCGCTCGCGGAAGCTATTGTTACGCTGCCGGCAGATATTGCTCCGGGCGGCCAGGTGGACCTGGAGCTGGAGTACAGCGGCACAATCTCTGCCGATGCAACCCGCTTGACGCGTGTTGGAGTGCCCGATGCCGAAGCCAGGCGCAGTGACTGGGACGCGGTGAGCGCCGGCTTCACCGCGGTGCGCGGCGCCGGCTATGTGGCCTGGTACCCGGTAGCAATGACGGCGGAGAGCCTCTCCGAGGGCAACGCCGTGTTCGCGGAGTTGGCGCGCTGGCGGGAGCGCGAAGCGCACGCCCGGCTGCACGCGCAGCTATGCGCGGTCGTCAACTCGGAAGCCACGCCTAGCATTCTCATGAACGCACGGCTGCTGGGACTAGGTGGAGGACGGGTGGACGGCGCCTCCGACCGCATGCGCAAATGCGCCGAGTTTGTGCTCGAGCCCATGGGGCGGGGGACGCCGGCGTTTGTCCTGGGCAGCTACCAAACCGTGGAGCGCCCCATCATCCGGGTGAGCTACCTCGGCCAGCACGGCGATACAGCCGGCGAGTATGCGCAGGCGGCAGAAAAGGTAGAGCCGCTCACGCAGGAATGGTTCGGCCCCCCCAAGGAGAAAGTCCAAGTAATTGAACTGGCCGAGGCTGGCGCTGCGCCCTTCGAGAGCGGGGCCACCCTGTTTACTCCACTTCGCGCCGTCGATTCCGGCCGCGTGCAGCTCGAGATGGCGCACCAGTTGACCCACGCGTCAATGGAATCGCCGCGCGAGTGGATCTACGAAGGACTGGCGCACTTCGCGCAGGCGCTCGCGATGGAACGGCAAGCTGGCCGCCGGGCTGCGCTCGAGTACATGAGAGAGCGGCTGGGGCCATTGGTGGCGGCGGAAAAGATGGCCTCGGAGGCACCCTCGGCGCCGGCCAATGCCGCTACCGGCCAGTCGCTGATTTCCTCCAGCGACGAAATCTTCTATCGCACCAAGGCCATGTACGTCTGGTGGATGTTGCGCGATCTTGTGGGAGACGCGGCTCTGCAGGCGGCACTCCGCTCCTACCAGGCTGCAGGCGACCGGGAGCCCTCGTACGTGCAGCGGCTTATCGCGGCACACGCCTACCGCGACCTGGAGTGGTTTTTCGATGACTGGGTGTATCGCGACCGCGGGCTGCCCGACTTCCAGGTCAGCGCGGCCAACCCGCGAGCATCGCTGGCGGGAGGGTACGTGGTGGCGGTTACGGTGAAAAACCACGGCGAGACGCGCGCCGAGGTCCCCGTGCAGGTGCGGGTGCGTGGGGAAAGCGGCGAGGTGGCGCAGCGCCTGCTGGTGCCGGCGCGGGGAGAGGCGGCGACGCGCGTCTCCGTCCCCGGCGTTCCGCTGGAGGCCATCGTTAACGACGGCAGCGTGCCGGAGAGCGACCTGCAGAATAACTCGTTAAAAATTCCGGCGGTAGCGGACCACTAATGGCTCGGCGTACCCCAGAAATTGCGCCCGATCGCTCTTTCGACAAGACTACAAAAAAGCAGGACCTGGCCGAGAGCGCCGGCTAGGATACGTGCCGGTTGATGGCCTTGGTCATTTCGAACATCGACAGCTTCTTGGCGCCAAAGACGCGTTCAAGCTTGTCGTCGGCCAGGATCTCGCGCTTATTGTCGGGATTCTGCAGGTTATTCTTCTTGATGTGGTCCCAAACCTTCTTGGTGATTTCACTGCGCGGCAGGGGACGCGACCCCACAATTTCTGCCAGTTCGCTCGACGGCTGCACCGGCTTCATCAGCGCCGGATTCACCGCTTTCTTCGACGTGGCGCCTGCTGCCTGATTCTGGCCCTGGGCACTGGTTTTTGCCATCATTCCTCCTTCATAATCCACCTATGGGACGCCGCAGCCGCCCTTTAGGGTTGCGGCAGCCGCCCGGCGCCAGCGCAACTCTAAGATTTGGCGTGGGTTACCGTTTCTGAGACCCCAACATCTATGCTACTCAACTTACATAAGCGACGTCTTTTCCGGATGTTAACTGTTTTGGCGCTGGCCACCACCTGCTTCGCCAAGGACCCGCCCTACCGCCAGAAAGGTGTTCTCTCGGGCATGCAAAGCGTGGCATGCGGCACCACGGAGAAGAGCGGCACCACGGTGGCGGGCGCGCTCATCACCGGTTCCAAGCACAGCAAGACCCAGGAGCTGCTCTGCCAGGAATACACGGTCCAAACTGACCGCGTCACCTACCGCATTCGACCCCGGGAGGAAAAGCACCCGGTTCTGTTGCCGGTGGGGGAGGAGGCCGAGTTCCGGCTGAAGAAGGACAGGATGCTGCTGCGCATTCCCGAACTCGACAACAAGGAGCGCGAGTACACGGTGCTTTCAATGACGGCCAGCCACGAGCTTTCCGAGACGCTGGCCAGAACGCAGCATCCGCCCAAACCGCACCGGCAGGAATTGGAACCCGAAACGCCCGCCA
>JAMXLI010000250.1 GCA_024281115.1 Terriglobales bacterium | reverse complement strand
GGACCGCCTCGGTGGAGGCGACCACGGTCGCGGGCCGCGCGCTCAAATCGAAGGTGAGCATCCCCGGATTGAACAGGTCTTCGACGGAATCCAACCCCCGCTCCGCCTCGACTGAATAATAAAAACGCCGGTACCAGTCCCCGCCCGCTTCCACGTGGTCCGCATTGTGAGCCATATACAGGCGGGGTAAACCCACATAGGGCTGCACGCTCATCCTTCCGGGCTCCTGGTGCACGCGGCTGTCGAGCGATGGGTTCTCGTGGGTGGTGGAGTGGTAATCCCGAAACGCGATCAGCGGCCGGAGTTCCAGGCGTACTCCAAGCTGGTTGGGCGCGGAGAGCAGCCGATACGTCAAGACCGTGGTGTTGCTGCCATAGGCCATGAAGACGGATTGCTCCAGCACCGCGCCCTCGCATTCGAAGGTGAAGATCGGATACGGATCCAGGCGGAAGCCGCTGAGATAGCGGAATCCCGCGGGATGGATCGCACCCACATATTGGTTGGTGGAGAGATCCACGCGGGCGTCGCCGACCCTGAGCGTGGCCTCGAGTTTGGAGAGCAGCAGCATGCGCCCGACCGGCGGTCGTGTGGCAGCGGTGAGCAGGCCGTGATAGCGCCGCGTATTCATTCCCATGATGGTGGAGCAGGCAAAACCTCCGATGCCGTTGGTCTCCAGCCACTCGCGCTGCCTGGCCTGTTCGAAGTCGCGGCAGACTTCCTCGGTCAATCGGATCATGGTTCCTCTCCTGGGGACTGCTGCTCGATAAACGCCGAGCCCTGGGGTGGAGAACGGGAGCATGGCCGCGGCGTACGCCCCCCCTGGATACACCGCAGGCTGTGTTTAGCCCGGGGAAGCTTACTGGAGTGGGAGATCCGCTACAACGCCGGAAATGGCCAGGGCTGGGCGAAAATTCAGCAGGTGTGTCCGCCCTTGCCGCTCATACCGGCTGCAATCGCGGATTAACAACCGCGTCGCGGGCGCTGCAAACATCCATGGCGGCCTGCACGCCCCCTGCATGGTGGGGAACTCCCGCCAGGCGCAGGCCGAGTTCCACCCCCGCAAGCGAGCCCATCAGCATGAGATCGTTGAAATCGCCCAAGTGGCCGATGCGAAACACCTTACCCTTGACCTTCCCCAGACCCATGCCCAGCGAGAGGTCGTAGCGATCGAAGGTCAACGCGCGAAATGCGTCGGGATCGTGTCCGGGCGGCATCAATACGGTGGTCACTGAGTTGGAGTACTCGCGCGAATCGAGTGGCAGAAGCTCGAGTCCCCACCGGCGAACGGCTGCCCGCGCCGCTTCACCATGACGTGCATGCCGGGCAAATACTGCCTCCAAACCCTCTTCCGACAACATAGCCAGGGCTTCCCGCAGTCCGTACAACAGGTTGGTCGCGGGCGTATATGGAAAGAATCCGTCGCGGTTGGAACCCAGGATTTCGTCCCAGCTCCAGTACGACTTGGGCATGCGGCTCGATTTGGCCGCGGCCAGCGCCTTTTTAGAAATCGCGTGCAGACCGAGGCCGGGAGGCAGCATCAGGCCCTTCTGCGAGCCGGTGACGGTCACATCAATTTCCCACGCATCGTGCTCGTAGGGCATGCAGCCCAGCGAGGAAACCGCGTCCACAAAGAAAAGGGCGGGATGGCCGGCATGGTCGAGGGCGCGGCGAACCTCGGCGAGCCGGTTGGTGATCCCGGTGGAGGTCTCGTTGTGCACGATAGCGACAGCGCGGATGGCGTGTTGCCGGTCCTCGCGCAGCCGCGCTTCCAACTCCGCGGGATCCACACCGTGCCGCCAATCGCCGGGCAGGAACTCCACCTCGAGCTGTAAGCGCTCCGCCATCGTCCGCCACAAGGTGGCGAACTGCCCGGTCTCGTGCATCAGCACCTTGTCGCCGGGCGAGAGCGTGTTCACCAGGCAGGCTTCCCAGGCGCCGGTTCCGGAGGAGGGAAAGATAGCGATGGCGCCAGAGGTCCGGAAAACGGCGCGACAGGCTTCCAGGATCTCCTTGGTCAGCGAGGCAAACTCCGGACCGCGATGGTCAATGGTAGGCCGATCCATCGCGCGGAGAACGCGGTCGGGAACGTTGGTGGGACCGGGAATCTGCAGGAAGTGACGGCCGGGACGATGCTTCACGGTTGCCTCCGACGGAGCGATTGGCCAACAATCTGATACCACCAAGCCTAAGGATGCCGCGGCAGCGCTTTTCGATGGGAGGCGCCTACCGCCAGCATCAGCGCCCCTGAGAGTATCAGGCTGCCGACCAGGTACAGCAGTCCCGCATGGAAACTATGCGTACGGGCCGCCAGGTACCCCATCACCGCAGGTCCCACAAACCCACCCAGATTGCCTACGGAGTTGATCATCCCAATAGAGGCGGCCGCCGCCGACTGGCTGAGGAAGCGCGTCGGCACCGCCCAGAAACACGGCTGGAAAGCGTAGAAGCAAGCCCCGGCCAGCGTGAATGCGGTCAGGGACGCGGCGGGGCGTGCCGAACTTGCGACCGCCAGCGAAAGCACCGTTCCGCACGCCATGAGCGGAATCGCGGTGTGCCATCGCCGCTCCCGGTGCCGGTCGGAATGCCAGCCGTTCAGCTGCTGCGTAAGGAAGCCGGCAATATAGGGCAGGCTGGCCAGCAGCATCACGCGCGCGTCCGACTTGCCGGAAAGCCGCTTAAGAATGGTGGGCAGCCAGAAGGACAGCCCGTAGCCGCCGGTTTGGGCACAGAAATAGCAAAGCGCCAGCAGGAGTACGTCCGGTTGGCGCAGCGCTTGCCCGATCGTGTACGAACGTTTTTGCTCCTTGGTGCGTTTCTCATTCTCCAACTCTTCGTTGATCCAGGAGCGTTCCGCGGGAGCCAGCCAGCGCGCCTGCCGCGGCCAATCGGTGAGCAGGAACAGCGTCAATATGCCGAACAGGACCGCGGGGATGCCCTCGAAAATGAAGAGCCAGCGCCAGCCGCGCAGCCCTATCCAGGAAATCCCGAGCAGCCAGCTGGCCAGCGGAGAGGCCACCACGTAGGACAAGGGGTTGGCGGCGTAGAAAACGGCCACGGCCTTGGCCCGGTCCGAGTAACGGAACCAGTGAGTGAGGTAGACAATAATGCCCGGGAAGAAGCCGGCTTCCGCAGCGCCCACCAGGAAACGCATGAGGTAGAACTGGCGCGCTGTCTGGATGAAAGCGAGCAATACCGTCACCACCCCCCAGGAGATCATGATCCGCGCGATCCAGCCGCGCGCACTCCAGCGCTCCACGATGAGCGCGCCGGGGATTTCCAGCAGGAAGTAACCCAGAAAAAAGATGCCAGCTCCAAGGCCGATCACGCGGTCGCTGAAGCCCAAATCGTGCGGCATCTGCAACGCCGCCGCTCCGATATTCATGCGGTCGATGAAGGCGATCAGGTAGAGCAGGAAGACAAACGGCAGGATGCGCGCGGCGATTTTCCGCCGCGTCCGCCGCGCGAGCTCGAGCTGCGATGCCGGAGAAGACATCTCCCTCCCGCCGACTGGCGCGGGCGATAATACCTCGAAATCCGGCCTTGCCCAGCGGGATACCGGTTCCAGCATCGGCGGCGCACAATGAGCAAGGGTGAATCCAGCATAGAAGGCGCGCAGCTGCTCGAGGCCGGCATCCTGTTGCTTTAATCTGCTATTCAGTCTTCATTAATGTGCGCCCCCTAAAATCCGTGACTGCAGCAACGATGTACTTCGAGGAGACCGCATGAAATTGCGCCTTAGCCTACCCTGGGCCCTGTTGGTGCTGGTTGCGAGCGCCAGCGGGCAATCCAATCCGCCGCTACGGTTCGTTCAGAGCATTCCTATGCCGCAGGTGGAGGGCTACTTCGACCATCCTGCGGTGGATGTCCGGGGTCAGCGCCTCTTCGTTCCCGGCGAATACCAGGAGACGCTGGAGGTGATTGATCTGCGCGCGGGCAAGGTGGCGCACAGCATCACGGGCTTGGGTGGGCACCCGCGCAAGATCGTCTATATTCCGGAATCGAACCAGATCTGGGTTGACCTGGGCAGCGGGCAGTGCAAGGGATTCAAGGGCGACACTTACGAGTTGATCAAGACCATCCAGCTCAATCCTGACTCCCCGCCCGAAGCCAAGCGGGAACCCGATAATGGCGTGTACGACCCGGCCGCGGGATTGTTCTACATCGGTGATCGCGGCGACCGCTCGAAGTCGGATAGCAAGGGTTCCGTGGAGATCGCAGATCTAAAGACGGGCGCCTACGTGGGGGCCATCACCCTGGACGACAACGATCCCGCCGGCCTGGTGCTGGACGGAGATTCGCGCCTGTATGTGGTGCTGGGTCAAACCAGCCGTGTGGCAGTGATTGATCGCAAGACACGCACCGTCGTCAGCATGTGGCCCATTACCGGCGGTCCCTTGCCCCATGCCCTCGGCTTGGACGCTGCGCACCGCCGTCTGTTCATCGGAAGCCGGGTGCAAAAGGGACACATTTACAAGCCCGGCAAGCTGGTGGTCATGGATGCCGACACCGGTAAGGTGATTGATTCCATCAACAGCGAAGGCGGCGTGGACGAGGTGCAATATGATCCCGCGAGCGCGCGCGTGTACTACACCGGAACCACGGGCGGCGTCGAGGTATTCCAGCAGGTTGACCCCGACCATTACCGCAGCCTGGGGGTGGTACCGACCAGCCCCATCGCCAAGACATCGCTTCTGGTTCCGGAACTCAAGCGCTTTTACGTGGCGGTGCCGAAACACATTGTTCTCACTCCGCCGGTTCCGCAGGCGACCGAGGCAAGCATCGAGGAAGCGAACATCATGGTCTTCGACGTGCTGCCGTGACAGGGGCGGGCGTTTCTGAACGAGATTTCACTTGGGTTTAAGGCGCATTTCATCTGGCGCCTGTAGCTTCACAATGCGCCGGTGCCGAAGGCACCTGGGTGCCATGTGTGGACGCCTGGGCAGGCACGCCCGGGTCAACGATAGGAGGATTCGCGTGAAGCTCTCCCGCTCGATCCGATGGGCAATGTTTCTCTCGTTCCTGGCGCTGGGCACGTCCAGCCTTGCCGCCCCGGCATACCACCTGAGCAAGACCTACAAGTTCGGGGCCGCGCCCGGAGGCAAAGAGTATTTCGACTACATAACCGTGGATGCGGAGGCGCGCCGCGTGTACCTCACCCATGGCACCGAGGTGCTGGTGGTAAACGCGGATACCGGCGCTCTGGTCGGAAAGATTTCCGGATTGCAGCGCAATCACGGCGTGGTGCTGGTGAAGAGCCTGGGCCGCGGGTTCATCAGCGACGGCGATGCCGGATCGGTGGTCATCTTCGATCTGAAGAGCTTGAAAACTGTGGGATCGGTGAAAGCCGCCGATGACGCCGACTGCATCATTCACGATCCGGCCACGGGGAACGTTTTCACCTTCAACGGGGATTCTGCCAACGCCACGGCCATAGATCCGAAGGCCGGCAAGCTGGTGGGAGCAGTGGACCTGGGTGGCAAGCCGGAATACGCCACCTCCGACGGCAAGGGCACACTGTTCGCCAACCTCGAAGACAAGAACGAGGTGGTGGCAGTAGATGCGCGCGCCCTAAAGGTAAAAGCGCGTTACCCCGTGGCTCCCGGCGGCTCGCCGGTTTCGATGGGCATAGATCGCGAGCATCGCCGCCTGTTCATTGGCGCGCGCGACCCCAAGATGCTGCTGCTCATGGACGCCGACAGCGGCAAGGTGCTGCAGTCCGAGCCTATCAGCGGCGGCGTGGATGCCATTGTTTTCGATCCGCAGAGCGCTCAAGTCTTTGCTTCCACGCGGGAAGGGAAGGTGCAC
>JAMXLI010000249.1 GCA_024281115.1 Terriglobales bacterium | reverse complement strand
CTGAGCGATGGTCATGCCGCCCGCGGCTTTGACCGCGCCCATGGCGTCAGCGCCATCGTCGCCCATGCCGGTCATGAGCACGGCAAGGGCGGCAGGCCCGAACTCGTCGGCTACGGAGCGAAAGAGCACATCCACGGCAGGACGGTGGCCATTGACGCGCGGTTCGTCGCTGAGCACGACTACGTCGCCCAGGGGCATGCGGCGCACGCGCATGTGGCGGTTGCCAGGACAAATGAGCACGCGGCCGGCCTGCAGCAGGTCGCCAGACTGCGCCTCTTTGACCTCCAGAGAACAGCATTCATCCAGGCGGCGAGCAAACATGTCGGTGAATCCTTCCGGCATGTGTTGCACCACCACGATGGAACCCGGAAAATCTCCCGGCAACTGCGACAGCAGATACTGCAGGGCGTTGGGTCCGCCGGTGGAAATGCCGATGGCCACCACGCGCGTGGGTGAGCGGCGCAGCCGCGGCCGCGGTTTGTCCGCCTTCTGGAAGGCCAAAGGGAGCGGACTGGGGGCGCGAGCCACGCCCGTGTTGGCCGCGATTTTAATTTTACTGATCAGCTCCTGAGCCACTTCCTGCATGTGGGCGGAAGCATCGTGGGGCTTGGCGACGAAATCGAGCGCGCCCATGGCCAGGGCCTTGAAAGTGGCGGAGGCACCCTGGGTGGTGTGGGAGCTGACCACGATCACCGGCAAGCGATAGCGCAGGGTTATTTCACGCAAGGCCTGCATGCCGCTCATGCCGGGCATCTCCAGATCGAGGGTGACCACCTGGGGCTTGAGTTCCTCAATCTTCTTGAGGGCGAAACTGCCGTCAATAGCGGTGCCCACAACCTGGATGGAGCCGTCGGCCTGCAGAATCTGGGGAATGAGTTTGCGCATGAGCGCGGAATCGTCCACCACCAGCACGCGCACCGGGTCGCTCATCGCGCACCTCCGGGCAGGCTGGTTGCGGAAGAGGCGGGCGGGGCAAGCTGAGCCGTCGCGGCGGGCAGGGGGGCCACCGCTTGCCGCGAATAGTGCTCCACGACGGCGACCAGGTTCAACATGAGCACGACCGTGCCGTCACCCAGGATGGATGCGCCGCTGACCAGTTCACTGGCGATCACCTGCCCGTCCAGCGGCTTGATGACCAGTTCTTCCTCGCCCACCAGGGTGTCCACGATAAGCCCATAACGGCGTTCACCGAGGGCGATGACCACCACGAAAATGCGCTTGCCGGGATTGAACTCCGTTGGCGGACCACCCAGGCGCACCAGGGTGAGCACAGCGTTGCGAAGCTGCAAGACCTCGTGGTTGTCCACGCGATGGACGGCACCCTCAGATGCGCGGCTGATTTCTACCACCGCATTCAGAGGAATGGCGTAGAGGCGCCCCTGGATGCGCAGGAGCAGGGACTTGATAATGGCCAGGGTAAGAGGCAGTTTGATAACAAAAGTGGCGCCTTGCCCGGGCTGCGACTGGATGCTGATGGCGCCTTTCAGACGCTGCACCACGCTCTGCACCACGTCCATGCCCACGCCGCGGCCGGAAATTTCGGTTACCTGATCGGCGGTGCTAAAGC
Organism: Terriglobales bacterium; assembly: GCA_024281115.1. Lineage (GTDB taxonomy): Bacteria > Acidobacteriota > Terriglobia > Terriglobales > Acidobacteriaceae > JAMXLI01. Next base: position 3,499 of record JAMXLI010000249.1, on the reverse strand, counting down.
CGGGATGGAAGATAAACTCCAACACTTCGGCGGGGCTCAGGTGGGCGGCTTCGTCGCTGCTCACCAGGCCGCTTTCCTGGGCCTTTTTAAGGATGAGGGCGGGATCGAGGCCGCGGCCGTCGTCACCAACTTCGACTACCACGTGGTTGCCCTGGTGATAGGCATTGAGACGAACTGTGCCCTTGAGAGGCTTCCCAGCTTTCTGGCGCTCCTCCGGGCTCTCCAGACCATGATCGATGGCGTTGCGCACCAGATGGGCGAGAGGCTCGGCAATGGCGTCGAGGATGCTCTTGTCTAGTTCTGTCTGCTGGCCGCTGAGCAAGAGGGCGACTTCTTTGCCGCACTGCTTGGCGACATCCCGCACCAGGCGGGGAAAGCGGCGGAACAAGTGTTCCACCGGAACCATGCGCACCTGCATGGCGGAACGCTGCAGGTCGTTGAGTACGCGGGTCTGAAAAGCCATGGCATCCGCGAACTTCCCGCGCAGCGAATCCTTGGGAAAGCGGCGGCTGAACTCGCCCAGCACTTGCTGCAGCATGGAGCGGCCGATGATGAGCTCGACGATCAGATTGAGCAGTTGGTCCAGGCGCTCGGCATCCACGCGCAAAACGTTGTCCAGGGCGGCAGCGGTCTGTGGGGCGGAGGATTCCGCGGCCGGAGCTTGCCCGGTCTGGCGAGCTTTCCAGGGCACAACTTTGACCGCGGCAATGACGGCGGGGATAAGGCAGCGGTCGACAATCCACGCCTCCGGCTTTTCGCTGCTGATAACCACCTCAAGGTGCGTAACCTGTTCGGAGCCGGCGTTCTCCGGTTGCACGGCCAGAACTTCGCCAGCGCGCTGCAACACATTGTGGAAGAGCTGCCAGGCGGCCGCCTTCATGGGGCAGTTGCTGTCCAGGTCAGCCGCGATGCGGTATAGCGTCTTGCCGCGCTGCAAGGCCTGGTTGATCGCGATCTGCTGGTATTCGCTCCAGGAAACCTGAGGAGCAGAGGGCGCGCGCAAAGAAACTTGAGGCTTGCCCGGAGCGCCGGGACGCAATTTGGCCATAGCAGCGCGCAGAGGCTCGACGCTGGGAAGCGGCAGGCCGCCATTATAGGCGGCGAGAATGCCATCGAAAGTGTCGGCGGCGCTGAGCACCAGTTCTACCAGTTCGGCGCTGGGCGCGGCCGTGGTGATTTCCGGGGCCAGCGCATCCTCCAGTTCATGGGCGATCTGGCTGAGTTCGCGGAAGCCGACCGCCGCGGAGTCGCCCTTGAGCGTGTGTATGGCGCGGCGAATGCTGCGCACGATCTCCGCATCATCCGGGGTCTTCTCCAGGCGCAGAGCCTCCTCGTTGAGGGTCTGCAGGATTTCCTGCGCGCTCTCAAAAAAGAGCTGGCGGAGTTCGGTCACGCGGTCGTCGGAGAAGAAGTTCACGCCTTCACCTCCACGCGCTGATAGGCGGTGCCGTTCTCGCGGTGGACCATGCGGAATTTTTCGCTGATTCCGAACAGGCTTTCGGCGTGGCCGAGAAAGAGGTAGCCCTCGGGATTCAAACAGCGATAGAACTTATCCACCAGGCGCTTCTGCTCCGGTTCGTCAAAGTAAATCATGACGTTGCGGCAGAAGATCACGTCGTTGCGCTGGGGTAGAAACTCGGTTTTCAGATTGTGAAAATCGAAGCGCACCAGGTCCTTCACCGCTTTCTTCACCGCGTACTTGTCGCCCACCTTGTCGAAGTAGCGCAGGCGGTAAGCGAAGTCCACGGCTTCCATTTGAGCATCGGTGTAGACTCCGTCCTGGGCGGTGCGCAGGGCGGTATAGCTGATGTCGGAAGCCAGCACCTCCACCTTCCAGGGCGGCGGCACCAGCGGCTTGGGCGTAGGCGTTTCGTAGGGCAGAGGATTGCGCAGATAGTAGTAGGAAAGGGCGTCGCACATGAGCATGGTGATGGTATAGGGCTCCTGGCCGGTGGAGCAGCCCGCGCTCCAGACGCGGAGGCTGCAATCGCGGCGCTCCTGCTTGCGCTGCAGCAATTCCTCCATGATCACTTTGTGAAACAGGTCGAACTGGGCTTTGTTGCGGAAGAAGCTGGTTTCGTGGATGGCCAGGTTCTCCAGCAGCACCGACATTTCGCGCTTGCCCTCGCTGCTGGTGAGCAGGCGGTAATAACTGTAGAAGGAGGGCGTCTGGCAGGCGCGCATGCGGCGCAGCAGACGGTCCTGCAGGAAGTGGGCGCGGCGCTCGTCGAAATGCAGGCCGCACTCCTGATAGACGAGTACCTGCAGCAGCTTGAGTTCGCTTTCGCTGAGCGAGCCCGCTTGGGCCAGGGCGCTGGTGGAGTCGTCGATTTTCATTTGCCTCCGGCGTGCGCCCGCAGCGAGGCGGGCAAGGAGAATGAGTCGCTCGCAACGCGCGCTTCTGCTTCCGGCCGGTTCTGCGGTTCCGCCGCCGGCAACAGCCGCGCCAGGTCTATGAGAATGATCAGCCTTCCCTGGAGCTTGCCGACCCCGGTGACGCAGTTCAGTCGGCCTTCCTGTACGAGAGCAGGTGGAGCTTCAATCTGGGAGCGCGGAACTTTGAGCACCTCAGAGGCGGAATCCACCACCAGGCCGAGCAGCTTGCCATTGACCTCGGTAACCAGAATGCGGTTCCGGTTGTTGGGCTGGGCCGAGGCTTCGCCGAAGCGCTTGCGCAGGTCAATGATGGAAACGATTTTGCCGCGCAGGTTAATAACGCCTTCCAGGTAGTCGGGCGCGTCGGGGACGGCGGTGATTTCCGGCACGCGGACAATTTCATGCACCGCGATGATGGGCACGCCGTAGGTCTCGCGGCCCACTCGAAAACCGACGATTTGCAGGTCCTTCTCCATACAACTCCGTCAGGCTCTTGAAGCAGCGGCCGCGGCCCGGCGCTCGGGCGTGCTCCTGGCGGCTTCCAGAATGGCTTCGAGCACAAAGCGGTCCATGGCCTCGAGCAGCGAGCGCGCCATCTTCGACATCTGCTCCGCCGAGGCTGCCAGTTCGGTGGACCCGGAAGTGCTCTGCTGAACCAGTTCGCGCATGCGCTCCATGGCTTTCACCACGGCCTGCGCGCCGGAAGCCTGCTCCTCCACCGAAGAGCTGATTTCGTGCGTGATTTCGTTCAGGCGGGTCGTGGCTTTGGCGATCTGCGAAGAGCCGTGCGACTGCTGGTTGGTAGCGGCGCCAATTTCCTGGGCGAACTTGTAAACCTCGGTGACCACGTTGGAAATCTTCTTCAGCGCACCGTTGAGCTCCTGGCCAAGGGTGAGACCCTCGTTGACGATGGCGGTGCTGCGGTCCATGTTGTCCACGGCCTTGCGAGCTTCGCGCTGGATGCTCTGGATGAGGTCGGAGATTTCCTTGGTGGACTGCGCCGATTTTTCCGCCAGCTTACGGACTTCATCCGCCACCACAGCGAATCCCAGGCCGTGTTCGCCCGCGCGCGCCGCTTCGATCGCCGCGTTCAAGGCCAGCAGGTTGGTCTGCTCGGCGAGGT
>JAMXLI010000248.1 GCA_024281115.1 Terriglobales bacterium | reverse complement strand
ACCAGGCAGAGCGTCTCCGGCATCTTCAGCAGGCGGTGAAGCTGAGCCCAGGGTTTGCACCTGCCTGGATGGCCCTGGGCCGCGAAGCATACAGCAGTCAGCAGTACCAGCAGGCCTCCGCCGCTTTTGCCAAGGTGGGCCGCGACGATCCCGATTTCCTCGAGGCCGGTTTTTACCGCGGCCTCTCGCTGATGTTCCAGGGGGATTACGCCAAGGCCGAAGGAGACTTCGCCGCGATCGCGCGCATGCTGCCCCTGGCGCAGGTGATCAACAATCAGGGAGTGGCCGTCAGCCGTCAGGGACACGACGGCACCGCCATGTTTCGCCAGGCTGTGGTTACGGATCCCGACGAAGCGGATTACCACTTCAATCTCGCCGTGAGCCTGAAGCGGCACGGTAACAGCGCGGAAGCACTCAACGAACTGGGCCAGTGCCTTAAATTCCGGCCCAACGACAGTGAAGCCCAGGCTCTGCTGGCCGCGTGGAAGCAGCCCGGCAATGCGACTGCCGACCCGCTGGAGCGAATCGTGCGCACCTTCGATGCCGTGGCGTTCCGGCAGGCCGCTGTGGTGCTCGACAAGATGGAGGCAACGCGTCTCTCCGAACTTTCTCCGCAGGAGCGCGCGCGCACCCTCACCAGCCAGGCGCGCGAATATCTCTCCCGAGGCCTTCTTCTCGAGTCGGAGCGGCTCTACCAGGCGGCCGTGGGCGCCGACGCGGCTGCGGAGGAGGCCCATGCGGGACTGGCTGAGGTCCGGGAGCGAACCGGTGACACTGCCGGCGCGCGCAAAGAGGCCCGGGCGGCGCTGGAACTTAAGCCTTCGGCATCTGCGTATCTCATTCTGGCGCGCCTGGACTTCGCGGCCAGCAACCTGTCCGAAGCCAACCATGAGGCCAATGAAGCGCTCAAGCTGAACCCCAACAGCCAGGCCGCCCAGGAACTGCTTCGCCAGGTGGCCGCCAGGGAGGCGCAGCCGAAGCAGCATTAATGAAGGAGTGAGCCATGCTTGGAAATGCGCGAAGGTTCATAGGCAGGCTTACAAAAATGTGGGCGCTCCGGGTTCGGCCCATGACGTGCGCAGCACTGCTCCTGGGGATGGCGGGTTTTGCTTCGCTCGCGCTTGCTCAAAACCCAGTGGTCGAAGAATTCGTGCTCAACGACACGATTCAACCGGTCACTGCGGGCCAACTTGAGAGGGCCATCGCCCGCGCCAACTCCGAAGGCGCGGCCGCATTGCTGATCGAAATCAATACGCCGGGCGGCCTGGTGGACTCCATGCGCCAGATGGCCGGAGCCATTCTCGGCTCCCGGGTCCCGGTGATCATTTACGTCGCTCCCGCCGGCGCACGCGCTGCTTCTGCCGGCTTCTTCCTGCTCGAGTCCGCGGACATCGCGGCTATGGCCCCCGGAACCAACGCGGGCGCGGCTCACGTGGTTTTCGAATTCGGCAAACCCGATGACGTGATGACTCAGAAGGTGGAGAACGACGCCGAAGCATTCCTCCGCTCCTACGTCGCCAAGCGCAACCGCAACGTCGATGCAGCCATTGCCGCTGTGCAGTCTTCGAAGTCCTACACTGCCGAAGAAGCGCTCGATAAGCACCTCATCGACCTCACAGCCAGCAGTGAAACCCAGCTGATGGCTGTGCTCAATGGCCGCGAGATCACGCGACTGGACGGCTCAAAACAGGTCCTCCACCTTGCCAATGCCCGCATCCAGCGCTTCGAGCCCACTCTGCGAGAAAACCTTCTCGGCTGGCTGGTAAATCCCAACATCGCGCTGCTGCTCCTGGTTGGTGGCGCGCTGCTCATCTACCTCGAATTCAATACGCCCGGCACTATCGTTCCCGGTGCCCTGGGCACGCTGATGGTTTTGGAGGCGAAGTTCGGCGGCCACGGCGCGCTGGCCATTGCGGGCATCGTGTGCCTGACGCTGGGGACCCTGACTCTGGTGGCTGCGCCTATCCCCGAACTCGCGGTGAAACCCTGGGTTGCTATTTCAGTCAGCGTAGCATTCGGCGGAATCACCGCATTCCTGGTCCGGCTGGCGATGAAGGCCCGCCGCCTGAAGGCGCGCCTGGGCGCCGACGCCCTGGTGGGTCATCTTGCCTCCGCCATGGAGCCGCTCAATCCTGAGGGGCATGTGCTCGTGGACGGGGAGATCTGGCGCGCCGTCGCCAACGAAATAGTGGCTCAAGGAACCCCCCTGCAGGTCGTAGGTCACGAACAGTTCTTGCTCAAGGTAACGCCCGTGGGTTCCACCAGTGCCAAGGCGTAGACAGCATCCTCCGCGAACGCGCATTCGCGTCGAGCGCAGCCGCGTGGAGCGCATTGGAGTACAATCCCTCGTGAACTCCTGAAAAGAGGAAAGGCCCATGTCTGCTGCAGATCTGCCGCTCCCTATTCTGATCGTCATTGCGATCATCCTGCTCTACATTCTCAACTCCATCAAGATTCTTCGCGAGTACGAGCGTGCCGTAATCTTCCGTCTGGGCCGCGCGCTTCCCACTCCCAAGGGGCCAGGCATCATCCTGGTTTTTCGGCCTTTCGACCAGATGATACGCATTTCGCTCCGCCAGGAAGTTCTCGAGGTTCCTCATCAGGACGTGATCACGCGCGACAATGTCACGATCAAGGTGAATGCGGTGGTCACGTTCTACGTGGTCGATCCCAATATGGCCGCCATCAAGGTCTCCAACTACGTGTACCAAACCTCGCAGCTCGCGCAGACCACGCTTCGCACGGTCCTCGGCGAGGTGGAACTGGACGAACTCCTGAGTCACCGCGATAAGCTGAATCTCCGCATCCAGTCCATCATGGATCAGCGCACCGAGCCGTTCGGCGTAAAGGTGGTCTCCGTTGAAGTGAAGCAGGTCGACCTGCCCGACCAGATGCAGCGCGCCATGGCCAAACAGGCCGAGGCCGAGCGCGAGCGCCGCTCCAAGATCATCCATGCGGAGGGCGAATTCAGCGCGGCGGCAAAACTCGTCGACGCGGCCCAGCTCCTCGCAACTCAACCGATGACCCTGCAACTCCGTTACCTGCAGACGCTTACCGAGATCGGCGTCGAGAAGAACACCACGATCGTGTTCCCGCTCCCGGTGGAACTGCTGAATTTACTGAACAAGATTTCCAGTGCTCCAACTCCGGGCGGCCCGGCTGTTCCGACGGTTCAACCGCCGAAGGCGTAGTGTCCTGCAGGGTACACAGGGGTGCGAAAACGCAAATACTAATATTTCGCCCTCGCGTAGACTAACTGCAGAGGTATTCATGCAGCGCAGTACAGGCGGAACAGTATTCGAACCGGTGCAGCCCGAGCGTCGCGACAGGGAATTTACTCTCGGGCCTTTCCTGTTGATGCTGATTGGCTTCGTGCTTTTTGCCCTTTGCGGTCTATGCTTTGTGTTCGGATATGCCGTCGGACATCGCAATGCGGAAACCGCGGCTGCCATCTCTGTACCCCCGCCTGCAATGCCGGCTCCGGCAGCGACCGCCAGCCTCCAATCCAAGCCGGCTGCCGGCCAGGGCGAGGCACAGCCCCAGGCGAACGCCGCGGCCGCCGACATGAGTGGGGCCGTCCAGCCGGATTCAACTGGCGGAAGCGCGGCGGCACCTACAGCGACCGCCATAAACCAGGCCGCCGTAAGTCAGGATGGGACTTCTTCTGAATCGCCTGTTCGCACTGTTGTTGCCAGCCAGCCTCTGGCGCAGCCGGCACCCGCTGGCGGCGTACAGCCTGCTTTGGCCCAGGCCGCGGGGGCCATGGTGCAGATTGCCGCCGTGACGCATCCGGAGGATGCCGACGTCCTGGTGGGCGCCTTGCGCAAGCGCGGCTACGCCGTTACGGCGCGGCGCGATCCTAACGACGGCCTGCTCCACGTCCAGATTGGCCCGTTC
>JAMXLI010000247.1 GCA_024281115.1 Terriglobales bacterium | reverse complement strand
GGCGGTGGAATGCGTCGATGCTGGCTTGTAATGGCGCAATGGCCTGCCCGGGTTTGCCCTCATCCATGAATAGCGCGGCCAACCACATGCGACAGCCCGCAACCCCGAGTTCCTCCCCCGCGGCTTGAGCCGTGCTAAGTGCGCGTTCCTGGGTACTGCGGGCCTGGCTCAGGTCACCCTGGTCTTCCTCAATCTGGCCCATCGAGAGCAGGATGGTTCCAATGCGTTGCTTATCCTCCAACTGTTGGGCCATAGCCAGAGCTTCCCGAAGCCGCTGGTGAGCGGCGGCCAGCTCTCCCTGGGCATAGAGCATGACCCCGATGTGATAGGAAGCAAGCGCCTCTCCGTCCTTATCGCCTATCGTCTTCCACACCTCCGCAGACTGCTCGTAGGAGTGCATAGCCGCGTTAAGCTCGCCCAGGTCGTCATGCAGGTTGCCGAAGTTATCCAAGGTGAGGGCCTGGCTTCTCTGATCTCCTACTTCCCGGGCAATTGCGAGCGACTGTTGAAAGAGGCTCATGGCGCCCTTCAAATCGCCGTGGGCATACAAATTGTTTCCCAGATTGCCCAGCGTGTGCTCCAGGCTGCGCTGATTGCCCGAACGGCGATAACTTACCAGCGCGCGCTCCAGGGCTTCCCGGGCTTTGCCAATCTGTCCCTGGTCACGGAACAGGCCGGCTAAACTGTTGAGCTCGTCAGCAGCGCCGTTCTCGTCTCCCACCGAGACATAGATTTGACGCGCCTGCTCGTACTCGGATTTGGCCAGCTCGAGGTTGCCGAGCTTTTGCGCCGCGATACCCTGGACATCCAAGGCTCTTGCCAGCAGCAGCCGCGCCCCCAACTGCTGCGCCTGGTCAGCGGCATGGGCGGCGACTTGCTGCTGGCGTTTGTAATCGCCCGTGCCACCTGCCGCCTCTGCCTCCATCAAATCAATCCGCGGGTCGCGCCCGCCTTGCGGAGCACGCTTTCGCAGCTCGTCGATGCTGAGCAGAGCGTCCTTGGGGCGACCGGCAGCAAGCTCTGTTTCCCCGACCTTCAGCCCGTACTCGAGGTTGTCCGGATATAACGCGAACAAGGTTTTATACAGCTGAATAGCCTGCGGCCAGTCATGATTGGCAGCGCGGTCCGCCGCCCGGATCCAAAGCTGTTGCTCACGAGAGAGGCCGGCGGAGGTTTCTACGGCTCTTTTAGCTTCTTGCCTGCCTTTCTCGTCGTAGCCAAGCTGCGCCCAGGTTTCCGCCAGAGCGGAGTGCACCAGGGCAAAGTTGGAATCGATAGCCGCGGCGCGTTGCAGCGGGTCGCGCGCCGCGATGGCGTCGAAGGTACGCAGCCTTTGCAGACCTTCGGCATAGAGTTGAGCAACCTCTGCACCCGGGGCCAGGGAAGCCTGCATCTCGGATGCCTGCTCCGGGGTGATGGCCTCTGCATTGCAGTGTCGCCGCAATTCCCGCCCCGCCGTTGCCACGAGTGCGAGCAACTGCTTTTCGCTGCCGCTTTCCGACAACACCGCCAGCATCTCGCCCTGAACCGCATCTTCAATCCGCATGTCCAGGCGAATCTCTCCACTCGCATCCAGGTAGGACCCCAGTACAACCAAGTCGCTCCCCAGATTGGAGTGAATTCGTTGCAGCGTGTCCCGCGCCAGGCTGTCGGTATCCGGAAGCGAAAGATCGAGCTTCATCCGGGCTACATTCTCGCCGGGGATGGTAAGCAGCTTTTCTCCCCCGGCCAGTTCGGTGGTCAGCATCTCGGAAAGCGCGGTTGAGAGCCACCCCACGTCGGGCCTGCCGGATAGATTTTTGAACCCTAATACCGCGACCGAGCGGCGACCCTTGACCGGCGCGATGGCGTAGTTCCCCGGGCGCCGGTGCAGAAGGAGAAACCAGGACACAACTCCGGCGACGAATATCGCTGCTGTGGCGATCGCAACTTCGGACCTGCGGATGGCTTTGCGCCGCGCGGCGATGCGAAGCTTTTGCGGCCGCGCCGGATTCCCCGCCTCGCCGGTATACACGTTGAAGAGATGGATTCGAACGCCATGCTTGACTTCGGCTTCCCCCAAATCGTGAAGCGCAGCCCTCCATGCGCTCACCTCGCCCACCACATCGGCCACCGCCTGCGATACCAGGATGTGGCCGGCATCGCCACAGTCCATCACCCGTTGCGCCAGGTTGATGCCTCCTCCCGAGACATTCAGGTTGGCATTGATGTCGGGCACGCGATACACGGGTCCCGTGTGGATGCCAATCCGCATTTTGATGTGGGGAGAAGCGCGCAACTCACGCGCTAAACCCAGAGCGCAGCGTACCGGCGTCTCCGGATCGGTGAAGAAGACCAGGGCCATGCCGTCTCCGGTGGGAAGGCGAATGAGCTGGTCTGCTTGCAGAGAGCGGATGAACTCTGGGTTCCTGCTGACGATGGCCTGCAACTGCTCCAGCACCAGTCGCTGCTGGTCCATGGCCATCGTCGAATACGCGACCACGTCCATGAACAGTACGTGGGCAATCTCGAGCTTAGGAGCGGGAGTGGCAGGGTCTGCCATGCAAATCTTCTGGCAGGAGCAGCGCTAACCGGCAAATCTTAGCTGTTTTCAACCTGCGGGCAAAGAATCTGCTGCCTCAGGCCTGGCGCTGAGAGAATGACGTCCCACGCCCCCGCTGTCGTTGGCGCCTACGCTGCCGCCGTTGAGGCGCGCTCACCCTTGGCGGGCGCCAGAGCGAGCAACATGATGCCGATTGCACTGAACACCGCCGACCCGGTCAGTAAACCCGTGCGTTGGCTGATGTGGATCGCCATAACCGCCATCACCGCCGCGTGGGCAAGGTTCCCCCAGGCGGCATAGGCGATCAGGCTGCGGTTGGCCGCTGGGTTGCGCGCCGCCAACAGCAGGAAAATTCCCAACGCAACATAGAGGCTGATGAACATCGGCTCAGCCGATTCCTTGTTCGCCTGCCAGGTCTCCCGCACGGCCCCGATGAGGGGATAGATTCCGGCGGTAAACAGCAATCCCACCAGCACCAGCACGGCCTGCAGCGTCTTTTTTCGAATCATGCCGCCCCTCCTGCAACCGGACCTAGCCTACATCGGGTGTAGATGGAGGTCGAGAGCCGCGCCTGCCGAGTGGCGGGCGCTGCCCTGATGGAGGCAGGGAATGTCAGCGGCAATCTGCCACGGCAACCTCGGGCTGCGCGGGATCGTATCGCACCCGGCAAGGCGGTCGCACTTGGGGCAGCGCCAGGCGCACAGCAGCCGCGCTCTCGTCACGGATGCCGGAGTCGCCCCACACCGTGTATTCGCGTCCCGCCACGGCGTACGCCACTTTGTATTCCGCTCTCCAGTTTAACTGGCTGCCCCATTTTGTCTCCCAGCCGTGGTCAGCAACAATCCTGGTGCCTTGAATCACGCCCGGCACAACTAATTGTTTGCTCTCGCTGGCGCGAAAGAACATCGCGGCAATGATGGCAAGCGCAGCCATTGGGATTCCGAATCTCAGGCCTACTCGCTTGTCCGATGACGTCATGGGTTGCTGGTGAAACCTGCGGAGCGGCGATCTGCGGGAATTCTATGCCCCGGCGGCGGAATTCCGAAGGCCGGCTGCGAGCATCTAACACAAGGAGATCAGGCCGCAGTTGGCGCGGTCTTCTGGCGAAGTTCGCTTAAAACGGAAAGCGTGTGACCAAAGTGGTTCCCCGTTTGTAACTTGTTGCCCCCATGACCCTGGCCTACAGTCCCTTCTGGCAAGGTAAGTGCAACATACCTGTAAGGGTCGTTTTCGCCCGGAGAATTCCGGGAGAAAATGCACGTAAAATGAAATATTTGCCCGCTATCGTGTTGACGGTCGTAGCCCTCGCGGAATGCCTCACGCCGTCAGCCCGGGCCCAATTGGTTCCCAATTCCGGCGCCTATTCCGAGGCTTATTACTCGGGCAACCCGGCGCAGCCCAATCCAGCGGTACTCAACGGCGGCGACGCGCAGGCCAATGCCCCTATCCTGACGATCCGGAAACAAGTGGAAGAAGTGAACGTGGTGTTCACGGCTACCGACTCGCACGGCAAGTTCGTCAAAAATCTCTCCCAGTCCGATTTTCGCGTGCTGGACGACAACCAGCCGCCGCAAAGCATTCTGGCGTTTCAGCGCGCGACCAATCTGCCATTGCGCGTCGGCCTGTTGGTGGATGCCAGCGGCTCGGTGCGCAGTCGCTTCGGCTTCGAGCAGAACTCGGCCACGCAGTTTCTGACGCAGGTGGTGCACGCGGGTTGGGACAAAGCGTTCGTCATCGGCTTCAATAGCCACTCGCAGCTCATGCAGGACTACACCGATAGCCTGCCCAAGCTCTCCAGCGCCATCCAGGCGCTGCACTCGCACGGGGGCACGGCCCTGTTTGACGCTATCTATTTCGCCTGCCGCGACAAGCTGCTGAACGTGGATCGCGGCCAGCCGGTGCGGCGAGCGATTGTCGTGCTCAGCGACGGCGAGGACAACCAGAGCCAGGTCTCGCTGGCCAAGGCCATTCAGATGGCGCAGCGCGCCGAAGTGGTGGTGTACGCCATCAGCACCGACGACAGCGGTCTGGTGATGCGCGGCGATGGGGTGCTCGAACAACTGGCCACGGCCACTGGCGGGCGCGCCTTCTTTCCCAACAAGGCCAGCGAGGTCAACCACGCCTTCTCGTCGATCGAAGAGGAGCTGCGCAGCCAGTACTCTCTCGCCTATAAACCCGCGCAACTCAACCCGGACGGCAGCTTTCATTCCATTGAAATCGTGGCCCAGAACAAAAAAGTCCACGTGCGCGCCCGTCCCGGGTACTACGCCCCGGCGCAATAAACCCACCGCAGTCTCACAGCACCGCGGTTTCCTCGATCATGCGGTTTTCGCTGAAGCGCTCAAGGTTGAGCAACTCGGCCTGGATCAGGCTGGTTGTGCCGGTCAGAACCAGGTCGGCCAGAATTTTGCCGGTGGCGGGGGCGTGCATCACTCCATGGCCGCTGAAACCGTTGGCCAGGAAAAATCCCCGAATCCCCGGCGCCGCCCCCAGGATGGGGTGATGGTCGGGCGTCATCTCGTAGAGGCCGGCCCAGGCGCGCTTGGGATTCACGGCCACGTTCTCAAAACAGGGCACCCGGTCCGCCGCCCGCAGCAGGATTTTTTCGATGAAACCGGGATCAAAGTCTAGCTTGTAGCCGTAGGTTTCCTCGGGATCGTTCCACGCCATCAGGAACCCCAACCCTTCGGGGCGGAAGTGGAAGCCGGTGGACATATCAATGATCATCGGAGCGCTGTGGGGAAACTCGTCGAAGGGCTCGGTGGGAACCAGCATGCGGCGGAGCGGTTCGACGGGAAGCCGGATTCCGGCCAAGGCGGCGATCTGCGCGGCCCAGGGGCCGGCGGCGTTGACCACGGCCCGCGTCGAAACCGGTCCGCGGCTGGTGTCCACGCCGCTGACGAACTCTCCTTCGCGGAGGATCGCGGTGACCTCCGCCTGGCGCCACAGGCGCGCGCCCTGCCCGGCGGCTCGCGTCATGAATCCCACCATGGCGCTGTATGGATCCACGAATCCGTCGCTGGAACAGAAGCTGCCGCCCAGGATGTCGTCGCCGCGCAGTTGCGGGTAAGCAGCGCGGATTTCCTCGCCGCTCAGCATGCCGGCGTTGGTCAGGCCCAGCGCTCGCTGCCGCGCCTGGTTATCGCGCAGGTAGGCGAGGTGACGGTCGCAGGTGGCAAGAAACAGGTAGCCTTGGGGCCGGTATCCGCAAGGCAGTCCCAGGCTCTCCTCGAAGCTCGCGTAAAAGGGAATCGAGTAGAGCGACATCTGGATGTTCACCGGGGTGGAGAACTGGGCGCGCACTCCGCCCATGCTTTTACCAGTGGAACCTTTGCCCTGATGGGTTTCGCGTTCGAGAACGAGCACGTCGCGACATCCCGCCTGCGTGAGGTGGTAGGCGATGCTCGAACCGACGATGCCGCCGCCAATGATGACTACGTCTGCCGTTTCCATGGGCAGCGGTATTGTAGCGGCGAAGATTGCGGCCTGCGGCCGCAGGTGGTACCTTGGCCTCGAATTCCAGCTCAAACCGGGGGAGCGCTTTATGGCTTTGATTGCCGTCATCATCGTCCTGGTCGTCATTGCCGCCATTCTGGCCGGGATCTACAACAGCCTGGTGCAGCTCCGGGTGCGCACCGACAGCGCATGGTCCGACATTGACGTGCAACTGAAGCGCCGTCACGACCTGATCCCCAATCTGGTGGAAACGGTCAAAGGCTATGCCGCCCACGAGAAGGGCACCTTCGAAAACATTGCCAAGTATCGTTCCGCGGCCATGACAGCGGCCACCCCGGCGGACCGGGCCGCGGCCGAGACCCAGTTGACCGGCGCGTTGCGCGGCTTGCTGGCGGTGGCGGAAAACTATCCCCAGTTGCGGGCGTCAGAGGAATTCACCGCCCTGCAAAGCCAGTTGAGCCAGACCGAAGACAACATCCAGAATTCCCGGCGTTATTACAACGCGGTCGTGCGCGACCTGAACACGCGCATCCAGACCTTCCCCACCAACATCATCGCGGGGATTTTCGGGTTCCAGACACGGCAGTTCTTCGAACTCGACTCGCCCGCCGATCGCGAGAACGTTGCCGTCAAGTTCTAATGACGGGCAGGGGGCAGTTCGCCGGCCGCGCGTCTCGTCTGTTTCTGACGTTGCTGCTGCTCGCCGTTCTCGTCCCGGCACCGTTGTGGGGCCGCGACTGGCGCGTCACCGATTTCCATACCACCGTCGGCATTGACCACGACGGCGCCGCTGTCATCAGCGAGCGCATCACCCTCGCCTTCAGCGGCGAGTACCACGGTATCCACCGCTTCATTCCCATCCAGTATCCCGGCCCGAATGGCACCAATTACACCTTGTTTCTCAAGGTCCGGCGAGTAAGCGATGGGGCGGGTCAACCGCTGAAGTACGAGACCTCGACCTCGAACGGGGCCCGCGACCTGAAGATCTTCCTGCCCGGCGCGACCGACACCACCCGCACCGTGCAGATTGATTACTCGTCCCCCAACGCGGTGCGTTATTTCCCCGATCACGACGAGTTCTACTGGAACGTCACCGGCAACGACTGGCCGGTGCCCATCGACCAGGCTTCCGCATTCGTGCATTTTCCGGAAAACGCATCCGGCGGGCTTCGCGCCCAGGCCTTCACCGGCGTGTATGGCTCCCGCGCTCTCGAGGCCACAGCACGGGTGGAAGGTTCCAACGCACTCTTCGAGACCACGGCGCCGCTGACCATGCGCGGCGGCCTGACCATCGACATCTTCATCCCCAAAGGCGTGTTCAACGAGCCGGGGCCCTTTGAGCGCGCCGCCTGGTTCCTGGGCAGCAATCCCATCGTGCTGCTTTCCCCGTGGGCGCTGGTTGCCATGTTCACCCTGTGGTGGTTCAAGGGGCGCGATCCCGACCCCGGGCTTTCGGTAGCGCCCATGTACGAGCCGCCGGCAAAGATGTCGCCTGCCGAGGTGGGGGCCCTGGTGGACGATAAGATCCATCCCCGTGACATCACCTGCACGATCGTGGATCTGGCGGTGCGCGGCTACGTGAAGATCGAGGAAGTTGTCGTCAAGGGGCTGGTGTTCAGTCACAAGGACTACGTCTTCCATTTGCTCAAAGGACGCGAGCAGTGGGGCGATCTGGCGCCGCATGAACTAGTGATGCTGCAGCACATTTTTGAAAGTGGGACGGAAACCCGCCTCTCCAGCCTCAAAAACCGCTTCTATACCGCCATCCCCGCCATTCGCCAGGACATCATGGCGGCGCTCAAGGGCAAAGGCATGTACCTGGTGGATCCAGACCTGGCCAATGCCTACATGTTCTTGGGAGCGGCGCTGGTGGCGGCGCCCTTCGTCATCGCGGCCTTCCTGCACTACCCGGTATTTTCGTCGGCGGGACTGGTGGCACTGTCAGTGCTCCTAGCTGCCCTGATCGTGTGGTTGTTTGGGCGGCAAATGACCGCCAAGACGCTCATCGGCGCGCGCACCCGCATTGCGGTGCTCGGCTTCCAGGAATTCATGAATCGGGTAGATGCCGACCGGCTGAAGCGCATGCCGCCCGATACTTTCGAAAAGTATCTGCCCTTCGCCATGGCGCTCGGGGTCGAACATCACTGGGCGCAGGCCTTTGCCGGAATCGTGCAGAACCCGCCCACCTGGTACGCCTCGCCCAACGGCGGTATGTTTAATCCCATCTACTTCTCCAGCAGCATGCATTCCATGGCCAACGACATGCACCAGGTGTTCGTCTCGTCGCCACGCGCCAGTTCGACCGGTTCCGGGTGGAGTGGGGGCGGATTTTCCAGCGGCGGCGGATTCTCCGGCGGCGGCTTTGGCGGCGGGGGCGGCAGCGCATTTTGAGAGCCGGCACCCGGTCTTGCGGCTTTGTTAACCCTCGGAAACAAGGGCGCTTTTGCGCGGGATGCGGGGAGGGAATGCCGGCTTCGCCGTACCAAGTTACCCACGCTGGGAGAGAGATTAGTCCTTTATCAACTGAGGTTTCCGTGGTATAACCGCGAGCACAGGTTCCGAAAAACCCAGTAGGTACGCCGGTTTGAGCGACAGGCCGGCGGTTTGAGGAGGTTCCTTGGCTCGGGAAAACCGGACCGGAAAGCGCTTTCCCCTGCATCTGCCCGTGAAAGTACACAAGGCGGACGTGCGCGGCGAGCATGAGGGCGTGACCGGCAACGTGAGCGCAGCGGGAGTTTATATCCAGGCCGATGCCGCCCTGGAGGTTGGATCGAACGTGGAGTTCGAAATTACCTTGCCCCCCGAGGTCACCGGTGGTGACACAGATGTTGTCATCCAGGGACGTGGGCGGGTCGTGCGCACCGACGATACCCCCAGCGCCGAGAATGGCGACGCCAATGCCAAGGGCGTGGCCTGCGTCATTGACCACTACGAGTTCGTTCGCAATAGCTGAGACCAGCTTGGGGACACTATGCTGAAACTGATTCTGGCCGACAATCAGGCAATTTTCCGCGCTGGCATCGCCAAGGTGCTGGCCGTCGAAGACGAAATGCGCATCGTGGCGCAGGCCCAGACGCCGGAACAGATGTTCATGGCGCTCGACAAGTTTCGCGCCGCGGTGCTGGTGTTCTCCGCCGGGTTCCACAACGATCTGAAGGCCATTGTGGAGGCGGCCACCAAGGTCCATACCCGCCTGGTCGTGCTCGCCGATACCGGGGAAGCCGCCAGCAAGTACCTGGGCCTGGGCGTGCATGGCGTGGTGTATCGCAACGTGACCGGCTCGGCGCTGGTCGAGTGCGTGCGCAAGGTCTCGCGCGGCGAGAATTGGGTCCAGGACGTCGCCGTTCCCAGCGAACTCACGGAAAACGATATGGTGGGACTGCGCGTCCGCGACCGCCTCACGCAGAAGGAGCTGCGCATCGTTGCCCTCATCGTGCAGGGCTACAAAAACAAGGAAATTGCCACGCAGCTGGGGACCACCGAGCAGGTCATCAAGAATTACCTGCGCAACGTGTATGACAAGATCGGCGTCTCCGACCGGCTGGAGCTGGCGCTGTTTACCATTCACCACCGCATCCTGAACGAAGCGGCGGCGGCCACAGCGGCCTCCATCGCCGCACCCACCCCCACCGGCACTCCCTCGGCCTGACGCCGTTTTTGCGCGGGAGCGGAACCGGCATGCTATCCGTTCAGTTTCCCCGCGCGGCCGTGAAATCCATGGCCAGCGGCGCGCGGTCGCTTTCCGCAGCTTTGAACATGGGGCGCGGGGTCAGGTGCATCATGCCGGCCACCAGCGCATCCGGCATCTGCTGCATGCGCACGTTATAGGCATTAACGGAATCGTTGTAAAACTCGCGCCGGTCGGCGATGCGATCTTCCAGCGCGGTGATGCGCTCCTGCAATTGCAGAAAATTGTCGCTGGCCTTGAGCTGGGGATAGTTCTCGGCCACCGCCAGGATTCCCTGCATGGCGGTGGCCACGCTCCGGTCGGCCTGGGCTTTCTGCCCCACCGTGACCGCCTGGGCATACTGGGCGCGGGCTTGCGCGATCTTCACCAGGGTTTCCTGCTCGAATTGGATGTAGCCCTTGCACACCTCGACCAGGTTGGTCAGTTCGTCGTGGCGCTGCTTCAGCATGACGTCAATGTTGGACCACGCTTTGTCAATATCGTTGCGGCACTGCACCAGCCCGTTGTAGATGGTGATGAAGTACCACAGCATCCCGACGACCACGAAGAGCAGCGCCACCGCGACGATGATGTCCATGCTTTGTCTCCGCCGAACGGTTTTATGCCACGTTGAAGCGCGCGAGCAGGTACGCCAGTCCCAGCAGGGTCAGAACCGGTCCGCCCAGGATACAGGCGGTGGCTTCCCACTCCAGTTGCGATAACACTTCGCGCTGGCTGCGATAGGAAATGAAGAAGGTGCGCTCGCGCTCTCCCTTCATGAGCACCGCGGGCGGATGCAGGTCGAAGTCCTGCGGGTTGGAAGCGGTGGCCACCTCGCCTCCAGCGACCGCCGCCCCAGGAAGCGGAATTCCAAACATGCTGGCCATGAACAGTTCGCGCCGCCGCTTCTCCTCCTCGGAGACAGGCCGGGGGACAGGCTGCGGGGTGGAATTCGGCGCCGGGCTGTGGGCGGCCGCCTGCTGCACCGCCAATCCGGCAGGCAAAGCGCCCAGGCCTTTAAAGCCCATGGCTGCGGCGAACTGCTGCCGGAACAGGTGCTCCTGTTCGTCCGCCGAAAGGTGATTGCGCTCGGCCACCATGGCCGCCGTCTGGCTGGCCTGGGCCACGGCCATCATCCTGGATTGCAGAATCTCCAGTTTGCCCGGCGGCGTGTCCCGTTGCGGCATCGCTTTCACCTCCAACCCGGGATTCTCAGCCAGCGTTCCCAGCACGAACAGCGGGGTGCCGGGCCGAATCAGGTATTCGTCCACGCGGATGGAGGCCTCGGAATAAACCGCGTGAGAGGCCAGGAAGTGGCGCACCGATTCCGGGACGGGATCCGCGCTCATGGCCCCGCGGTCATACTGCGAGTGGAAATCGCGGTGCAGGTCCATCTACGCGCCGCGCGGGTCCACCAGCACGCGCCCAGTGCCGTCGTCCACGAAGAAAGGCATGTGCAGCGCCTCTTCTGCGACTTTCTTCCACTCCTTGCTTCTTCCCGACGAGCGCAGTTGCCACGCAATCGTCTTGTAGTAGTAGCAGGGTTCCAGGCACAAGGGGGAACGGATGGTGTAGGGACCGGCCGCATGGCCATTCACCTCCACCAGCCCGATCGAGGCGCTGCGCACCTTGGAGGTGGGCGTGTTGGCGATCAGGCGCTTGCGTTGCAGGCGGCGAAAGCCGCGATAGAAGAGGTACACGCCCGCCCCGACCGCGATGATGGCCAGGATGGCAGGATCGCCGCGGCTACTGAACAAAGTGATATGGGCCAGGAGAAGCATGGAGACGTGGCTCATGGTGGGGGATTTCCGCGCCGCAGGCAAGACAGAACCCGGGTTACCCGCGTAACGGCGCGGCTTCCGCCTTCTACTGCGCGCCTTACTTTGCCGCCACCGTCCGGGAGTTGAGGATGTCTTC
>JAMXLI010000246.1 GCA_024281115.1 Terriglobales bacterium | reverse complement strand
CTGCACGGGATGAGTGGATCCCCAGCCGGCGTTGCGCCAGAAATCGCCGAAGTTGGCCGCTACCGCCTGCGGGTTGCGCCCCACGAAGATGCCCAGCAGCACCAGTCCAAACAGGGCCGAAACCTTGGCTACCGTGAAAATGTTCTGAATGATCGCACCCGTCCGGATGCCGAAGACGTTGATCACGGAGAGGGCGACCACCATGAGAATGGCGGCCAGGTTCTGCGTGTTCAGCCCCACGTCCATGTTGCCCAGTACCATGGGACCAATATGAATGGGGGGCGCCTTCCAGAAATGCAGGATCCAGTGCGTGGACGAAATAGCGGGGAAAAAGTAGCCGAGAAACTTTCCGAACGCGACTCCCACCGCGGCAATCGTGCCGGTCTGAATCACCAGGAACAGCGTCCAGCCGTAAAGGAAGCCCCACAAGGGGCCGAGCGACTCGCGCAGGTACACATATTGTCCGCCGGCGCGCGGCATCATGGCCGCCAACTCGCCGTAGGAGAGCGCTCCCACGATGGTCATGAATCCGGTGATCACCCAGGCCAGGATGAGCAGCGCCGGGGAACTGACCTCGCGCGCGATCTCGGCGGAGACAATGAAGATGCCGGAGCCGATCATCGAGCCCATCACCAGCGTGGTGGCGCTGGTGAGGCCGAGGCCCTTCACCAGTTCTTTGTCCTGGTGGGTGGCGGAGTACCAATCGTTGGTCTGGCCAGCGGCTACAGGACTCTTTACGTCGGTGCTCAAAGGCTCCCCTGAAGTAGGCTGAGTGCCTTGACTTTACCCCAAGCGGCGCAAAAATTCCTCTGCCGAGTGGCGGGGAGTATCGAGGAGGTCAGAGATGACGGCCACCGCGTCGGCGCCCGCGGCTATCACCGAAGCGCCATTCTGGCGGGTAATGCCGCCGATAGCGACCAGCGGTTTGCCAGCTGCTTCGCGGGCGGCGCGCACGCCCTCCAGGCCCACCACCGGATCGGGATTGGCTTTGGAGCCGGTGGCGAAGACCGGGCCGATCGCGATGTAATCGGCGGAAGTTTTGTTGGCCGCCCACACCTGCGCCAGGTTGTGGGTGGAAATGCCCACCCAGCGCCCGCCTCCCCCGATGACCCGGCGCGCGCCTTCCACGGAAAGGTCGTCCTGGCCGACGTGGACGCCGTGAAAATCGGCGGCCACGCATAGGTCGGCGCGGTCGTTCATGATCCAGGTAAGCGCGGGAAAACGTCGGCGCAGTTCGCGCGCCTGCGCCAGCATCGCCGCGGGCCCGGCCGCTTTATTTCGGTACTGAAGCAGGGTGATGCCGGCGGATGCCAGTTCTTCAGCGAAGCCGAACAGCGCGGCTTCGGACGAGAAACAGCTCACGTCGAGTATGGGATAGAGCCGCGGCAGAGGGTGCACAGATGAAGTGTAAAGCTGAGGCAGCCCGAAAACTCAGAACCCCATGATGTTGTAGCCCGAGTCTACGTAAAGAACTTCGCCGGTGATGCCCGCGCTGGCGTCGGAAGCCAGAAAGGCCGCGGCCCCGGCCACTTCGTTGACGTCGGTATTGCGCTGCAGGGGCGCGCGCTCGGCGTGCGCCTTGAGCATTTCGCCCAGGCCAGAGACGCCGCGCGCTGCCAGCGTTTTAATAGGGCCGGCGGAGATGGCGTTGACGCGAATCCGCCGCTTACCCAGGTCATAGGCGAGGTAGCGCACCGTCGCTTCCAGCGCCGCCTTGGCCACGCCCATCACGTTATAGCGGGGAACTACTTTCTCGGCGCCGTAGTAGGTGAGCGTCAGGATGCTGCCGCCGTCTTCCATGAGGGGCGCGGCGGCCCGGGCCAGCGCCACCAGCGAATAGACGCTCACGTCGTGGGCAATGCGGAAGCCCTCGCGCGAGGTGTTGACGAACTCGCCTTTCATGTCCTCGGACGGAGCGAAGGCGATACTGTGCACCAGCACGTGCAGCTTGCCGTAGCGCTGCTTGAGCTCGGAAAACAACCGCTCGATTTCGGCGTCCTGCGAAACGTCGCAGCGGAACGAGGCCGCGCCGGGCAGGGCCGCGATCAGGTCGCGGGCCTCCTGCTCCAGGCGTTCGTTCTGGTAGGTGATAGCCAACTGCGCGCCCGCCGCCTGCAAATGCTGCGCGATTGCCCAGGCGATGCTGCGCTTGTTGGCCACGCCGAACACCACCGCATTGCGTCCGCTGAGATCGTTCATCCGTTTCCCTGTTCCGGCGAAACAGGATAGCAGAAGGCGGTTACCCGGCCGCGCGCTACGCCGATCCCTCCACGCCCTCGGCCTTCCGCGCCAGTTGCGCGCGCAGCAGTTCTTCCACGTCCCCCAATTTTTCTCCCAGCAGGTTGAGCTTGCGCGCCAGCCCCTGAATGTCGGACGCGGCCCGGCGGTTGACGTCGAAATCCAGTTCGCCGCGCAGCCGGTCTTTTTCGTCCTGCCGATTCTGGCTCATCATGATGACCGGCGCCTGGATGGCGGCCAGCATGGAGAGGAAAAGGTTGAGCAGGATGTAGGGATAGGGGTCCCAGGCGGAAGATCCCAGGAAGTGGTTGGTGGTGACGTAGATGGTGAGCACGCAGGCGAACAGGATGATGAAAGTCCAGGAGCCGCCGAAGCCCGCCACCGTGTCGGCCACGCGATCGCCAAAGGTGGCTTCGCGTGCAATCACCTCGTTGGGATTGCGGTTTGCGCGCAGGCGCACCAGCTTATGCGAGCCGTGAAACTGCCGCCCCAGCACGGCCAGCATGTCCATCCCGGCCAGCGGTTTGCGTTGCAGCAGCACTCCAATATCGTCGCGGTCCACCTCGATGCAAACGGTTTCATCCACCGCCATGGCTTCCGTCTGGTGGGGTGTCTGCTCCAGCATGGAGGCAAAGCCGAAGAACTCGCCGTGCGTGGGTTCGTCCACCACCACTTCCTGGTGGTCTTCGTCGAGGGTGGAAACCCGGACCCGGCCGGTCACCACCACGTAGGCTTGCCCACCGCTGTCGCCGATTTTGTAAATGCGCTGGCGGGGCGCAAAGCGTCGTACCTCCACCTGGCTTGCCAGCACGGCTGCTTCGTCGTCGTCGAGCAGCGAGAACAAGGGAACGTGCTTCAGCACTTCGGGGTCGCACTTCATCAGTCACCTCGTCGGGCAGGGTTCCACACGATTATGCCGAGGTTGGAGCAAAGCTCAAGCTCCTTGCGGAATCCCGGGCGTTAGGCGCAGGGGGAGGGCGCTTCCGGCTCAGCCCGTCCCCACCTCAAGCGTGGAGCTAGTGGCCCGGGCGGGCGTCGCCGCGGGCCACGCGGCGCTCAGAAAAGCGGCGGCGTACACCCCGCCGATGATGAGAAAACCGTAGCGCAGGCCCAGGCGGTGGGCGGTCGCGCCTACCAGCAGCGCCAGCGCGATCTGCAGGCCGGTGGCGGCAAAATAGAACGTGTTCTGCACCCGGCCCATGAGCTGCGGCGGGACCTGTTCCATCAGCGCGCTGGAGATAGCCACCCCGGCT
>JAMXLI010000245.1 GCA_024281115.1 Terriglobales bacterium | reverse complement strand
CGTGCAGGACGCGCTGCAAAAGCGAGTGCTGCTCTACGACAAGGCGGGTGAGGAGCACTACAACCTGATTTCCGCGCTGCACAAGTCGGTGCGCAACAGCGATCCTGATGCCAGCCTTTATTGGCTGGGACGAATGCTGGAAGCGGGCGAGGACCCGCTGTACATCGCGCGGCGCCTGGTGCGCATGGCGGTAGAGGACATCGGGCTGGCCGATCCGCAGGCGCTGGCGCTCACGGTTGCCGCACGCGACGCCGTTGATTTTATCGGTATGCCCGAAGGCAACCTGGCGCTCGCCGAGGCGGCGGTTTACCTGGCCCTGGCGCCCAAGTCCAACGCGCTGTACACAGCTTACGGCGAAGTGCAGCAGGACGTGGAGCAAACCGTGGCCCAGCCGGTTCCCTTGCATCTGCGCAACGCATCCACAGGGCTGATGAAGTCCATGGGCTACGGCAAGGATTACCAGTACGCGCACAACTTGGAAAACAAGGTCGCGGACATGCAATGCCTGCCCGACAACCTGCGCGACCGGGTTTACTATCGCCCCACCAGTGAGGGCGTAGAACGCCGCATCCGCGAGCGCATGGAAGAGCTTAAAAAGCGGCGTGGAGATGCCGCGCAGCATAAGCCGGAACGGGATAAAAAAGAATCGCAATAAGCCTTTCGCAAATCCAATTTCAGGAGTCAGGAGTCAGGAGTTGGCGACCTATCCGAGACCGATTGCCGAGCATATTCCCGCTCCGTTTTTCTCCGAGGACAGCGAAGGCCTGCTTCTGCTGCACCGCGCGGCGCGGGAGATGGGTTCCATTCTCGATCTCGAGCTGCTCATCGAGCGCATCGTGCACGATGTTTCCCGCTGGTTTGGCATTCTGGAAGCGAACATTTACATGCGCGAAGGCGAGGACATGTCGCTGGCCGCCGTGCATGGCTGCTCGCTGCATCGCAAAGGCCATACCTTGCAATCGGGCGTGGGGATCGTGGGACACGTCGCTCTGACCGGCCGCATGCATTACGCTCCCGACGTGCGGCTTGACCCCTACTACATTCCGTGCGAGCCGGGCATTCGTTCGGAGGTTGGAATTCCGCTGACGATCAACGGCGAAGTGATTGGCGTGTTCACCGCCGCGCATCCGGACCTTGACGCGTTCTGTCAGGAGAAACTCCAGCTTCTGCAGGCGCTCGGCTGCCACATTGAGGTCGCAGTGCAGAACGCGCGCCTGTTCCGCGAGCAGCGGCTGACGCGGGAGCGCGCCGACCGCGAGGCCCAGGAAGCGCGACAGATCCAGGAGGCGCTGTTTCCCAAGAGCTCGCCCCTGGTGCGAGGCTACAGGATTACCGGATTTTCCGTTCCCGCGGGCGCGGTGGGTGGCGACTGGTACGACTTTATTCCTCTTAGCCGGGGCCGCTGGGGGCTGGTGCTGGCGGACGCTTCCGGCAAGGGCACGGCGGCGGCGCTGATGATGTCGGCTGCGCGCGGCATTCTGCGCTCGCTGGCGGAGAACTGCACCCAGCCGGGCGAGGTGCTCGATTGCCTGAACCGGCTGCTGCTCAACGATTTTCCCATCGGGCGCTTTGTCACCATGCTGTACGCGGTGCTCGACCCTGCGGCACGGACTTTGACCCTTGCCAATGCCGGCCATCCCTGGCCGCTGCTGGCCAATGGCAACGCCGCGCACGTGATCAGCGGCGCCAACGGCTTACCCATCGGGTTTACCCAGGAGAAGTTTTCCCAGACTCAGATTGAACTGCCAGTCGGCGCGCGCGTGCTCTTCTACAGCGACGGCATCAGTGAAGCGGAAGACGGCGGCGGTGAGGATTACGGCAGCCGGCGTTTGCCGCAGTTGCTGAATTCACGACCCGGGCTTTGCGCCGAGGAAGTTCTGGATGACGTGCGCGCGTTCGCCGCTGGCCGCAGGCTGCAAGATGACGCGACGGCGATAGTGGTGGAGGCGGAAGGAGCACTTGGCAGTTAGCAATTGGCACTTGGCCCTTCACCTTTCGCCAACTCCCGTGACTTTTAAATTCTAAGTGCTAAACGCGAACTGATGTTCCCTCAACCCGCCAGCAGATCCTCTTTAGCTTTCGCCTCGTTCACGCGCTCCCAGTTGCCGTCCGGGGTGCGCCAGAACACGGCCAGCGGACTGGCGCCGCCATAATGCTCTTCCCCGCATACGCAGGTCACATATCCGCGCACCGGCGGCCCAGGTGTGGTATCGGTCAGCAACAACAACTCCCGCCCGCAGTGCTTGCAACGCCAAGGTCCCACCGGAATAACGTTTCCGCCTAATTCCGCCATGCTCGTCCCCTCATCGAAAGCGGGCGCGATGCTCCTTCAAGATGCACCGGTCCATGATCACGAAGAGGCCAGCCTGCCGGGCTTTCGCCGCCGCCGCTTCATGAATTACGCCCTCCTGCATCCAGATGGCGGGAACCCTCAACTGGATGGCCTGGTCCACCACTTCGGGCACGAATTCGGAGCGGCGAAAAATATCCACAATGTCAATGCCGCCGGGAACATCCTGCAACCAGGCAAAGGGTTCCTCGCCCAGCACGGCTTCGTGCAGGCGAGGATTCACGGGAATGATGCGGTAACCCTGGCTCTGCATGTAGGCGGAAACGCCGTAACTGGGGCGCAGAGGGCTGTTGGAGAGGCCGACCACCGCAATGTTTTTTGCCTTCTTGAGCAGGTCGGTGATGGGGTCCTGGGTGGAAACGGGCATGGACGGTCCTTAGAAAGGATTGTATAGCAGGCCCGCCGCCTGCTTCGTCAGCGCACTCAGCTTTGAGGATGTATTCGTCGTTAGCACA
>JAMXLI010000244.1 GCA_024281115.1 Terriglobales bacterium | reverse complement strand
CCGTCTGGTGCGGCGGCATGCTGGAATCCGGGGTGGGCCGCATTCACAACATCGCTTTGTCCACGCTGGCCAACTTCCGGCTTCCCGGGGATGTATCTGCTTCCAAGCGTTATTGGAAGGAAGACATCATTGATCCAGAGGTTGAAGTTTCGCCGCAGGGCACTATCGCGGTTCCCGATCGCACCGGCTCCGGCTTCAGCATCCGGGAGAACTTGATCGAGGAACTCACCGTGCGCAAGGAGGAGTTGCGCGCCAGCGGCGTGCCGGTTTCGGTCTGACCCACCCGCCGCCCGTGTGTTTTTATCGAGCTGCCTGGTTTTCCGCTACCTCGCCATCGCGCTTCTTCAGCAGGTCGATGCCCTGAGCGAAGGTAAGATCGTTGGGCACCTTGCGGAAATTGCCGGAATCTTCCACTGATTGAATGTTGATGCTCTTGAAGAACAGCGCCTTGCCGGTAAAGGAGAGCTGCATGTGGGTGGTTTCCCACAAGCCGCCGCCCACGTCGCCCTGCTCCACCACGAAGCGTCCGCCGCGGTCCAGATGACCCAGAATGCCCCACCCGAAACCCACGTCGCGAAACAGCGTGCCGTCAATGCGGGCGATGCGCTCACGCTGGGCGTCGATCAAGAGGAAGCCCCGCATTCCCGTAAACACCTGCTGCTCCCGGCTGGGCGGATTGTAATTGGGCCGGGGGACAAAGTTCAGACGCACCAGGTCGTCCCCATTCTTCGCCTTCTCCACCCCGTCGTAGCTGTAGTTGAACGCCTCCGGCAGTGCCTGCAGCATGCGGATCACGCGGCCGGAGTCTTCCTTCTGCTGTTTCTGCTTGCGGCGCAGTTCCTGCGGGTTGTTGCGCAACTGGTCCAGCCGGGCAATCTCCTGTTGCCGGTCCGCCGCCGAGAGCGGCTTGTCGTCAACGGCGACCAGCATGCCCGCGGTCCCCTCCCTGGTCTCCACGTACTCGCGGGTCTGCACTCCCTTAGGCGTCTGCTTGCGCACCCGGAACAGCATGCGCGGGTCCTGGGTTGAGGATTTCACCTCGTTGGCCACGGCTCGCTTCACCAGCCCGAGCGGGTCTTTGCTGGGATTGTTATTTTGCGCGTACAGGCAGGAACCCAACAGGGCAAGAAGCGCCGCGGTGTGCCGGAAGCAGCCCATAAGGATATTGATTGGATGTGAGTCTACAGGATTAAGAACGAGTTTAGCGGCTCCATGTTGCGCGAGCGGCCGGATTGGGGGAACGGCGGACGCCAGTCGCCCTTGCCCGGCGGGCCCCCTGGCCTCGCCCCTGTTTTGTCGCTGAGGGGGCCAAAATATGTACGATAGGCTACAATTCGCGTTCAGCAAGCAGCTTCGGTTTCAGGCGCAGGGATCCCCCTCCATCGTCTGGCCCCTAGAGGAGGCAGAGTATGTGGAAAAAAAGGGAAGAGGAAAAGCCAGGCGCGTGGGGAGAGTCTCCCAGCGACTCCTCGTCCGGGGCGCGCCCCACATCCTCTTCGCCGCCCTCGCCCGCCGTCCGGCCGCCGTTCGAATCGGCAAAGATTGGTCCCTCGCTCACGCTGAAAGGCGAGCTCTTCGGCAGCGAGGACTTGTACATTGACGGCGCCGTCGAGGGCAAGGTCGAGCTGCAGGGCCACACCCTTACCGTCGGCCCGCACGGCCGCATTCGCGCCGACATCAGCGCCAAAACCATCGTGATCCACGGCAACGTGGAGGGGAACGTGCGCGGCAGCGACAAGGTCGAGCTGAAAAGTTCCGCCGTGCTGGCCGGCAACATCACTGCCCGCCGCATCGCCATCGAGGAAGGCGGATCTCTCAAAGGCAAGGTGGAACTGGTGACCGAGGAGCCGAAGGCGCAGGTTCCTGCCCGTCCGTCGGTCTCGGTCGCCGCAGCCAGCAGCAGCGCGGGAGCGCTTCACCCGCCCGCCGCAGCCGAGCCGAAAAAATAAGGGGGCTCCTCGCGATCGGGCCTGCCGCGTTACACTGAACTGGAATCTGCCAGCCATTTCCCACAAGCATCCATGGGTTCTTTTCTCAAACTGTTTCGCGGCGCCGGCGGTGAGCAACAGCCGGCCTCCGACGCCTTGCCGCGCATCCCCCGCCGCTCCAGTGGTCTTGCCGAACTTTGGCGCACCCTCGCCAGCCAGGAAGGCCAATGCGTGCTCGACCTAGGCCCCACCTCGCCCGCCAACATCAAGCACCTGACCGATTTGGGGCACAAGGTCTACAGCGAGGACCTGCTGCTGGCTAGCCGCGCGCCGGACCTGCGCTCCCTCGACGCCGAGGGCAACAGCCAGCTCGACGAAAAGCGTTTTCTGGCGGAAAACCTGGCGTACGATCCGCATTCTTTCGATACCGTGCTGTTCTGGGATGTGGCCGACTTCATGGAGGAAGCGCTGGTCAAGCCCGTGGTCGCCCGCATCTGGTCCATGATGAAGCCGGGGGGATTCGTGCTCGCCTTCTTTCATACCCGCGATGCGGGGGCGGATGCGCCCTGTTTTCGCTACCACATGTCCGGTCCGGAGACGCTGGAAGCGCAGCCTCTCACCGTCTTTTCCGAGGGGCAAAACGGCAAGAAGGGCACTCGCATTCCCGCGTACCGGCTCCAACGCGTGTTCAACAACCGCAACATTGAAAACCTGTTCCGCGATTTTTCCTCGCTCAAGTTTTTCCTCGCCCGCGACAACGTGCGCGAGGTGCTGGTCACCAGGTAGCGCATAGCTCCGAGGCTAGTTCCTCGGGCAGCCGGGTCTTTGCCGGGACGGCGTGGTTCGGCAACGTGCTAGACTTTTTCCCGACTTCAATCCTCCACTGATTCAATGCCCGTCCTCCGCGTCGTCCTGCTCTGGCACATGCACCAGCCGTTTTACAAGGATCTGGTCGCCGGCGAATACCGGCTGCCCTGGGTCCGCATGCACGGCCTTAAGGATTACTACGGCATGGTGAAGTTGGCGGAGGAGTTTCCGCGCGTGCATCAGACTTTCAACCTGGTGCCCTCGCTGATCACGCAGCTGCAGGAATACGCCGCCGGCACGGCGCGCGATCCCTTCCTTCACCTGGCATCCCGGCCCGCAGCCGATTTCTCAACGGAAGAGCGCCGCATGGCCCTGCAGTACCTGTTCCAGGCGAATGCCGTTCACCTGATCGGGCGCTATCCCCGTTACCGCGAGCTGTGGGAGCTTTATCACGGCGCAGGCGGGCATCCCGAGCGCGCGGAACGCTACTTCCGGCCGCAGGACTATACGGATCTCCAGGTCCTCTCCCAACTGGCCTGGTTCGACGAGTATTTTCTGGACGAACCCGAAATCGCCGCGCTCATCGCCAAGGGGCGCGGCTTTGCCGACCAGGACCGCGACTTCGTGGTCGCGCAGGAGCGCCGCATCCTCTCGGCGGTGCTGCCGGAGTATGCCGCGGCCGCGCACAGCGGCGTAGTCGAGCTTTCCACCTCGCCCTTCTATCACCCCATCCTGCCCCTTCTCTGCGACACCCAGGTGGGCGAGGTCTCCAGTCCCGGGCTTCCGCTCCCGCAGCAGCGTTTCCAGCATCCCGAGGATGCGCGCGAGCAACTGCGCCGCGGCCTCGATCTCTACCAGGAGGTCCTTGGCACACGCCCGCGCGGCGTCTGGCCTTCGGAAGGCAGCGTTTCCGCAGAAACTCTGGCCATCGCGCACGAACTCGGGGTGGAATGGATGGCCACCGATGAAGGTGTGCTGGGCCGCACCCTCAACGTTCATTTCGTACGCGATGGCGCTGGCGCCCTGCCCGCCGATGCCGCCCACAAGCTCTACACCATCTACCAGTACGAGAGCGGCGCCACGCGCATGCACTTGTTCTTCCGTGATCACACGCTCTCCGACCTCATCGGCTTTGTCTACTCGGGCATGAACGCCGCCGATGCCGCCGCCCATCTGCTCCAGAGCATCAAGCAGAACGCTCGTCCTGTGCTGGAAGCGGGACAGGACGCGGTGGTTTCCATCATCCTGGATGGAGAGAACGCCTGGGAGTATTACCCGCAATCGGGCAGGGAATTTCTTCGGCGCTTCTACGCGGCGCTGGATGCCGACCCGGCCATCGAGGCCCTCACCTGTTCGGAAGCCATCGCGCGCCATCCCGCTAAGGGCCAGCTCAGTTCGCTGTTGCCGGGGTCCTGGATCAACGCCAACTTCAACGTGTGGATTGGCGCGCCCGAGGATAATCGCGCCTGGGACTACCTTTCCGAGGCGCGGAATTTTTTCCAGAACAACCAGCAGAGCGCCGCCGCCGACGCTTGCCGTTTGGCCTGGGAGGAGTTGCTCATCGCGGAAGGGAGCGATTGGAACTGGTGGTACGGCCCCGAGCACCATTCAGCCAACGATCGCGAATTTGACGATCTCTACCGCAAGCACCTCTCCAACGTCTATCAGTTGCTGGGCGCGGCCCCTCCCGAGCACCTGGCACAACCCATCCTGCGCAGCGCCGCCCGGCCCCGTTTCAGCCCGCAGACGGCATACATCCATCCCCGTATCGAAGGCGACCTGCTGCGCTACTTCGCCTGGCTGGGCGCGGCCATGTACACCGCCGACCGGCGCGCCGGCGCCATGCATGGCAAGCAATTCCTGCTCGATTCCATCTATGCCGGCATCGACGAAGACAATCTTTACGGTCGCCTCGATTTTGTAGGCGCGCCGCCGCAAGACGAGTTTTCGCTGCTGGTGCACGCCCAGGCCTGGGAGCCGCAGCAGCACGAGCCGCGGTGCGGCGTGCATCTGGAAGCATGGGCGCGCGACGGTGCCATCCATTCGTGGTCCTTGCGTGCTGAAAATGGAACGGCGGTGCTGAACTCCACCCAGGGTCCGTCGGGGATCAAGCTGGTCTTGCGCAAGAACTTCGAGTTTCGCCTGCCGCTGGCTTTTCTGCTGTCTCCGGAAGCCATGCACCTGGGCGAGCCCGCCGGGCGCTTGCGTTTGCGCATCAGCTTGTGGCGCGATCGCCTGCCCGTCGATGCGCTCCCGCTGGAAGGCTGGATTGAGCTGCGCCTGCTGAGCGAGCCCGATTTGGCCGCGCTGGAATACAGCCGCTGACGCCCCGAAAAAAAAGCCCGGGAGATGAACTCCCGGGCCC
>JAMXLI010000243.1 GCA_024281115.1 Terriglobales bacterium | reverse complement strand
GGCCTTCGCCATCACGCGCCAGGGCTTCATGCGCCTGCTGGTGTTCCTGGCTTATCCGTATTGGGCGGCGATGCTGGTGGTGCAGTGGTCGCCGTTGATGAGCGCGGCCGCACTGGTCAGCTGGCTGCTGCCGGTCACCCTGGCTAAACCGCAGATCGGCTTGCCGGTGTTCCTGACGCACATGAGCCGGCGCGGGGTGGCGGCATGCCTGCTGGTTGGGGCCGTGTCCCTGGTCATGATGCCGGGGTGGCCGCTGCGCTGGCTGAGCCAGATTGGCTCCTACCAGCACTACATCCCGCTGCTCGTGCTGCCGGGACCGGCGCTGCTGCTGGCGGTTTATCGCCGCCGCGACCCGGACTCGCACCTGCTGCTATTGCTGGCCAGCGCGCCGCAACGCTGGTTCTACGAAACCTTCGTGCTCTGGCTGATCCCCAAAACCCGGCAGGAAATCCTGGCCACGGTGGTGCTGAGTTGGGGCGCGGGTATTTACCGCTGGTACCACTTCCCCAAGTCGTGGGACGAAGTTGGCGGTTGGGCGGTGCTGTGGATTTACCTTCCCATGCTGGGCATCATTCTTCTGCGGCGGGAACCGGGGAACCGCGAGGAGCGAGCGTGAGGCACGGAGCGGAGCCGGGAGCGGCCAAGAACCGGATCGCGGCGCTGGTGCTCGCGGGAACGCTGGCCTACATGTCGCTGCTGTTGCGGGCGGCGCCGGTGGGCTTCCTGGCATCCGGCATCCTGGGCATTCTCCTGATTCGCGCCCTTTACGAGCCCGATGTTGCCGAAATCGCGGCGAGCCTGTGCCTGGGCGCCGTGTTCCTCGTCTGCCAGGTTGCCTTGCACCTGCGCGCGCTCAACTACTTCAGCGCGGCCACCGCGCTGGGGTGCGCGACGTTCCTGGTGGCCGCATTGCGCACGCGCACGCCGGGCGATCTTCGACGCCTGCTGATGCTGTTCGCGCTTCCCTTCTTTGTGCTGGTGATCACCTTCGCGGAGAACGCGCCCTCGTTGTTCATCCCCTCGAAGCAGGCGCCCACCTTCGATCCCATGTTGTACGCGTTCGACGCGGCCCTGGGCGTGAATACCTTTGGGATAGCGCGCTTTGCCCAGGCGCACTCCTGGCTGGGCGCGACCTGCACCTGGGTGTATGCCAATCTGCCGTTATCCATCGCGCTGGTGTGGGCGGTGCAGCTGCGGGAACGGGGCACGCGCGCCTGGCGGCTGGCGCTCGCCTGTTGCGTCACCGGAATCGTGGGCTTTTTGTTTTACCAGGTGCTGCCCGGAACCGGGCCGCGTTACCTGTTCGAGGGAAGATTTCCCCTCGGCCCGGCCCCGGAGGCGGGCGGCCTTGCGGGCACAGCCATGCTGAGCACCGCATACACGCGCAACGCCGTTCCTTCCCTGCACGTGACCTGGGCCGCGCTGGCGGCCTGGTACAGCGAGGGCGCGCCGCTCCTGGTTAAAGCACTGGCGGTGGGATTCGCCCTGCTGACGATACTGGCGACGCTGACCACGGGCGAGCACTACGTGGTGGACCTGTTCGTGGCCGCGCCGTTTTTTGCCGCGATGATCGCGGTGGCGGAACCTTCGGTGTTCCTGCGGCGGATCGGGGGAATCACCCTGGCGCTGGTGCTGGCGTGGACCATCGCGCTGGAATACCGATGGCGCAGTGCGGCAGCAGCCTGGGCGGTGGTGGTGTGCGCCGCGGCCTGGTCGGCCGTGGTGATCGCCATGGTCGTCCGCCGCCAGGGTAGCGCCGAAAGCGCGAGCCCGGGCGTCGGACAGGCGCAGCCGGCGTCAACTTCCAGCCGCTGAGCCCGGGAAGCGGCCGGGGTCAACCTGCTCGATTAGCCGACAAGGTGGAAGCGGACATCGTGGACAGCGGCGCCCGCTCCGCAGTCACGTAGAAGTATCCCGCCCCGCGCACGGTCTTGATGGTTGCTATCCCGGGGCGCTGCGACTCGATCTTCTTGCGGATGCGGTGCACGTGGACATCGAGCGTGCGGCTCTGGGGCGAGAACTGCCGGCCCAGGGCAACCCGCACCAGTTCCTCCCGGCTGACCACCGAGCCGGGACGGCTGGAGAGAATTTCAAGAATCCTGTTTTCCGCTGCTGTGAGTTCACTGGTGTTGGGACTTGGCACATTTCCTCCGCGTGCTGTACTTGGCCCAGCGCGCCGCTGAGCGGCAACGCCCGACCAGGTGAGGACGCGCCTGCGGCGCGCCCTTGGGGGACAGGAATCACTGCCGGGTTATCCGCCGTGCTCCATCCACTTATGCGCGTGCTGCAACCGGTGCTGCTGCATCTGGTCGAACTTGATGCGCTGCTCCGGCGTGAGCAGGTTGTAGATCTGCGCCTCGACCTCCTGCCGGGCGACGATCAGCGCCGCCATCGTCTGGCTTTGCTGGTTGGCCAGAGCGCTGACCTTGGCGGCATCGAACTGTCCGTGCTGGGTGGCGTTGAACATCTCCTGCTTCTGTGCCTGCAGGCGCTGCATGAGCGGTTGGAAGCGTGGCACCTGCTGTTCCAGCAGAGTGCGCAATTGCTGTTGCTGGGCATCGCTCAGGTCCAACCGACGCGTCAAGTGCTGGACACGGTGGTTGATGAAGCGTTCGGGCCCGGTGGCGGCGCTCGCCCCGTCCGAGGCATTCTGCGCCCAGGCGAAGATTCCCAGGGCGCCGCCCACGGCGAGTACTGCGGTCAGAAAACGACGGTTTCTCATGAAGACTTCACCCCTTCCCTATGCGTTCCACCGTAGTACAAGCGGGTTAACCATGGGGTAAAAAGTCGGTCAAGATGTGTAAAGGTTTGTAAAGCTCGCGGAACAGTTCTTTACACCCCGCGGGCGGCAAATCAGGTAGAAGAGATAGAGGTATGGACAGCGTTCTGGTGGTGGACGACGATGTTGAGCTGTGCGCTCTGGTGAAAGAATACCTGGAGCCGGAGGAGTTCCAGGTGGAGGCGGTGCACTCGGGCAACCAGGGGCTGGAGCGGGCGCTGGCCGGGGGGTATGCCATCGTGGTGCTGGACATCATGCTGCCCGCCATGAACGGCCTGGACGTGCTGCGCAAGCTGCGCAGCCAGTCCTCCATCCCGGTGCTGCTGCTGACGGCGCGCAGCCAGGACGTGGACCGCATCGTGGGCCTGGAGCTGGGCGCGGACGATTATCTGCCCAAGCCCTTCAATCCGCGCGAGCTGGTGGCGCGCATCCATGCGGTCCTGCGGCGCAGCAAGGCGGCCCTGGCCGAACCCAAGGAGCTGCCGGCGGTGATCAAGGTGGGCCAGGTGGAGTTGAACACAGGCACGCGCGCGGTGCGCCGCGCGGGCAAGGCGGTGGAGTTGACGGCGGTGGAGTTCAACCTGCTGGAAATCCTGCTGCGCGAAGCCGGGCACGTGGTCAGCCGCGAACAACTGGCCAAGGCGGCGCTGGGCCGCCTGTTCTCGCCCTTCGACCGCAGCATCGACATGCACATCAGCAAGCTCCGCAAGAAGCTGGGAGAAAGCCGCAACGGCGGCGAGCAGATCAAAACCATCCGCGGCATCGGCTACATCTACAGCCTGCCCGCGAAAGGCCGGTAACGCATGCGAAGCCTGTTTTTGAAGATCTTTCTCTCGTTCTGGCTCACGCAGGCCATCCTGATCGGCGTCGCGGTGGTACTGGCGGAACATCCGCCGCAAAGCGTCGTGACGCGCTGGCGGACCCTGGCCGCCGCCGCTCTCAAGCTGCACAGCAACACGGCGTTGGCCTACCTGGAAAGCGGGCAAGCCGGGGCCGCGACCGGGTACCTGCGCAGCGCCGAGCATGCCGACGACATGCGGCTGTTCTGGTTCGACGCCAGCGGTCGGCAGCTGTTCGGGGCCAAGAGCCCGGAGCAGGTCCGGCGCATGGCGGAAGCTACGCGACGCGCCGGGCAACCGCAGTTCGAATCCGGCCTGGAAAGCAACCTGGCCACCCAGATCAGCTTTGACCGCGACGGTCACGCCTTTGTGCTGGTGGAGATGGTTTCGCACGGACACGGCCCGATGGCCTTTCGCCGTTCAGTGCGGGAAATCATCTGGCGGCTGGTGCTGGCAACCATCGTTTCGGGTTTCGTGTGCTTCGGACTGGCGCGCTACCTGGCGCGGCCTATTGTCCGGCTGCGGGCCACCGCGCAACAGCTCGCCAGCGGCGACCTGACGGCGCGCGCCGAGGAAACCCGCCGCCAGGACGAGATCGCAGACCTGGTGTACGACTTCAACCGCATGGCGGAGCGGCTACAGGCGCTCATGGAATCGCAGAAGCAGCTCATCAGCGATCTCTCGCACGAACTGCGCTCCCCCTTGGCGCGCTTGAATGTGGCGCTGGCGCTGGCCCGGCAGCGCGCTCCACAGGACCAGGAAGGCGTGCTCAACCGCATCGAGCTCGAGGCCACGCGCTTGAACGAAATGATCGAGAAGATGCTGATCATCGCCAAGCTGGAAACCGGAGACCAGCAGCCGCAAGGCCCGGTCAATTTGGCCGAGCTGCTGCGGGAGGTGGTGGCGGACGCGAATTTCGAGGCGCGCACCCGCGAGTGCCGCGTGCTGCTCGAGGTGGACGAGTGCTATTCCCAGGGTAATTCCGGCCTGCTGCGCAGCGCGTTTGAAAACGTGGTGCGCAACGCCGTGCGTTACACGGTGGAGGGCAGCGAGGTGCAGGTGAAGCTGGTTTGCGAAAGCCGCAGCGGACTCGACCAGCTGGCCGTCGTCACGGTTCGCGACCACGGACCGGGCGTCCCCGAGCAGGAGCTGGACCACCTGTTCCGCCCCTTTTACCGCCTGGATACAGCACGCACCCGCAATACCGGCGGGGCGGGCCTGGGGCTGGCCATTGCCGAACGAGCCATACGCCTGCACGGGGGCGCCATCTCCGCCTCGAATGTGAAAGGCGGCGGCTTCCAGGTGGAGATGCGCTTGCCGGCGAAGCGCGCCGGCGGCGTGCCCATGGAGCCGGTCAGCCGCGCCGGGGTGGATATCCCGGTTTAGAGCTGGGCAAGCGTGGGCCGCGGACGTGCCCCGCGCGCGGGAGTGAGGAACAAAAAACGGCAGCCCTTTCCGGGGCTGCCGTTCGTATTTCGCCAGGCGCTGATTTACTGCCGAGCCGCGGGACGGCGGCGGCGAGTCGGGCGCGTGCTCTTGGGCGCCGCTTTCACGATCAGCTTCCCGTCGTTCATGTTGATCATGAAGGGAGTGCGCGTGTAGCTGTCGAGCGTGGCCTGCACCTGGATGTCGGCGCCGGGCTTGGGCATCAAGGCAGCGGTCATGGGAGCGGCCATGGTCACGGTGACGTCCGGTTTATTGTTCTGGATGTCGTCCGCGGTCGCGGCCAGCGTGAGCGTCGTCTTGGTGGCATCAATCACCTTGGCGGCAAAGGGCACCACCGTGCCTTTGATCTGGTTCCACACCTGATCTCCCGTTGCCGGGTCGCCTTCGGTCAGGATGAGCTGCCACTCGTCGAAGCTCATCTGCTTGGGATCCTTAGAGGCGGCCAGCGCCTTAGCCTGGTCGGCGGGGGTGGGCGCGGGGGCAACCGTGAAGTTGGCCGGCGGCGTGGGCGAAGCCTTGGCGGCCGACAGCAGCTCGGTCCAGCCCTGCTCGTTGCCGTGATACTTCACGTAGCGATAGTGGCCGTACTTCACCACGTCGGCATTGTTGTTGCTCAGGTTGACGGCGCGCGCCACGTACCACAGTCCCAGCGGGTTGGGCGGCGTGTCTTCGAGGTAGGAGACGGCCAGCGGGTAGACGTCGCGCAGGTTGTTGGGATCGGCGGTGACGGCGGACTGAAGATGCTGCTGCGCGCTCTTGTAGTCCTTGGCCTGCAAGGCGCCAAAGCCGACGGCGCCGTTGAAAATGACCGCGGTTTGCGTTTTCAGCTTTTCAAAATCGGCGTCGTTCATGCCGTCGGGCTTGGTGGCGCGCTGGAGCGCGTCCAATCCCTGCTGGCCATATTTGGCGGCCTGGGGCGCGGCGTCCTTGTTTCCCTGCTCGGCCTGCGCCCGGTAGGTGTAGGTGAGCAGCGCCAGCGCGCGCAGGTTGTTGGGATCGGCCTGCAACACGCGGGTGGCGGCATCGATCATCTTCGTGGGGTTATTGGCCTGCTGATAGGTGGCCATCAGCAGCTCGAGCGCGTCCACCTTCATGACGCTGTTGGGATACTGCTGCAGGAAAGCCTCCAGGCCGCTGATCTTGGCGTTGGGATCGCTCTGCTGAACCGCGCTGACGTAGGCGTTGTATTCAGCCGGGTCCTTGATCTCTTTCTTCTGCTGCGGGGCGGCTGCCTGGGCTCCGGCGGCCGTGCCCGAGGGTTGGGCACCGGGCTGCGCCGGGGCACCGGGCTGCTGCGAAGCGCCAGCCGCGGGCTGCGCCGGGGCGCCGGCCTGCTGCGAAGCGCCGGCTGGGGGCTGCGCCGTTTGCGCGGGGCTTGGCCCGGCGAGTGCGGCGATGGACACCGCCACTGCAACCACGAGGCTCAGTACAATCTTCTTCATTTGAATGGCTCCTCAGTTCTACATAGGAAAGGCAGCGACGAGTTCGTGCCAGTTAACCGAACTGGCGTTCAGTACCCGGCGACGAAAACGGGACGCCACCAGCATGACCGGCACGCGCCATGTCTCCGACGTCCCTAAAGAAAGCCGGATTATAAGTATGTACCCCTGTTAAGGCAAGCAGCCGGTATTGCTCTGTGCGGTGAGATGCACACCTCAACAGCGCAGGATGCGTGCTTGCCTCGCCAACCCCGGCCGCGCCGGGGCTGCCGCTATAATCGCCCTACTTTGAAGCTCCCAAAAATTTGCCTGGCCTTGCTGGCGGCATGCTTTGCGTCCGGCCTCGCCGCCCAGACGACGCCGGAGACCCGCGTCCTAGTGGTGCTGCCGTTCGAGAACAAGTCCAAGGCGCCGGGAATCGAGTGGATCGCGGAAGCCTTTCCCGCCGTGTTGGACAGCCGGCTGGCCTCCACCAGCGTGTATGTCCTGAGCCGGGAAAACCGGGTTTCCGCCTACGACCACGCCGGCATCCCCGCGCACCTGCACCCCTCGCGCGCCACCCTGTACCGGGTGGCGGAGCAGATGGGCGCGGAGTTCGCCGTCCTGGGGACCTACGATTTCGATGGCCGCAATTTTTCCGCGCACGCGCAGCTGCTCGACGTAAAGCGGCAGGCTCTGCTGCCGGAAGCGGTGGAATCCGGGCCGCTGCCCAAGCTGATCGAGGTGGAAGCGGCGATCGCCTGGGACGTGCTGCGTGCGCTGAACCCGCAATTCGCCGAGTCGCGCGACAGCTTTATCGCCGCCACTCCGGCGGTGCGGCTGGACGCCTTCGAGAACTACATCCGCGGCCTGGTGGCGGGGCCGAGCGAGGAGAAAATCCAGCGCTTCCGGGAGGCGGTGCGCGTGTTTCCCGGCTACGTGGAAGCGATGGAGGAGCTGGGGCGGGCATACTTTGAAGCGCGCGACTACGAGGCGGCCATCACCTGGCTGGCCCGGGTCCCCAAAACCAGCCCGCTGGCGCGCGAGGCCAGCTTCTACCTGGGCTTGGCGGCCTACTACCGCAGCGAGTTGGCGCGCGCCGAAGAAGAGTTCGGCTCGCTGGCGCAGAACTTTCCCCTGGCGGAAGTGGAGAACAACCTGGGCGTAGTGCAGGCGCGACGCGGCAAGAAAAGTGCCGGCGACTTCCTGCGCAAGGCAGCCCAGGCAGACCCGAATGAGCCGGACTATCGCTTCAACATGGCGCTCGACGCCTACCGCGCGGGCGACATGGCGGCGGCCAGCCGCAGCGTGCGCGAGAGCCTGGCCCTGCGTCCGAACGACGCGGAAGCCAAGGCGCTGCAGGCCATCATTGCGCGCCAGGCCGAGTCGCATATCCAGCAGGCCGACAGCCACGGCGAACCTGGTATCCCCCTGCCCCGCATCAAGCGCGCGTACGATGAAAACGCCTTCCGCCAGCTCGCCCTGGACGTGCAGAACGCCGACGAGGCCCACCTGGCGCAGATGGACAAACCGCAGCATGCGGCCTTTCACGCCGCGCGGGGGCGCGAGCTGCTGGCCAAGGGTTTCGGCAGCGAGGCGGAAAAAGAATTTCGCGAGGCGCTCGAACTGGATCCCGGCTCGGCCGCCGCCCACCTGGGAATGGCCGGGGTGCTGGCGGGAAGCGCCAACCTGGCAGCCGCGCGTTCCGAAGCGCAGGCAGCTCTGAGCGTGCAGCCTTCCGGAGAGGGTCATGCCCTGCTGGGCCAGATCGCACTGCGGGAGAACCAGCCGGAAACGGCCGCCGCCGAACTGCGCGAAGCCAGCCAACTCGATCCCAACCATCCCAGCGTGCTGGCCCTGCAGCAGGCGCTCGCCGCCCGCGCCACGGAGCGAGTAAACTCGATCTCGAAGCCATGATTGGGCGGCGCACGTTCGCGCTCCTGGGCTGGCTGCTGCTGGCAGCCGCGCTACCCTTACCCGCCCAGGTGCTGAAGGTCGTAATCAACGGCACTATCCAGCCGATCACCGACGAATATATCGGGCGCGCAATCGTTCAAGCCGAGCGAACCCATGCGCAAGCGGTGCTGATTGAAATGAATACACCGGGCGGGCTGGCCGACTCGACCCGCGACATTATCGAGAAAATTCTGGCCTCGCCCGTGCCCGTCATCCTCTACGTGACCCCGAGCGGCAGCCGCGCCGCGTCCGCGGGATTTTTCATCCTGGAAGCAGCCGACGTGGCCGCCATGGCGCCGGGCACCAACACCGGGGCCGCGCACCCGGTGCAACTGGGCGGCGGCAAGATCGACGACGTCATGAAGGAGAAGATCGAGAATGATTCGGCGGCGCTGATGCGCTCAGTGGCCTCCAAGCGCGGGCGCAACGTTGAAATTGCCGAGAGCGCAGTGCGCCAGTCCAAGTCCTTTACCGACCAGGAGGCGCTGAACAACAAACTGATTGACTACATCGCCCCCAGCGCCGAGGACCTCTTCCGGCAGATGCAGGGCAAGCCGGTGCGCCGCTTCAATGGCACGAGCACCCGGCTGGAACTGGCGGGAAAGCCGGTGCTGCCGTTCGGGATGACGCTGAAGCAGCGCATCCTGAACTTCATCATGGACCCGAATATCGCCTTCCTGCTGCTGGCGATCGGGGCGCTGGCGCTGTACGCGGAATTCAATCATCCCGGGGCGGTGGTGCCGGGCGTGGTGGGCGTCGTCTTCATCCTGCTGGCGCTGTTCGCGCTCAACCTTCTGCCCACGCGCTACGCCGCCTTGATCCTGATCCTTGGCGCGTTCGCCATGTTCATCCTGGAAGCCAAGTTCGCCACCCATGGGGTGGTGGGCCTGGGCGGAATTGCCATGCTGACCCTGGGCGCGCTGCTGCTGGTGGACGGCCCCATTCCCGAAATGCGGGTGAGCCTGGTGACGGCGCTGGCGGTGAGCGTTCCCCTGGGAGTGATCACCGTCTTCCTGATGGACATCGCCTTGCGGGCCAGACGCAACAAGGTGACCACCGGCACGCAGGGACTGGTGGGCGCTCTGGCGGTGGCGCGGACGCCGCTTTCGCCCTCGGGCAAAGTGTTCGTGCACGGCGAAATCTGGGACGCGGTGTGCTCGGCGCCGCTGGGCGCCGGCGAATCCGTCATTGTGCGCGCGGTAGAGGGCCTGGTGCTGCAAGTCGAGCCGGCAACCGCTGCGCAGCGCTCGCACGCTATCGTCACTTCCTGAGAATGGCAGGTAGCG
>JAMXLI010000242.1 GCA_024281115.1 Terriglobales bacterium | reverse complement strand
CCCGCACGGAGCGTGGGCAAAAGCGCCTGACCAAGCTCTCAGAAGGAACCAAGCCGTGGCACCTCAAACCGAAGGCTACACCCTGCAGGGCGACGAAGTAATCTGATGGCGGTCACCTACATCGGCGGGAAGCATTTTTCCACGGTGCAAGTGCCCGGACTGCGGAGAGCGCGGAGGCAAGCACTGGTACTGCTTTCGTTACGACCAAGCGTGGACCCTACAAGAAGGTAGCGAATGGATAAGCCTCACCACTTTACGTTCCGCGAATGGGCCTCATGGACTGTTAACAAAATTGTTGACCGTGGTTTGCGCCACACTCCAGCAGAGCATCAGGACGCATGGTTTAGGGTGCAGATAGAGGCTGCCATAAAGCAGGCTTTGCGCCATGGACGATCCGGACGCGGCGATGATGATCCGGTCGCATTCTAGATTTCAAACTGAGACACTACCCAAGCACTTGCTCGAATGCCTCTGTGTCGCCTGCGTAAGGACTATCGGCTTTCACGACCCTATCTGCAGGTGCCCCATGTGCCACGGTTGGGAAGGACATCACGGCGAGACGTGCTCCTGCCCAACCTGTGGAGCGGCGGGATGAGTGCGTCTAGTACCGGCGGCTTCCATGGGCGGGCTCTGGCTTTTCGCCTGCTCTTCGCTTTTCAGCAGACTTCGCTAAGGCGCACAATCCCTCCCGCCATGTCATCCACCTGGAGGTGCGAGGTCTCCGTGCCTTGGGGCTCTGACCCGTCGGGCGAGAAGGCGGCGGTCTGCGGCGCTGCATCGCTGGGCTGTGTTGAGTGTGGCGAGCCGGCTGGCTGCCACGCTCACCCTGTTCGCTGCATCCGGTGCGGCGACCCAGTGTGCGAGGACTGCATGAAAGCGCATACCTGCACCGTGATTTACGGCGGGAGAGCGGCCTGAGACGGGTGAACAGTCTAAATCGTGCTCCTGGCGCCGGCGCGGCACGCAGAAAAGGGGCTGGAAATGCCCCCCGCTCAAGCAGGTTCCTCGTCCGGGTTAGTCGCAATTACGTGTGATAGCCGAGACTTGACCTGCATGTCAGGCTGTCCGATGAGGTCTTTGCCGCCAAATGGCCTCTGAGGACATGATCTTCCGACCTGCCGCTAACTCCCTTCGCTATCCTGCCGCTGCGGCACTAGCTTGCTCCTTCCATCGTTGAACGTTTACGCCGACCACGAGGAGCCATAGCAGCACCGGGATTTCCCCGAGGGCGGAGCCGGCGGCAATGAAGGGGAACAGATGAATTGCGAGCGGCGGTGAGATATAAATCATCCAGCCCAAACCAGCAATCGCCAATAGCACCCCCAGGATTCGTGGCAGAAAAGTCGATTTGAAAATGAGCAAACCGATCAGGACGCACCAGAGTCCGAAAAACACGAGGTAGGTGTAAAAGGCGTAAGCATTCAATTTGAGAAACATCAGTGCCAGCGCCTGCAGCTGTTCCGCCGTAAATGCGTTCAAGGAACTCCCGCCTCCCAAGATCAGCCAAGGAGAAAGATACAGGAGGCTGGTAAGGGCCTGAATAGCGCATCCCACAAGAATGACGAACGCTGCGAATAAGGATAGGCGCCTGTTCACCGGCTTAAACAAGTCATACAAGATCAGCGCCCAAGCAATATGGAATGCAACACCAAACAGGGAGGATGCGAATCCCAGCCGAAATAACCCCTCGTGCCCGAGGATGTTAGCCGCTGTTGCCGCAGGGTCGCCGGAGACAACAAGCCTGTTGCGAACGATCACCTGACCGAATGTGGCCGTCAGTCCTTCGAGGAATTGAAAAATACCGGCCATCCTGGCCAAAGATCTCGGCGACACTTCTGCAATTGCGTCATCATAGCGGTGCTCATACTCTGCTCTCCGATGACCAGTGCGAGATCGTTGGTCGAGGATACGACGAGCGAGCTGAGAGTTCTACTTTTTCAGACAAAAGGCTTTCGCGGCCAATTGGAGCGGTCGGGAAAGTAAAAACTGATTGACTCTGTCCGCCAGGTCGGATTCAAGCTGATACAAATTACGCGATTACCATCTTCCTGCCGATTGTCGTGTAGGAACTTAGCTGCGAAGGTTGCAACCACACCGTCCGAGAACGTCACGACCGCGTTGTTCGCCAGGGCTGCTCCTACTGCCGGCCATGGTTGCAATCAACTGTCTGCGCTCCTTGTTATGGCCACACAAGGCTGAGAGCTGACACCTGCGACCGGGCCATTCTGACCGCAATGTCTCCCGAATTAGTGCGCGCGGGTCGCAATGAGGCTCCATCGGGCGCTTCGGAGCGGTCGGCTCAGCGTCGCGATTCAGGGTTGGACTCAGGGTGCTTGCGAGGTTTTGCCGCCGCGGACTGTTCCAGCAGGCGTTTACTGCGCGTCAAATTGCAGGAACTCGTTTCGCATGCCGCTCTCGCGGTGCTGCTTACGCGGCGCTGCTTACGCGAAGAGAAGTGAGTTCTCCTGACTTACCCAACAGCCCTCTCCCGCCCAGCAAGCGTGTTTTCAGAGCTCTCCGTTTTGCCGCTCTGTTTCTTCCTTCAGTTTGACGTACCAGAGGTAGATTTCATCCACTCGCGCGATGTTTTCTGCCAGGATCTGCCGGTCCGAGTAGGTGACGATGGAGCTTTCTTCGTGGCGACGCTTCAAGCTCTCAATCAGGTGGTAAAGCTCGTCCACCTTGGCATGCATGATGCGGAGATCGCTTACCAACCGGATCTCCTCCAGGTTCAGCAGGTGCTCATCTTGCCCAGGCTTGCGCGATGATTTCGGATTCATGAACTCACTCCCGGAGTGTGAGGATACCACCTCCATAGGGGCTGCGAATCCGTTCAAAATCGGCGAAAATCCTCCCCGAAGCGAAGACTTTTTCCCCGCCGCGCGGCTCGGCTCTTCCCTCTTCAATCCAGGGGTGGGGCGAGCAGGCACCGCCGCGGGGGACCTCCCCCGGTTACAGCGAGTTCAGGAAAGCCAGCAGGGCGGCCTTCGCCGACGGCGGAAGCGCGATGTAGCGGTTGCGCGCCGCCGCGCCCTGGCCGTCGTGCGCCAGGATGGCCTCCTGCGGCGTGGCCGCGCGCCCGTCGTGCAGCAACTGCGTTTGCGCGCGCAGTCCCCAAAGCGGCGCCGTGCGCATCAGTTTGCCGGTGGCCACACCCTGCGTGATCCCATCGCCCAGGCTTCCCATATCGTGCAGCAGAAAATCGGAGTAGGGATGAAAGCGTACCCGGTTAAGCGCCGCGATGGCGTTCGGCCCCGTGGTCAGCGTTCCGGTGTGGCAGTTGGCGCAGCCGATCAGGTTGAATACCACTTCGCCGGCTTGCGTCTGCAAAGTAACCGGACCACGGGGAGGCGGCGCCAGAAAGCTCATGAAGGTGGTGAAGTTCCGCACGTCTGTGCCGTCGTCGTTTAGACCCGGCTCAGGATTCGCGGCCAGCAGACCGCAATTGCCTTGCGGGCAATTTTCGTTGGGAAATTCGGGATTGGTGACGCCCATCTCGTTCAGGTACGCGTCGCCGGAAAACTGGAACAGGGTCGGGTTCTGCGCCTTCCATCCGAACTTTCCGACCGCCGGGGCCCCGGTGCTCAGGTTGGTGACCGTACTGACCGTCCCCGCCGAGCCGGGAGTATAGATCTTCTCAATCCAAGCCAGTGTTTTGAAGGTGCTGTCAGGGACCGCGTCAACCAGTCCGAGCCCGAATAGCGGCGTGGTGCGCCGCCGGGCCACGATGGTGGCCGCCGCCGGAACCGTTTCCCCCACAAAGTTGACGCCTTTAGAGAGGCCGATGCCGTGATCCTGAATGAGCGATCCGCCCGCATAAGTCATGGGATCGAAGGCGCCGTTGCTGATGGTGCCGAACCTGGTTTCCAGCCGCCCATTGGAACCGCCGACTGCTGCATTGCCGTTTACGGTGGAGGTATGGCAGGTCGCGCAGGACGCCTCGTTGAAGACCGGGCCCAGCCCGTCGGAAACCGTCTCGATTTTCTGAAACGCAACCTGACCGGCGCCGAAGCCGGCAAGTTGATCGGGCGTCAGATTGTTCAGAGGGGAGCCGAACCCCCCGGCCGAGGTTGATTGCTGCGCTGCCGGAGAGCTGACCAGCAATCCCAGGAGAACTGCGGATGCAACCAAACTCGAACGCATATCTGGCCTCCACGCCAGGGATTTCCCGCAACTTCGGCCAGTTTGCAGCCGCCATTCTGGGATCGGACGCTACCGGAGTCAATGCGAAAGTCGGACATGGCCGAAGGGATCAGGCGATTTCGCCTCGGGCGTAAGGCCTTCACCGGGCAAGTTGTGTGCATTCCGAGCCGAATCCCGCTGCTCGGCGCCTTTCGTGGGACTACAATCCTGACTTGCGGTAATCGCCGAGCCCGTCTCCCTCATCCCGCTCCGGTGCGGCCATGAACATTCTCCTGCTCTCCATGCCGGACTCATTCGAGCACATGCCCTCGATCGTGATCCGCATGCCCAACGGCGCCCTGACCTCGCTGGCTGGGAACGTGGACGGGCATCACCGGGTGGCCGTCGCCGACTTGATCCTGGCGCAGCGCACGGTGCGCGCTACCATCGAGCGGCTGGTTCGAGAGCTGAACCCCGCCGTAGTCGGCCTCTCGGTAATGACCTTCCAGCGCAAAACCGCCGCGAAAGTGATCGAACTGGTGCGCGCGCTCCGGCCGCAGGCTCGGATCGTGGTCGGCGGCTACGATCCCAGCCTGGCGCCGGAGGCTTACGCCGCCATGCCGGCCGTGGATTTTGTCGTGTGCGGCGAAGGCGAGATCACCTTCCGGGAGCTGGTGCGCG
Source organism: Terriglobales bacterium (assembly GCA_024281115.1). Taxonomy (GTDB): domain Bacteria; phylum Acidobacteriota; class Terriglobia; order Terriglobales; family Acidobacteriaceae; genus JAMXLI01. Next base: position 9,980 of record JAMXLI010000242.1, on the reverse strand, counting down.
CGCTCGAAGGCGGAGGGAACCTGCAGAGCATCGCCGGCCTGATGTTTCGCGACCGCGACGGCTGGCGCAGCAATCCCGCCCGGCCGGCCCACTCGCTGGAGAACGGTGAGATACGCTTGCCCGCGCGCGGCGCCCGCGTGCTGCGTGGCTATACCATGCTGGGCCGCCCGGTGGATGTGATCGAAACTTCCCGCGGCTGCACCTTTGATTGCAGCTTTTGCTCCATCATCGAGATGCGCGGCCGCAATTTCTACACGTACTCCTTCGAGCGGGTGCTGGCCGACATCCGCGACGCCCGGGACCACGGCGCGCGCACTATTTTTCTGGTAGACGACAACATCACGCTCAACGTGCGCCGCTTCGCCGAGCTGTGCCGCGCCATCATTCGCGCCGGCCTCCACCGCATCGATTACATGGTCCAGGCCATGACCTCAGCCGTGGCCAACCACGGGGACGAGCTGGCGCCGTTAATGCGGCAGGCCGGGTTCCGCTACGTGTTTCTGGGAATCGAAAATGTTTTGGAAGACGATTTAAGTTTTCTGCGCGCTGCCGCCAAGAACCGGGCGCGGGAAGATGGGCGTTTCGCCGGCAACGCCACCCTGAAAGCCATTGAATACATCCGCCGCAACCGCATGTTGGTGGTCGGCGGACTCATCGTGGGCAATCCCGCCGACACCAGCGCCAGCATCGCGGCTAACCTCGCCTTCGCCGAGCGCTACGTGGATTGGCCGTACATCCAGCACCCCACGCCTTATCCGCGTACTCCCATGACCCGGGAGTTCCGCGACCGCGGCCTGATCATGAACGAAAACTTGGAAGACTATGACGGCACGACCGCGGTGGTTCGCACCGAGCACCTGGGGCCGGAAGAGGTGGAATTCGCGCGCTGGAAGCGCGAGCGCTGGATGAAGGTGCGCCACCTGCCCGCGGTGTTGCGGCACGATCCCTGGTTCGTGCTGGCCCACGCGCCCCAGATGCTGCGGCACACCTTTCGCGGCAGCAGCCTGCGCTCCTGGGTGGGACTGGAAAGCGACCGCGCCGTCTTCGACCGCTACAAGGCCATCCGTAAGGCGGAGCAATCCTACTTGTAGCGTTTCGGGTGGCTAATCGGCGGAGGCTGCGCTGGCCCTGGTCTCACGCCGGAGCAGGAGCGCGTCTTCGAGGGCAGCCAGGGCCCGATCCAGCTGTCCAGCGTGCCAGCGGAACAAATCCAGTTCGTAGTCGGCGAACTGCGGCAAGGCCAGGCAGTGCAGGAACGAGATCAGGCCATCGCGGGCTCGCGACACGGCTTCGTTGGCGTGATCGTAATGCCGGAGCGCCCACTCGAACCGCGCCCGGTCCACCAGCCGGGAACACTCGTCAATTTGTCCCTTGATCGAACCCAGCGTTCCTTCATCCACCATGTATGCATCCTTCGTGAGAGGCCGTGAGGTGAGGCGATGGTAGGCGGGCGCGGGCCGCGCCGCTAGAAACTACTTCGGTTCCCGGCCAAGGATGGGCGGCGGCGCGAACATTTCTGGTGACCCAGCGGCGGTTTTCGCCGTGCTAGACTCGAAATACCGGGCCGCAAGGCTCATGCCCGGCGAGAGCGAAGCATGAAATTCGGCGTGCTGGTATTTCCCGGCTCCAACTGCGATCACGATGCCTACTGGGTGGTGTCGCAGGTGGCGCGACAGCCGGTCACTTTTCTCTGGCATGAATCGCACGATCTCGAGAACTGCGACGCCATCATCGTGCCCGGCGGCTTCGCCTACGGCGACTACCTGCGCACCGGCGCCATCGCTCGTTTCGCCCCCATCATGGAATCGGTGCGCCACTTCGCGAACCGCGGTGGGCTGGTGCTTGGCATCTGCAATGGCTTCCAGATTCTATGTGAATCGGGTCTATTGCCCGGCGCGCTCACGCGGAACGTGGGATTGAAGTACGTTTGTAAGCCGGTGCACGTGCGCGTGGAAACCGCCGACACTCCCTTCACCAATGCCTGCCGGGAAGGCGACGTGCTGCGTATTCCTATTGGCCACATGGAGGGCAATTACTTCTGCGACGCCCCCACCCTGGAGGCGCTGGAAAAGGAACGCCGGGTGGTGTTGCGCTACGTCACCGCCGAGGGCGAAATTACGGCGGCTGCCAACCCCAACGGCTCGCTCGCGAATATCGCCGGCATCTGCAGCCCCGGGCGCAACGTGCTGGGTATGATGCCGCATCCCGAACGCTCGAGCGAAAGGCTTTTGGGCGGCGAGGATGGCCTGCAGGTGTTTCTCTCTATGGTGGCGGCGATGGTCAGCACCTAACTTCCGCTGCGTCCCTGGTCCCGGAACGCCTCCTTGTTGACCACATAGGGCATGGCGGCGATGTCCCCGCCATAGTTCTTCTCCAGGACGTCAATCAGGCCCTGGACACATCGTCCAGCCATTCCCTTCCCGGGATCCGAGGCCAGGCGCGTGATCTTGCCGCCGCTGGCAAAGTGATGGAACAGCCGCAAGCGGTCCGCAAGGGCCGGATCGCGCAGCGGCGAATCGGCCGGCAGCGGTTCCCGCTCAAAAACATCGAGGGCCGCGCCCGCGATCCAGTTCTCCTTAAGGGCGCGATAGAGCGCCTTTTCGTCCACTACCGGGCCGCGCGAGGTGTTTACCAGGTAGGCGGTAGGCTTCATCCAGCGCAACGTGAGCTCATTGAACAGATGGTACGTGGGGGTGGGACTCTCGCCTTCGCGCAACAGGGGAACGTGCACGCTCACAAAATCGGCTCCCCGCAATGCCTCCTCCAGGCCTACGTACCGGATAAACGTGGACTCGGGATTCAGCCCGCGGCGGTAGCGCAGATCTTTGATCTCCTGGATGGCGGCGACGTATTCCTGGTTCTGGTACACCGGGTCGTAGCACAGGATGTTCATATCGAAGCCGGTGGACTTCTTGATCATGGCCAGCCCGATGCGGCCGGTGCCGATCACGGCAATGGTCTTGCCGGTGACCTCGTCTCCCAGAAAAGGCAGGTAGGGGTGCCAGGCGCCCCACTTGCCCTGGCGCACCAGGTGCTCGCTGTTCCACAGCTTCCGCGCCACGGCGCCCATGATGAAGAAGGCAAACTCCGCCGTTGCCTCGGTGAGGACGTCGGCCGTGTGGGTAAAGGGAATTCGGTAACGGTTGGCATCCGCGCGGTTGATGTTGTCGAAACCCACCGCAATCTGGGCTACCACTTTGAGCCGGCCCTTTCCCGCTTCAAAGATCTCCGCGTCTATGGGATCGCGCAGCGTGGTGATCAACCCGTCAATCCCGCCTCGCAGCTTCTCGATAATGAGTTTCTTGGGCGGAGGATCCGGGCTTCCATAGACCTCGACCTCGTACCCGCGCCGGCGCAGGACGTCGAGCGACTCCCCGATATCGCAGGTTGCGAATACGCGAAAAGAATTGGTTTCGGGCATAACCGGTGTAACTCTGCCGCACAAACGAGCGATTGTAATGCAGGCTGGGCGGAGATGCAGAGCACACCGGGGGCGCCGAGTGCCGGCGGAGCTGGATGCGCTGCCCTGCCGACGCGCCACAAAGCGGGTGGCGCTGCGCGGGGCGAAATACAAAAAGGGAGGAGCGTTCGCCCCTCCCTTTTAGAAAACCGCGCGCGATCAGTACAGGCGGAAGTTCACTTCCACGTTGATTTGCACGGCGACCGGTTGGCCATCTTTCATTGCAGGTTCGAATTTCCAGTTCCTGACGGCTTCGATGGCCTTTTCGTCCAGGCCCATTCCCAGCGAGCGCGCGATCTTGAGCTCGCGGGGACGGCCGTCGGGACCGACGATCAGCCACAATACGCAGGTGCCCTGATACTTAGCCTTGCGTGCTTCCTCGGAATACTCCGGGTCCGGGGTAAAAACAGCGCGCGGGGCTGAAACTCCACCGCCCACGCGAAACACGCCGCCGCCAATGCCGCCGCCGCGTCCCGGTCCCACGCCCGGTCCGGTTCCCGAACCCACGCCACCGCCGGAACCGGAACCAATACCGCCGCCCGATCCGGTGCCATTCGACATCGGGCCAGTGGGCATTGCGGCCTTTGGATCGCCAAAGTTGGGCAGGTTTGAAGCGATCTTAATCTGCGGAGGCACCACCACGGTGGGCTCAACCGGCAACTTGGGCGCGGGATTGCGATTCACCACCACCGGCGGGGTGAATTGTTCCATGGCGAACTTTGGCAGCTTGCCCTTGGGCGCCTGCAGTTTGTCGCGGTCCCCGCCGCCGCCACCGCCGCCGATGGTATCGTTCTTCTTGCTGGAAAGCGGCACGTATGGCGAGATATCGGGCGCGACCAGGGAAACCGTCTCCTGCTTCCTGACCTGCTGCGCCACCCGCGCTCCGATGATGGACATGGCGATCAGCCCGCCCACAGCTGCGACGTGCAGCAGGAGGGATACGGTGGCGCTTTTCTTTTTGTACTGGTCTTCTTCCCAGATGTCCTTGACGGGTACGGGCTTAGAGGTCAGCACCAGGGGCGGCAGCTTTTCCGGATGCAAGCGCTCGCGGATGCTTTCCAAAATCGAGGCGTACCAGGAACGTTCCAGCGTCTCTTCCAGCGCAAGGAAGTTCAGATCCGGCCGTGATTCGTTCAAAGAGTCCAGTTCCTGCGTTGCCATTGTGCCGATCCCGGGGCTAAAGCCTTAGCTGGGTTGCGCGAGTGAACGTAAGCACCTGAAGTTCCAAGCTGCGATTGTGCATGCCGCCCTTAAGTACGTGCTTTTCTCCCACTTGGAAAAAGGAGGCAACCCGCCATACTCAAATTTTAGATGCTCATGCCATTAAAACGACAGCAAAAAAGAAATAGTTACATGGTTACCCGAGGTCTTCCCCGATTGGTGTCACCGGGCATAAACCCGTGATATCGCAGCCGGTTTCGCCGAGCGAACAATATTGACTCCAGGCGAGCCGGCGTCCGGGCCCGCGGCACTGCCTTTATAATGAACCCATTCCCAGGAGAGGAACATCCGCGCTTGCCGCTTGAGCTGAAGTCCACCCTTAACCTGCCCAAAACCGACTTCGCCATGAAGGCGAACCTGCCGCAAAACGAGCCCAAAATGCTGGCGCGCTGGGAGGAAATGCGGATCTACGATCGCATCCGCGAAGCCCGCTCCGGGGCCGCGGTTTACCTGCTGCACGATGGTCCGCCCTACGCGAACGGACCCATTCATCTAGGCACGGCCATGAACAAGTGCCTGAAGGATTTCGTGGTCAAGTCCAAAAACATGGCCGGGTTCGACTCCCCCTACGTCCCCGGCTGGGACTGCCACGGGCTGCCCATCGAGATCAAGGTAGACAACATGCTGGGGCGCAAAAAGCTCCAGATGTCGGCGCTGGAAGTGCGCCGGGAATGCCGCAAGTACGCGGAAAAATACCTGGACCTGCAACGGCAGCAATTCAAGCGCCTGGGGGTTTTCGGGCGCTGGGAGCGGCCTTACTCCACCATGACTCCCGAGTACGAGTCGCAGGTTCTGGCTTCGCTGTACACGTTTTTCGAGAACGGCTTCGTGTACAAGGGCCTGCGCCCGGTGTACTGGTGCATTCACGACCAGACCGCGCTGGCCGAGGCCGAGGTGGAGTACGAAAACCACACCAGCCCCGGCGTATGGGTCAAGTACCGCATGCAGTCAGACCCGCGGACCCTTGATCCAGATGTCGCCGAGAAGCGCATTTTCGAAGGTAAGCCGGTTTCTGCCATCATCTGGACCACCACTCCCTGGACACTGCCTGCGTCCATGGCAGTAGCCTTCCATCCCCGCGAGCAATACGTCGCCTTGGAGGCGGGTGCGGAAATCTTCCTCGTAGCTGAAAAACTGGCGCAGGAAACCGCGCAAAAGTGCGGCTTCAGGGACTGGAAGATCGTGGCGCGTTTTCCCGGCGAGCGCCTGGAAAATTTGTGGTTTTATCACCCGTTCCTGCCCTGGGAAAAGCGCCGCATTCTGGGCGTGCTGGCCGACTACGTCACCATGGATCAAGGCACGGGCGCGGTGCACACGGCCCCTTCGCATGGGGCGGATGACTTCTACACCGGGGTGAAGTACAAGTTGAGCCAGGCCTGCGATGTGGACGCTGCCGGCCGCATCCATAACGGCCTGCCGGAATACGACGGCAAGACCGTTTTCGAGGCCAATCCGTTCATCGTCGAGCTGCTGCGCTCCCGCGGCGCGCTGCTGCATACCCAGAACCTGGAGCACTCCTACCCGCACTGCTGGCGCTGTCACAACCCGGTGATCTTCCGCGCCACCGAGCAGTGGTTCATCTCCATGGAGGCGCAGATGCCGGAAGGAACGCTGCGCAGCCGGACCCTGGAAGAGATCAAGACGGTGCGCTTTGACCCAGCTTGGGGCGAAGAGCGCCTCGGCAACATGATTGCCACCCGGCCGGACTGGTGCATTTCGCGGCAGCGGGTGTGGGGCGTGCCCATTGCGGTCTTCGTCTGCTCAGGATGCGAAAAGCCGCTGGAATCGAAGGAAGTAAATCGCGCCGTGCTGGAGCTGGTGGCGCGTGGCGGCGTAGACACCTGGTACACCGAAGAAGCCGACAAGGTGCTGCCGGCGGGTACCAAGTGCGCAGGCTGCGGCGGCACGGCCTTTAAGAAGGAAATGGACATCCTGGACGTCTGGTTTGAGTCGGGATCGAGCCAGGCGGCGGTGCTGGGCGGCGAGCCCAACCTGCCGTGGCCGGCGGACCTCTACCTGGAAGGCGGGGACCAATACCGGGGCTGGTTCCAGTCTTCGCTGCTGTGCGCCATGGGCACGCGCCATCACGCGCCGTACCGCATGGTGGTCACGCCGGGCTGGACCCTGGATGAGGAAGGCCGCGCGCTGTCCAAGTCCAAGGGCAATGACGTGGACCCGGTGGAAATCGCCAGCCGGCTGGGCGGAGAAATCGTGCGCCTGTGGGTCTCGTCGGTGGATTTTCGCGAGGACGTGGTCGGCTCGGAGCGGCTGATGCAGCGCCTGGCGGAGACCTACCGCAAGGTGCGCAACACCTTTCGTTACATTCTGGGCAACCTGGACGGCTTCGATCCCGCGCGGCACGCTGTCGCCTATGCCGACATGCAGCCGCTCTACCGGTACATGCTGCGGCAGACTGCCGAGATGGCCGAGCAGGTGCTCGGCTGGTACGAGCGCTTCGAATTCCACCGCATCTACCAGCGTGCGAACCAGTTCTGCGTGGTGGACCTGAGCGCGTTCTACTTCGATGTTCTGAAGGACCGGCTGTACACCTATGCGCCCAATTCGCCGGCACGCCGCTCGGCGCAAACCGCCATTTGGCGCATCGGAGAGGCCCTGGTGCGGCTGCTGGCGCCGGTGCTCAGCTTCACCTGCGAAGAAGTCTGGGCCCATCTGCCCGCGGTGGCGGGACGGCCGGAGAGCGTGCACCTGGCGAAATTCCCGCAACCTGGCGAGATCACAGGCGACCTGCCGGCCGGGGAAGATTACGAGCAACTGCGCTCCGACTGGACGCTGCTGCAAAGTGTCCGCGACGAGGCACTCAAGGCGCTGGAAGCGGCGCGCAACGAGAAGCTGATCGGCGGAAGCCTGGAAGCGCACCTCACGCTGGGAGCGGCCGAGCCGGCTTATTCCGTGCTGCAGCGCTACGCCGAGGAGCTGCGCTATTTGTTCATCGTCTCGCAGGTGACCCTGGAGAAAGCGGCGGGCGGCAACGGCTCCTCCGGCGTCACAGTGAAGATCGGCAAGGCGGCGGGGAAAAAATGCGAGCGCTGCTGGAACTACTCCACTCATGTGGGCGAAGACCGCGAATATCCCGGTGTGTGCGAACGCTGCAGCGCGGTGCTGAAGGAGCTGGAGGCGTGAATCCTGCGGCCGGGCCCGCCATCAAAGGAATGGTGAGCGCTCCATCGCGCTGCCACTCCAACGAGGCTGCCATTCCAGGACTGGGTCGATGAGCCGCTTGCACGCCATGCGCAAGTATCACTTGCTGATCGCCCTGCTGGTGGTCCTGCTGGACCGCACTGCCAAGTGGGTGGTGGAGCGCAAGATTGTCCTGCACGACACGATTGACGTCATTCCCGGGTTCTTCCACCTTACGCATATCGAAAACCGCGGCGCGGCTTTCGGGCTGTTTGCCGAGTCGCCGGCCGAGTGGAAGGTGACCGCACTGGTGCTGTTCTCCCTGCTCGCCCTGGTCGTGGTCTCCGCCCTGCTATGGAAGAACAGCCACGTGATGAGTTGGACGGGGGTGGGGCTGGCGTTGATCCTGGGGGGAGCTGTCGGCAATCTTTGGGACCGCCTGTTCAGCGGCCACGTGGTGGATTTTCTGGACTTTTACGTGGGCTCCTATCACTGGCCGGCGTTCAACGTAGCCGATAGCGCCATCGTAATGGGCGCGCTCCTGCTGGTGGGCGAAATCCTGTTCAGCAAGACCCCCGACGAACAGCGGGCGGGCAGCGGCCTGTAACTACGCTCCGCCCGACCGGCAATCCCACTTATCCTTCCGTTTGACACCCTGAGTAAGCGGGTATAACGTGGGTCGCCTTCAAGGCGTTCCTTCCTGCGAGGTGTTCCATGACGCTCCGCATTTGGATCATTTCAAGTTTGCTGATGACCTTGGCGTTGACGGGATTCGGCTGTCACCGTGTGAAAACCGCAGGTCAACCCGATGAAGGCGATCCGGGGGTCAAAAATCGAAAACTCAAGATCGGCATCTACATGGTTGCGAACGGAAAGTGTGCAGTGGACTTTCCCGTGGCAGCGGTCAGCAAGGGCAACAACCACACCGCGGGATGGTACGCCACCGACAATGCGCAGTACCGTATTGACTGGCCCAATGGATCGCCGTTCGCAAATGGAGGTTCTATCCCCACTCTCCCCAGCCCGAAGGTGGCGTGGGGAGGCCCCCTGGCGGGAACGCTGGCGCACGATTATTACCCCTACAGCGTGACCAATCTGGCGCAGCCGGGCAGCCATTGCAAGGAAGCCATCGCCCCGCCGGGCGACTACGACCCGGGCTTGCACGTCACGCCTTGATCAGCGGCTCCGGCCGGCCAGTTTCAAATATCGCGGATTCTTGGCCAGGTGATCGAAATCGGGCGTGTCGCGCACGGTGGATGGCGACAGCCCGGCTTGTACGGCTTTTTCCAAGAGCGTCAAGCTTTGCTCCGTCTCGCCAAAGCGGTTGCGCGCAATCGCCGCCCGGAAGAGGACGTCAGCGTCGGTAGGCGCCAACTCCAGAGCCTGGCGAATGAAATTGGCCGATTGCTGCTTCTGGTCCAGCATGGCGCAGTAATCGCCCAGGAAAGCGAGCACCGTGGCATCCCGGGGATTGATATCCAATTTTGCTCGCGCGAGGGTGCTCGCCTTGCGATAAGCCTCAATGGCCTCCCTTTGCTGGGGAATCCAATACAGCGCATCGCCTAAGTTTCCCCACGCGAGCCAGTCACTCGCATCGAGCTGTAGAGCTTTGCGAAAGGTGTCGGCGGACTCTTCAAAACGATGCAAAGCGAAATAGGCGTACCCTAAGTTGGAGTAAGCGTCGCGGTTGGGCCGCAGAGCTATAGATCGTTTGAGTAAATCTATCGAAGTTGCATACTGACCTTGCGCCACATATAGGGCTCCCAGGTTCGAGTAACTCCGGTAATTATCGGGCGCCACTTCTATCGCCTTCCGGAATACCTGGGTGGCTTCGTCGTAACGCGCTTTCTGGAAGTAGAACGCGCCCAAGTGGCTGTACACTCCCCAGTAGCGCGGCTGCAGGGCAATCGCCTGCTTATAAGTGGCTTCCGCCGCCTGCGATTTGCCTGACTTGTCGTAAGCCTCGGCCAGTCCGTCGAGCGTGTGCTCGCTGGTGCTGCCAAGCTCCCGCGCTTTCAGGAAGTGCGCCACCGCCTCAGCATAGTGTCCCCGTCCCAGATCGATGCTGGCCAGGCAGGCGTGGCTTTCGGGAATTTCGGGCCCGGTGCGAATGGCCGATTCGCAGGATTCCGCCGCGCGGGTCACCCACTCCGTGTCGCGG
>JAMXLI010000241.1 GCA_024281115.1 Terriglobales bacterium | reverse complement strand
GGCTACGCCGCGCTTGCTCGGCGGCGATGGACGACTTGCTCCACTTTTTTCCTGCAGCTACCTGCTGCTTCACTTCGTCGCTGATCGGACCCGCAGGGGCAGCTGCCACTTGTGCTACGGGTGCGCTGGCCGCCACGGCGGGTATAGAAGGAACTGCGGGAGGCGCCGCTTCTCCCAGCAAGGCGGCGATTTCGGTCTCGTTGAGCGACGGAAGACCTTTGCGGCTGCGCCGGGCCTGTTCGGCCGCAATAGCGGACTTGCTCCATTTTTTGCCAGCGGCAACCTGTTCCTGAACCTCCGGGCTGAGCTGGCCGCCGGCTGATGCGGGCGCGGTACTAGCCTGGGGCGGGGGTGATGGGGGCACGGCGGTCGGGGATGCGGCGGCGGCCGGCGGCGTCGGAGGTGCGATAGCGGACGAACCGCCCTCGCCCCGCTCCCAGGGCATCGGCTCGCCGGCGCGCAGTGCGGCCATGTCCTCTTCGGTGAGCAGGGGCAACCCTTTTCTTTTGCGGTACGCCTGTTCCGCCGCTATGACGGAATTGTTCAGCGCATTCCGCGGCCAGGGCGGAAGGTGGCCGAGTATGCCCGTGGCCACGGAGTTCTGCTGGTCTGCCATGCGTGCCCTACCTTTTCTCGTTTGCCGCTGGATGAACCAGGGCGGTGCAAGCTGTCAATTGACCGCCACGAGGCTCTCCGGTTCCCTCGTTTCAACGGTCACGCCAGCGGCCCCAACCACCAGTTCCGCCAGGGCGGCAATAAATCTGGGCGAATCGTTCAACCCCTGCGTCATCTCGAACTGCTTAATCCCGTTGGCCGAGGCGAAGGCGCGCGCCTCATGGTCGATTTCGCCCAATGTTTCCACGTGGTCGGAAACGAACGAGATGGGCACAACGCATACGCGCCGGACGCTTTCGCGAGCCAGGTCGCGCAGGGTGGCATGTAATGAAGGCTGCAACCAGCGGCTGGCGCCTACCTTGCTCTGGTAGCAGAGCCGATGACGATTGCGCCATCCCCCCTGCCGCATGACCAGCGCTACCGTTTCTTCGATCTGCCGCTGGTAAGGGTCCCCGGCCTCGATTACCGCCAGGGGAACGCTGTGGGCGCTGAAAAGAAGTTCCGCCTCCGCCGGGTCAGGAAAGCGTGCCAGGGCCTCGTCAATGCGTTCGACCATGCTGGCCAGGTACATGCGGTTGCGATAGAACTCGCGTACGCAATGAACTCGGGCCGGGCCATGGTAGCGGCGGCGCCACTCGTTCAGGCTGCTGCCGGTGGTCGTGGCCGAATATTGCGGATACAGGGGCAGGAGCACGATGTCGCCGCAGCCGGCGGCTTCCAGTTGCGCAATGGCCTCCGCCGTGAAGGGGTGCCAGTAGCGCATGGCCACCACGCAGTGGGCGTTCACGCCGATGCAGCGCAGATGCTCCTGGAGCGCGCGCGCCTGCAATTCGGTCAGCCGCCGGATGGGGGAAGCCCCGCCAATGGCGGCATAATGATGCTCCACCTTGCGGGCGCGGGTGGCCGAGATCAGCCGCGCCAGCGGGCGCCTGCCGATGCGGGCGAAGGGAAACTTAATGATGTCCGGATCGCAGAAAAGATTGAAAAGGAAAGGTTCGATCGCCGCCAGCGAATCCGGCCCGCCGAGTTGAAACAGTACTATCCCTAAGCGTCCTGCTTTTCCCACCATGATGCCTGGAGGCCCCGAAAGATGGGGAATGTTACTCAAATCAGCAGGGAGCGTCAATCGTCTCCGAGGTGCGCGCCTCGGCCAGGACCGGCGGGCCGCTCAGGTCGCGGGCTGCGCCGCGGTTTCGCTCATGGCGGGCGAAGGCATCGCCGCGATGACGGAGTCGGCGAACTCCGCGGTGCTGGCTTTTCCCCCCATGTCGCGCGTCAGCTTTTCTTTCTGGCGATACACGGCTTCCAGGGCGGATCGTACGCGCAGCGCCGCCTCCATTTCGCCCAGGTGGCGCAGCATGAGCAGCGCGGACCGTATCAGGGCAGTGGGATTGGCGATGTTCTTCCCGGCGATATCTGGGGCCGAGCCGTGCACCGCCTCAAAAATGGCGCAATGATCCCCCATGTTGGCCCCCGGCACCAGCCCCAGGCCGCCCACGAAGGCGGCGCACAAATCGGAAATAATGTCGCCGTACAGGTTCTCGAGAAGCAGCATGTCGTACTGGTAGGGATTGGTGACCAGTTGCATGCAGGTGTTGTCCACGATGTGCTCGCCATAGGTGATTTCGGGATATTCCTTGGCGACATTGCGCGAGCAGCGCAGGAACAGGCCATCGGAAAGCTTCATAATGTTCGCCTTGTGGATGGCGTGGATCTTGCGCCGCTTGTGCTTGCGCGCGTATGCGAAAGCGAACCGCGCGATGCGGGTGGAGGCTTTTTCAGTGATGATTTTCAGGCTCTCCACCACCCCGGGCACGACCTCGTGCTCGATTCCGGAGTACAGGCCTTCGGTGTTCTCCCGGATCACGATCAGGTCAACGTCCGGATAGCGGGTGGGAACGTGGGGCAGGTTGCGGATGGGCCGAAAGTTGGCGTACAGCTCAAAGCGCTTGCGCAGGGCGACGTTGATGGAGGGAAAGCCGCCCGCGATAGGCGTAGTCACCGGGCCCTTCAAGGCCACGCGATTGCGCTCGATGGATTCGATCAGCTCCTGGGGGATGTACTCCTTGTACTTCTCATAGGCGTCGGCGCCGGCCCGGAAGCGCTCCCACTCGAACTTCAGGCCGGTGGCTTCAAGCACGCGCACCGTCGCCTCGGCCACCTCCGGCCCGATGCCATCGCCAGGGATCAGGGTAATCTTGTAGGCCATATCGGCGGCTTCGCCATCGCTCCGCGGGTCAGCCGCGGGCCGCTCCGCTCTTCGCGCGCGATGGAGCAGGCGGTGACTCCTTGGTCCTCAGCAAATCCTTCAGTTCGTCCATGAACTCTTTCACGTCCTTAAAGTCCAGGTACACCGAGGCAAAGCGCACATACGCAACTTTATCAATCCGGCGCAGCCGGTTCATGATCAATTCGCCGATTTCGCTGGTCTTGCGCTCGCGTTCGGCGGAATCCACCACGAACGATTCGGCCTCGTTGACAATGGTTTCCAGCTTGCCGATGGCGATAGGACGCTTTTCGCAGGCGCGCAGCAGGCCATTGAGCACTTTCTGGCGGTCGAATTTCTCCCGCCGTCCGTCCTTCTTCACCACCATGTAAGGGATCTCGTCGATGCGCTCGTAGGTGGTGAAGCGCTTGGCGCATTGCAGGCACTCGCGCCGCCGCCGAATGGACTCCGCTTCCTTGCTCTCGCGCGAGTCCACCACTTTATCGTTGGCAAATCCGCAGAAAGGGCACTTCATGCCGCGTGGTTGACGGAAAAATCCATTGTATCAGCCGCGTTTGGGCCGCCGGCGCTACCTCACCGGGGTTGGACCGAAGTGGACGTGGCCCGGCGGTGCGCTTCCTCCTCGCTCACTCGCGAGATCTTGCGGATCGACAGATGTTCGTGGCGGGCCAGCACCACCCCCAATGGCGCTACCGACATGAACGTCACCAGCCACAGCAGGATGCCGCAGCTCACGGCCAGCTCAGGGGTGTCGGCATAGCCGAAGGTGCCGCTGAGCACGGCGATGGTGGCCAGCTGCGAACCGCCCCCCACGACGGGCAACTGGATGACGCCGCCAGCGATGCTGGCGCCCATCAGCAGGATGACCTCGGGAATATCGAGATTGGGCAGCCCCGTGGACTCGGGATAAGCGTGCGTGACTTGCCGGTAGGCGAAGGCGATGACCACCCAGATAATCAGCGAGAGCAGGGAACATTGCAGGAACGAGGTACGGTCGCGCACCGCGTTCAAGCCGCTGCTCATAGCGCGCAGCCGCTGCTCGAAGGAAGCGGCAAAGGAGCGGGAGAAAGGTTCCAGCCGGCGGCAGGACCAGGCAGCAATGGCCGGCCCACTGACCGCCAGTGCCCAGAGCATGGCGGAGAACAGCACGAAGGCAACAATCAATCCGTACCCGGCCACGCGCCACTCCGGGTAGTTCTCCCGCATATAGGGAACGAAGAAGATGTCGATGCTCAGGATCAGGGTGACCGCGCCCGTGTCGAAGGCGCGCTCCACGAACCAGATGGCAAGCTGCGAGGCGAAGGTCACGTTTTCCCGGCGGGCGATCAAATACGGACGCACGAACTCGCCCGGCCGTCCCAGCAATGCCAACCCGGCAAAACCTACGTACTGGGGAGAAATCAGGCCTTTCCAGGAGGCGTGCGGCACGGTGGGCCGGAGAAACACTTTCCAGCGCGCGGCGCGGAGGAAGTCGGCGAAATAGATCAGGGCGATGCCCGCCAGGATGCGCCAGTAGTTGAGTCCCGAGCTGCCCTGAAGAAACTTCTCCCAATCGAAGTGCCGCCACTCGCGGATCTGGAGATAGACCAGGACCCCGAGCACCACGAGGATGACAAGGAGAATGACGATCCGTTTCCGGTTCATGCGGCGGGGCAACAGGGCTTACTCACACTAAATTGCGGGGATGGACGCGGTCAATGCGTCCGCGGACAGGGAGCTACGATCCCGGGGAACTCAGGCGCGCCGGAGCGCTCTTTTCAGCAGCCGCCTTCGGTTTCCGCACCGGCTTCTTCTGGGCTAGCTTCTTATGGTTGTACTCGCGAATCACGCGCGCGACATAGAGCCGGGTTTCATGGTACGGCGGGACGCCATGGTACTGCGCCACGCGATGCGGCCCCGCGTTGTAAGCGGCCAGGGCCTTGGCCATGTCATTGTGATAGGACTCCAGCAGCTGGTTGAAATAACGCGTGCCTCCGTCCACGTTAGCGGCGGGATCGAAAGCGTTGTTCACGCCCAGGCGCGCTGCCGTTCCCGGCATCAGCTGCATCAGCCCCTGTGCGCCCTTGGGCGACACAGCGCGAGGATTAAAGCTGCTTTCCGCGTGAATTATGCTGCTGATCAGGTCGGGGTCGATCTGTGTCCGCGTGCTGGCAGCCGCGATGGCGCCCTTTACGTCCATAGGCTGGCCATCCGCCCTCTTGGGAGCCGGCGGCGAAGGCGTGTCGTCTTTCTCGATGGCCACGATGTCGGCGGTGGCGACGTCCACGTAATTGGCGGGATTGGAGTCGAGATACAGTCGCGTGGTCGCGCCCAGGTATTCGCGGCTCTCGTGCCGGATGGTGAAGCCGTTGCGCAGGGTGGCAACGTCGGCGGCCGATGCCGCGGCGGCCCAGCAGATCAGCAGTGCCGCTGCTGTCAGCATGCGTCGCGCCGGATTTGTAAGCCAACCTATCTGCAACTTAGAGCGCCTAAACGTTGATTTTTGCGCTGCCCAGCACCTGCTCCAGCGCGCAAGCAACTCCCGCCTCATCATGAGTTTGCGTAACCATCCAGCCCCGGCCACGCAACTCCTCGCTGGCATTTCCCATGATAACCGGCACGCCCGCGAACGCAAGCATCTCGATATCGTTGTAGTTATCACCAATGGCCATGACCTGCTCCCGGGCAATGCCGCGGTGCGCCGCCCAGCGCTCCAGCGCATGTCCCTTGGAACAGCCCTGGTTCAATACATCTACGATGCTCAGATCGCGTAGCGGGTATTCAGTGCGAAGCACGGTCATGCGGCCGGCAAACTCCGCCGCAGCCAACGCCGCCAGGGCCTCATGCATGCGGGCAATGGAGCCGCAAAACATGGCTTGCACAGGATCTTCGACCAGCGCCTTTTCGATGGGAACAACGAAGTCAATGTATTCCATGTTCTTCTCCAGCCAGCGCTGGATGCTGCGCCCCAGCTCGTCCATGCGCTCGAGTATTAGCGCGCCCTTCACTTCGCGGTCGAAGGTCAGAACGGTGTTGCCGCGGAATGCGCGCATGTGCTGGAGCAGCAGCCGCGCAGTGGACAACGGCAGCAGGTCGCGATGGAAGAGCTCGCCGGTGCTGGAGCGGGTGACCGCCCCATTGGAACTGATCAGGGCCACTTCAAAGCCCAGCAACTCCGCGATGGGCAGAGCAAAGGTGTGCCGCCGGCCGGTGACCAGCACCACCTCGACGCCCGCCTGGTGGGCGCGCCGCAGCATCTCCAGGTTCGCCGGGGGGATCTGAAACTGGCTGTTCAGCAGGGTGCCATCAATATCAATGGCGAGCAGGCGGATAGGCAGGGTCACTGGGCCCGATTTTATCATCCGTTAGGAGCTGGGCCCGCGTGCTATATTCGCGTTTCCTTCGCATGGGATCGCTGCTGTACATCTTCTCCTGGGGCGTCATTCTCCAGGCCATCGCCATCGTACATTTCATCCGTCGGCGTCCCGACACGTACTGGCTGTTCATCATCCTCCTGGGAGGAGGCCTGGGCGCGCTCGTCTACCTGCTGGTGGAAGGGCTGCCCGACCTGCAGTTGTTGCGCACTTCAGCGCGTGGCTTCCCGCGCCGGCGGCGCATTCGCGAGCTCGAGTCCTCGATTCTCGACAATCCCTCGCCGGGTAACTGCGAAGAGCTGGCAGACTTGTACATGGAGGAGGGAAAGTTCGCCCGCGCCCGCGAGCTGTTCGATCGCGCCATTAACGCGCGCACCGATTCTCCCGACCCGTTCTACCGGCGGGCAGTGTGCGCCATCGCGCTGGGCGACTTTGCCGCCGCCCTCCCCGACCTGGAGCGCGTGGTCCGCGCCGATCCCAAATACGACTATCACCGCGCTGCCGGCCTCCTGGCTCATGCTTACGCCCGCACCGGCCAGGCGGAGCGCGCCGATGCGCTGTTCCGGCAGGTGCTGCAGGTTTCCACTCTGTCGGAAACGCAGTACAACTATGCGCGCCTGCTGCTTGAGCTCCAAAGGAAGCCGGAAGCCCGGCAGTGGGCGGAGCGTATTCTCGCCAAGAAACCCACTTTGCCGCGCTATCTTCGGCGGCGCGAGCGGCCCTGGTTCCGGCGCGCCGCGGACTTGCTGAAGCAGACCGGCGCAGCCGCGAGTTAGCCTGCGCACGGTGATAGACTTTTTGGGTGGGCGCAATCACCTTCCTTGAATGCACGCGGTGTGGCGACCACCTGAGCCCGGCGCAGCCTCAGACCCTTTGTCCGCGCGATGGTGGCGTGCTCTATACCCGCTACGATCTCGCGGCCATCAAGCGGAGCTTTCCCCGCGACTCACTTTCCGCCGGGCCGGCCAGCATGTGGCGCTATGCCGCGGTGTTGCCCGAATGCACGCCGGTGACCCTGGGCGAGGGCTACACGCCGATGTTGCCCAGCCGTAAGCAAGCCAATGTTTTCGTCAAGGATGAAGGCTTGAATCCCACGGGCACGTTCAAGGCGCGTGGACTTTCGGCCGCGGTCACCATGGCGCGGCATTATGGGCTGAAGGATTTGGCTGTTCCCTCTGCCGGCAACGCCGCGGGGGCATTGGCGGCGTATGCCGCTGCCGCCGGCATCACGGCACACATTTTTATGCCTCGCGACGTTCCGGAGGCGAACCAGGTCGAGTGCCGCGCGTACGGCGCAGACGTAACCCTGGTCGATGGCCTGATCTCCGACTGCGCTCGCCTGGTCGCCGAGCGTAAAGACGCGGAAGGCTGGTTTGACGTGTCCAGCCTGAAGGAACCTTTTCGTGTCGAAGGCAAAAAGACCATGGGCTACGAGCTCGCCGAGCAGTTGGACTGGCGCCTGCCCGACGCTGTTATCTATCCCACCGGCGGCGGCGTCGGCCTGATCGGGATGTGGAAGGCTTTCGATGAGATGCAAGAGCTCGGCTGGATCGGACCAGAGCGCCCGCGCATGATCGCGGTGCAGACCACGGGATGCGCTCCCATCGTGCAAGCCTGGCGGAAAGGAAAGGCGGAGTCCGAGGCTTGGCCCAACGCTGCCACGCTGGCCGCGGGCCTGCGCGTTCCCAGGGCATACGGGGACTACCTGATCCTCGAAATCCTGAAGAGCAGCCAGGGAACCGCAGTCGCGGTCAGCGACGACGAAATTATGCGCTGCGTGGGCGATTGGGCACGGGACGAGGGCATCTTCGCAGCGCCCGAGGGCGCCGCTGCCCTCGCCAGCTATCGCAAGCTGCTTACCGAGGGCTTTTTGAAACCCGAGCATCGGGTGGTGCTCTTCAACACAGGATCCGGCCTGAAATACATCGACGTGACTGGCGGCGCCCAAACTCGCCCGACGCCAGCGGCAGCGCCGCCACGGCAGCGCCGGATCGGCGGCATCATCGGCCCTTATTAGCCCACCATGACCGAGCGCCTGTACTACACCGACCCTTTCTTGCTGGAGTTCACGGGCCGTGTTGTGGAGACCTTGGCCGCGCCGCGGCCGGCGGTTGTGCTGGATCGCACGGCCTTTTATCCCACAAGCGGCGGACAGACTTTCGACACGGGCACGCTCTGCGGTTCGGGGGAGGAGCGCACCGTGGTGGAGGTCGCCGAGGACGGCCACAATCGCATCCTCCATCTTTTGGATCGTGCTCCGGCATTCAGCGCCGGAATCGAGGTGCGCGGCAAAGTGGATGAGGCGCGCCGCCTTGACCATATGCAGCAGCATTCCGGCCAGCACGTGCTCTCGGCAGCATTCCTTCGCTTGTTCGATATGGCGACTGTTTCGTTCCATATGGGAGACGAAGCGTGCACCATTGACCTCTCCTCTGCCGCTTTGTCGCGCGAGCAAGCCCGGCAGGCCGAGCAAATGGCCAACAGGATCGTTCTCGAGGATCGTCCGGTGGTCGTCCGCTTTGTCAGCCTCGAGCAGGCGCGCAGCTTGGGATTGCGAAAACTGCCCCCGGATCCGCGGGACGAGTTGCGCCTCATTGACATTGCTGGGATCGACCTGACCGCCTGTGGAGGCACCCACGTACGCGCAACCGGGCAGATCGGGGCAATCCTTGTGCGCCGGATAGAAAATGTGAAGCAAGGCGTGCGGGTTGAGTTCGTCTGCGGGCAGCGCGCCCTGCACGCGGCGCGGCGGGATTACGATGCGTTGGTGGACTCAGCCAATGCATTTTCCGCGCAGATTTGGGAGTTGCCGGAGCACGTTCGCCGGCTGCAGCAAGAGGCGCGCGCCACGCGCAAGCAGCTGGAGCAGCTGCAGCAGGAGCTGGCGGAGTCGCAGGCCGAGCGCCTGCTGGCCGAAGCGGGCGAATGGCCCGTGCGCGTGGTGAGCTGCCTGTATTCCGACCGGGACGTGAATTTTGTGAAGCTGGTGGCGCAGAAACTCGCGCGCAGTCGCGGCGCCCCCGTGATCGCGCTGCTGGGCACCACCTCGCCTTCCCCCGCCATCGTGTTCGCACAAAGCGGGGAAGGCTGCTTCGACCTGGGAGCGCTGATCCGGGAACTGGTCACGCCCCTCGGAGGACGCGGAGGCGGCACGCGCGATATGGCCCAGGCTGGGTTGCCCCGCGCCGACTCCCTGGAAGCCGTCCTGCGCGATGCCCGCGAGCGCCTGCGCATCCCGGCGCATTGATTGCAACTACATTTCGTGCTCAGATGGGCAGGTCTAAGTGGAACAGCGGCTCATTCTCGTCAACCAGTTGGTGAAGCTCGGCGTAGCCGCCGCCGTTTCCAGCGCCCTGGTCCGCTCCGTCCGCTTTAAGTCGCTTCTCTTCAAAGAGGAGCGCACCTTGGCGGAGAAAATCCACCTGGTGCTGTTCATCGGTGTGCCCTTTGCCCTGGGCGTAGTGGTGCGCGCCTCAGTCAAGAATTTTCTCGCAGCCGATTGGTCGTTTGAGTGTGCCATCCTGGTGGGCGTCATCGGCGGCCGGGTTTCGGGCGCGCTGGCAGGCGCCGTCGTGGGTTTTCCCGCCATGCTCCATGGGGAGTGGGCGGCGCTGCCCTTTGACGTGATGGCGGGTACCATCGCCGGCATGCTGCGCAACCTGGCGCAGGATAAAGAGGCGGTCTGGTCGTTTTCCCCTTTCATTGATTTGAGCGTGTACCGCTGGATCCGTCGTAATTTTCCGCGGCCCCGGCTGGATTGGCAGATTCTCTTTTTTGGCACGATTCTGGTGCTGCGTTTCGCGCGCGGGGAACTCTCGCGCTACCTGCCCCGCCACATCTTTTCCGTGGACAGTCCGCAGTGGCCGGTGGAAGCCGCCATTTACGCGGCCACGGTGATGTCCATCGCCATCGCCCTCAAGGTATGGAACAACAGCCGCACCGAGCTTAAATTGGAAGAACAGCAGATGCTGCTGTTGCAGGCGCGCATGGAAGCCCTGCAAAGCCAGATTAATCCGCACTTCCTGTTCAATACCCTGAATTCGGTTTCGTCGCTGGTGCGCTTTGACCCCGATACCGCCCGCGATCTCATCATCAAGCTCGCCAACATTCTGCGCCGCTTGCTGCGCAGCGGCGACGCCTTCGTGCCCCTGCGCGAAGAGTTGGAATTTATCGACGACTACCTGGATATCGAAGTGGTGCGCTTCGGGACGGACAAATTAAAGGTGGATAAACAATTAGAGCCGGCCACGCTGGAGGTGCTGGTTCCCGGCATGTTGCTGCAGCCCTTGGTGGAAAATTCCATCAAGCATGGCCTTTCGGCCAAGCTTGATGGGGGCAGCATCTGCCTGCGCAGCCAGCTCAAGGATGGGCTGCTGCACATTGAGGTTGAAGATGACGGGGTGGGCATGGGGGCTGCCAACCTGCTCGAGCGTCCCACCGGGCTGGGAGGCACGGGCATCGGTCTGGCCAACGTCGCCGAGCGGCTGAAAGTTCTGTACGGCGATGCTGCGCGCATGACCATCGACAGCCGGGAAGGCAAGGGAACGCTGGTGCGCTTGCGCCTGCCCGTCCTGGAACGGCGCGATTCCGCGGCCGTTCCGTACTATGACGTGCGCTCCAGCACGGCGCGGTAAAACTCCTCGTATTGCGGAATGATCTTGCTGGCGCAGAACCGCGCCTGCGCGCTGCGGCGGGCCCGCTTGCCCATTTCGCGCAGTCGGGCCTCGTCTCCCAGGACGGCAAGGGCGCGCTGGGCCATGGTCTCCACGTCGCCAACCTCCGCCAGAAAACCATTGACCCCATCTTCCACCACCTCGGGCATTCCGCCGACGCGAGTGGCTACGGGCACGACTTCGCAGGCCATGGCCTCCAACGCCGCCAGGCCGAACGATTCCAACTGGCTGGGCAGCAGCAGCACGTCCGCCACCGCCAGCTTCTCGTTGATGCGGTCCTGCTTGCCGAGGAAAATTACCCGGTCGTGTATACCCTTGCTGAAGGCCAGGTATTCCGCTTGCGAGCGGTCAGGCCCGTCTCCAATCAGCAGCAGCCGCGACGGGATCTTCTTTTGCACCCTGTCGAAAACCTCGACCACATCGCCGATGCGCTTCACCGGGCGGAAATTGGAGAGGTGCACCAGGATGCGTTCCCCGTCCGCAGCGTATTCCCGGCGGCGCTCGTGCGCCTTCTCGTCGCGCACGTATAAATCGCAGTTTACGAAGTTGTAGATCACCTGGATGCAGTTGGCGATGTCGAACTCGCGTTGGGTGCGTTCCTTCAAGTACTGCGAAATCGCGGTGACGCCGTCGCTCTGTTCGATGGAAAAGCGCGTAATGGGCAGGTAGGAGCGGTCCAGGCCCACAAGGGTGATGTCTGTGCCATGCAAGGTGGTGACAAATGGAAGCCGGCGCCGGGCGCGTCCCGTGGCGAGCATCTGCCGGGCTAACAGGGCGCTCACCGAATGCGGAATCGCATAGTGAACGTGCAGCAGGTCCAGCTCGTAAATCTCGGCGACCTCGGCCATGCGCGTCGCTAAAGCCAAATCGTATGGCGGGTAGTCGAACAGGGGGTAATGTGAGACCTCGACTTCGTGGTAGTAGATGTTAGGCTGCGGCCCGGTGAGGCGGAAGGGTTGTGAGTAGGTGATGAAGTGCACCTGGTGGCCACGCTGCGCCAGCTCAATGCCCAGCTCGGTGGCCACAACCCCACTGCCGCCGTAAGTGGGATAACAGGTGATGCCGATCTTCATGTGCGTCCCGGGTACCGATCCTGCACCATTCGATGGGCAGCCGCGCGCGAGGATGCAAAATCAGTCCGCGAAGCGGCTGCCGGTCAGCTCCGCTCCTGGTCAGTTCGCCAGGTCCCGGTAGGTGATCAGTTCGATGCCGCGGTCGTGCAACACCGCCCGCGCCCTTTCCGAGGTAAGGAGCTCCAGCTCTTTCTGCCGTGATTTGCGCAAGCGCGTGCCCGCCGCCACCAGTTCGTCGTCGGAATATCCGGGGTGGCAAACCAGCTCCCAGGTGCCCTCGGGCACCCTGGCGGCAATGGCTTCGAACAGCCCTTCGTCCAGGGTCCCGGTGGCTTCAATGCCGAGCGTGCCGTCGGTGGTGTGAACTCCGGCATCGGCCACAGATCGCCTGAAGCCACGCGCCAGCAAGCGCAGCAGCCGGAGCTGGGCGCTGCGTTTCCACAACTGTGGGCGTCGAAGCAGGTCCCGGATCCGCAGCCCCGCCGGGGCAAACGGATTGCGCACCGCCGGCACGCCACAGGCGCGCGCAGCGCGCAATAAAGGCTTCAACACGGAAGGAAACATGTGCGCGTGCTTGTGGGTATCGAGATGCGTAAGCCGCACTCCTGCGGCCTGAAGGCGTCGGATTTGCGCAGTCGCCTCCCGCTCGATTTCCCCGCCATCAATCTGGTGGCGTAGGGCGGACCAGGCAAACCGCAACAGGTTTCTGCGGAAAGCACGGTCGTCCCCGAGCAGGGTAGGAATCAGGCTCGGATCGCAAGTCGGGACGCCATCCACCAGTTGGACGTGACAACCAATATCAAGACGCGGCGCCGAGGCGGCGCGCTGCACGGCATCCTCGAAGGCCCGGCCGCTCGCCATCAGCGTGGCCGACGTTACCACCCCGAGGCGGTGCGCTTCGACGATACCGCGGTTAACGCCCGCGGTGAGCCCAAAGTCGTCAGCGTTGATGATCAACCGCCGCACGCGCCAGTGTAGCAGCGCGCTTTGGGGTAGCTGGCCGGTGTACGGCCTGGGACGGCCCCAATTGCGGAGTACGCGCCAGTCCAGCGGCCGCCAAGGCCGTAAACAACTCGCCTCGGGACACCGGCATCCGTGTATCCACCCACTCCTGCCAGATGGGCCACTTCCCGTGAGCCGACAAGCAATTCCGGTCCTCATCATCGACGATGAACCCACCATCGCGAAGACCTTGGCCATGGTGCTCGAGCAGGAGGGCTACACGGCGTCGCTCGCGCTCAATGGCGAGAGTGGAATTGAAATGGCCTCGCGCATCGGGCCGCGCCTCGCGATCGTGGACATCAACCTGCCCGATGCAGACGGGATAGAAATTGCCATCGAGATCTGCCGGCGAGTACGCCATTGCAAGATTCTGCTGATGACCGGGGACCCGGAGTCGGCAGAGAAGCTGGATCAGGCCCGCCGCCGTGGAATCAACCTCGAAGTCGTGGGAAAGCCGATTCAACTGCTGCAGAAACTACAAACGCTGCTGCAATAAAACGAGAGCGGCCATCCGCAAGCCGGACCCACCCTTAGCTTGCCTCGAAAAAGCGCGCGATTTGCGCTACGACGTACTCTTGCTGTTCCCCGGTCAGCTCCGGGTAGATGGGCAGCGAAACGACCTCGGCGCTGGCTGCTTCGGCCTCCGGGAAGTCGCCACGTTTGTAGCCCAAGTAAGCGAACGCTGGCTGTTCATGTAACGATAGGGGATAGTAGATCTCCGTTCCCACCCCTTGTTGCTTCAGGAACTCCCGCAAGGCCTCACGGCGCTGCACGCGAATCGTGAACTGGTGGTACACGTGAAAGGCGCCTGCGGGCTCAACCGGCAAGGTAACAAAGCCGTTTAAGCCATATTGGGCGAATAGGCCCCGGTACCGGTCGGCGTTGCGGCGCCGTGCCGTGTTCCACTCTGACAGGTGGCGCAGCTTGGCGCCGAGAATGGCGGCCTGCAGTGCGTCCAGGCGGCTGTTCACGCCGAGCAGTTCGTAGTGGTACCTGGTGCGCTCTCCGTGAACGCGCAACATGCGCAGGCGGGCAGCCAGCGCATCGTCGCTGGTGGTAATCATTCCTCCATCTCCGGCGGCGCCCAGATTCTTAGTAGGAAAAAAGCTGAAGCAGCCGAGCCGGCCCATGCTGCCGACGGCCCGCCCGCGATGTTGCGCGCCAATCGCCTGGGCGGCATCCTCGATTACCGCAACGCCGTGCGCGTCCGCCGCGCGCATGATCTCATCCATCTCCGCGGCGAGCCCGAACAGGTGCACCGGCATGATCGCCTTCGTGTTGGTTGTAATGGCGCTGGCGACAGCGGTCGCATCAAGGTTCCAGGTCGCGGGATCAATGTCAACAAACACCGGGCGCGCACCGACGCGCGCGATGGAGCCGGCGCTGGCGAAAAAGGTGAATGGCGTAGTGATGACTTCAGCGCCCGGGCCGACTCCCAGCGCCATAAGCGCCAGAATCAGGGCATCGGACCCGGAGGCGCACCCCACCGCGAAGCGGGACCCAATTAACGAAGCAATTTGCGCTTCCAGCTCTTCCACCTCGGTTCCGAGGATGAAGCGCTGGCTGGCCATGACGCGCTCAACCGCCGCCATCACCTCTTCCTGGATGGTGGCGAATTGCGCCTTCAGGTCCAGCAACGGCACCTCCAGCGCCAGCGTGGAGCGGAACTTAGCCATGAATGGTTCTCATTATAGAGGGATCAGCTTCAGTACCGAGCGGTACGCGTTGAAGGCCGCGTTGCGCGCGAAAAAAAGCCCACGCTGCTGCCGCGTGGGCCCATTGTGTTGCGGAAGTGGAAGTCAATCCGCCGGAACGTCCTCCAGCTCGCGTTGCTGCCGGGCAGCGGCCGGCGCGCGATACATGCCTTTCTGCAGCATGGTCTCCATAACCCGCCGGCGAATCTCATCGTGATCGGCGTGCCGCCCGGGGTGCTCTCCCAATCCCAGGTTTTTGGGATAGATGGGCTGCTCGTAGATGCAGCGGAACTGCTCGGTGCGCAGGTCGCGCAGCCAGTTGCCCCAGAGCGAGCGCGTGCGGTACTGGCGTAGCGCCTCCACGTCAATGATGCCGCCCGCGTAGGACGGCCCGGCGCCGTACTTGTGCTCGGACACCATGCGTCCCTGGTAGTCGATGATCATGGATTGCCCGCCGAAAGTGTCCAGGCCATCAGTGGAGTCGGGCATCAGGTAGTAATTGGCCGGATTCGGCGCTACGACGTAGCAGGTGTTATCGAGAGCGCGCGCCCGGTTCTGGATCTCCCACAATCCATTGGCCACGTACGGTTCGGGATAGGCAGGGCGGTAGAGAATCTCGGCCCCGTTCACCGCCAGCCCGCGCGCCGTTTCGGGGAACGAGCCTTCCATGCAGATGACGCATCCGATGCGGCCGATTTCGGTGTCGCAAACAGGGAAGAAGGCATCCAGCCCATCGCCATAGAGTTCCACCCACTTGTCCCACACGTCGTGTGGGACCGTGGAATGCTCCCGGGCGAACACTTGCAGCTTGTAATGTTTGTGAATGACCTCGCCGCTGGGCGCGATGATGAACGCGGCATTGAAGAACTTGCGCGGGAATTCCGGGTGTTTCACCTTGGCCTGGGCGATCAGGTAGGCATTATGCTGCTTGGCCTTACGCCCGAGCATCTCGGTTTCCTCGCCGGGCAGGTCGAGGGCGAGTTCGTCCACGTACTTCTCGTGGTCCCAATCGAAGACTTCGTCGGTAAAACCTTGCAGGCAGCCTTCCGGGACGCAGATGAGTCGCACCGGCAAATCAATATTGCTGAGCCAGACGGCAGCGTCGATGAGTTCCGAAATGTGACGGATGTTGGTGGCGACATCGGAACGCTTTCTGCAGCCCCGCATGGTGGGCTGCAAAGCGAGAGCCATAAATTGTTCGATCATGGCGGAACTCCGGGAGCGGATTTTCCGACCTGGCGGGCCGGGGACAGCGCCCGGCGACGGGACGGTATGCCGCATTTGATACCGGCAGGGAAGTGCTGTCAATCGCTGTAGCCCGCCGCCGCAGCCTGAGGAAGCGGTTCCTTCCCGGCTTCCCGGCCAGCATCCGTGACCTTTGTTCGTTGACGCTTATGCCAGCATTCCGTAGTCTAAAGTTTTATGAGAGTTCGGGAAAAAAGCCGCCTTCGCATAGCTGACGACATCACGCAACTGGTGGGGGAAACCCCCATGCTGCGGCTGCAGCGGGTAGTACCCGCGGGCGCAGCGGAGGTGTACGCCAAGCTCGAATATCTGAATCCCGGCGGCAGCGTAAAGGACCGGGCCGCTACCGGGATGATTCGGCGGGCAGAGCAGCAGCAGCTGATCCGTCCCGGCGGCACCATTATCGAGGCGACCGCCGGCAACACCGGGATCGGCTTGGCGCTCATCGGAATCAACCGGGGATACAAAGTGGTGCTCTTCGTGCCGCAGAAGTTTTCTCAGGAAAAGGTCATGCTCATGCGGGCCCTCGGCGCCGAGGTGATTCGCACTCCCGACGCTGAGGGCATGCAAGGAGCCATCCATCGCGCGCGCGAGCTGGCCGCCAGGACTCCCAATTCCATGCTGGCCGGCCAATTCGAGAACCAGGCCAATCCCGAATATCACTACGAGACCACGGCACGAGAGATTTTTGAGCAGATGGAAGGCGCCATCGACGCCGTGGTGCTGGGCGCGGGCACCGGAGGGACCTTCACCGGCGTAGCACGCTTCCTGAAGGAGCGCCTGCCGCAGGTGATGGCGGTGGCGGTCGAAAGCCAGGGTTCGGTCCTGGGCGGCGGCCCCGCCGGCGGCGAGCACAAGGTGGAAGGCATTGGCTCCAGTTTCCTGCCCAAAACCTTCGACAGCAGCCTGGCCGACCAGGTCATCATGGTGTACGACTCCGACGCGTTCGCCATGGTCAAGCGGCTGGCCGCGGAGGAAGGGGTGCTTTCCGGCTCCAGCGGGGGCGCGGCGGCGTTCGCGGCATTGCAGGTGGCCAGCCGCATCGGTCCGGGAAAGCGCGTAGTCACCATCATTCCGGATTCGGCCGAGCGGTATCTCTCCAAGGACATTTTCGAGATGGAGACCAACAAGTAGCCGTCGGCGTCCTTTCGGCCCTGCTGCAACATGGAGGCTGTGCCGCGGGCGGCCCGGGTCTGTCATGGCAGGCGGCCTCCCCGCTGCACCTTTTGCGCTGCGCGCGCATCTTTCGATAATCTCGTAAGTCTTCCTCAAGGAAATCCATGGCCAAAAAGAACGATAAGGGTTTTGCGACGCGCGCCCTCCATGACGGGCAGGAGCCGGAGGCGCTGACGGGTTCGATCGCCGTTCCCATTTATGCCACCTCGACCTACTTGCAGGACGAGCTGGGCAAGCCACGCCAGGGCTACGAGTACGCGCGCGTCACCAATCCCACGCGCGACCGCGTGCAGCAGAACCTGGCGTCGCTGGAGCGCGGGCTGGCGGCTCGCGTCTTCTCCAGCGGCATGGCGGCGATCCACGCCATCTGCACCATGCTGAAAAGCGGCGATCACGTGGTTTGCTCCGATAACGTGTACGGCGGCGTGCCCCGCCTGTTCAATCAGATCCTGGTCAACTTCGGGCTGGAGTTTTCCTACGTAGACACGTCGGACCTGAACGCGGTGGAACGCGCCATTCGGCGCCATACGCGTCTGGTGTACGTGGAGACACCAACCAATCCGCTGATGACGATCAGCGATATCGCCGCCATCAGCCGGCTGGCGCACAAGCGCGGCGCCGAGGTGGTGGTGGATAACACCTTCATGTCGCCTTATTTCCAGCAGCCGATCGGGCTGGGCGCGGACATGGTGGTGCACTCGACTACCAAGTTCCTGAACGGTCACAGCGACGGCCTGGGCGGCGTGGTCGTGTGCACGCGCCAGGAGCAGGCCGACCAGCTGGCGTTTATCCAGAAATCGGCGGGCGCCATCCTGTCGCCCTTCGAATGCTGGTTGATCCTGCGGGGAGTGAAAACGCTGGCAGTGCGCATGGAGCAGCACGACCGCAACGGCCGCGCGGTGGCCGAGTACCTTGCCGGGCACAGAAAGGTGAAGCGGGTGTTCTATCCCGGGCTGCGGGAGCACCCGCAGCATGAACTGGCCAAAAGCCAGATGTGGGGCTTCGGATCGATGATCACCTTTGAAACCGGATCCCTGGGCAATGCCAAGAAGATGCTGCGCAAGGTGCGGGTGTGCTCGCTGGCCGAATCGCTGGGAGGCGTGGAAACGCTGATTTCGCACCCAGCCACCATGACGCACGCCGCCCTCGGGGAAAAAGGCCGCAAGGCCATTGGGCTGACCGACGGCATGGTGCGGATCTCCGTTGGCATTGAGGATTCCGACGACATCATTGCCGACCTGGATCAGGCCCTGGCGGCTATTTGACGGAAATCCTCGCACAAGGCAATCTAGTGGCTTGAATTCCGGGCCCGGGCTGCATCTCGGAGGAGCTCCCCCATGGCAGGCATTTACGAGCTGGTAAAGAATCGCAAGACTTATTCCGTGACCGTGGAGCAGACCGTGCTGGAAGCCGCGCGGCTGATGACCGAGCACAACATCGGTGCGCTCGCCGTGCTGCGCGACGGCGAACTGGCCGGCATCCTCTCGGAACGCGACATTGTGAAGCGCGTGGTGGCGCTGGGGCGCAGCCCCGGTGTTACCAAGGTGAGCGAGGTGATGACCGCCAAGCCGCGCGTGGTCACAACCGACGAGACTGTGGAGGAATGCCTCTTCATCATGCGCGAGTTCGGATTCCGCCACCTGCCCATCGTGGATGGCAACCAACTGCGAGGGCTGGTGTCGATCCGGGATATCTTCTTCCACCCCCAGGCTGAGAAGCGCGCGATCGCATCGTAAGGGGCTAAAATTAAGGGTAGGTATCCATGCCGACCCTGCGCGAAATCCTCAACCAGAACGTGCGGGAAGCCGCGCCCGAGCTGGTGCAGGCTCTGGATCGAAACCGCGTGCGCTGCTACTCCTGTGGGCACGAATGCCCCATTCCCGAGGGCCAAGCCGGGGTTTGCAAGGTCCGCTATAACCAAGGCGGCCGGCTGTATGCCCCGTGGGGCTATGTGGGAGGCGTGCAGTGCGACCCAATCGAGAAAAAGCCCTTCTTTCATGCTGTTCCTGGCGCCTTGGCCTACAGCTTCGGCATGCTGGGCTGCGATCTGCATTGCTCTTACTGCCAGAACTGGGTTACGTCGCAGGCCTTACGCGACCCCGCGGCGGTCAGCCCGCCTTTAGAAATCAAGCCTGATTTCATGGTGGCGGACGCGCTGCGCCTGGGAGCCCAGGTGCTCGTCAGCACATACAACGAGCCGCTGATCACCTCCGAATGGGCGGTTGCCATTTTCAAGGAGGCGCGGGCTGCCGGCCTGATGACAGCTTTCGTATCGAATGGGAATGGCACGCGGCAGGTGCTGGAGTACCTGCGCCCGTATGTGGACCTGTACAAGGTGGACCTGAAAAGCTTCAGCGATCGCCATTACCACGAACTGGGGGGGCGCATTGCTCCCATCCTCCGCTCCATCCGAACGTTGCATGAGATGGGGATCTGGCTGGAGATCGTGACCCTGCTCATTCCGGGATTCAACGATTCCGGCGAGGAGCTAAAACAGCTGACCGCATTTCTCGCCTCTATCTCCCCTGATATTCCCTGGCACGTCACGGCTTTCCACCGGGACTACAAGATGACCAGCCCGCAGGACACCCGTCCCGAAGACCTGGTGCAGGCTGCCGAAATCGGTAAGCAGGCTGGGCTGCGCTACGTCTACGCCGGCAACCTGCCCGGCAGGGTGGGCGAACTGGAGAACACGCGCTGCCATCAATGCGGGTACACGCTGGTCGAGCGGTTTGGATACCTCATCCGCGCGTACCGGATCACCGCCGAAGGATCTTGTCCGGCCTGCAGGACGCAGATTCCGGGGCGCTGGGCGGAGGCCTACCGGGCGCAGATCGCTTCGCGTCCTTTCCTGCCGCATCTTACCCACCCCCACGCCAGTTACTGACGGCCCCCCCCGGGAGTAAGGGCCCAAGCCGTCTCCCTCGCGCCGGCCGCTGTGGTGGGAGGACGTGTTTGCCCAGTCAACTGGAGCGGGTGTACGGTGTAGGCCTACCGCAAGACCGCGGCGAGCAAGTTAGATCGGAGGTGCGCCGTGAACGTAAACCGCATCGCGCCGGAAGAAGCCAAGGAGCTGCTGGACCGGTCGCAGGATTACATCTACCTGGACGTGCGCACCGTCCCGGAATTCGACGCCGGCCACGTTCCCGGGGCGAAAAACATACCTCTCATGATGTCCGCCATGGGTCGCATGCAGATGAATCCGGACTTCGTGGACATCGTGGAGTCGAACTTCGGCAAAGAGCAGAAGCTGATTGTGGGCTGCCAAAAAGGCGGGCGTTCGCTCAAAGCGGCCGAACTGCTGCAGCAGGCCGGATTCAAGAATGTAACCGACATGCGCGGCGGGTTTGGCGGCGAGACCGACGAGGCGGGCCACCTGGTTTTTCCCGGATGGGCGCCACGGGGTTTGCCCGTTTCCCAGCAGAGCGCTCCCCAGGACCGTTATGAATCGCTCGCCAGGGCAGGCGGAAAGTAAGATTGATACCAAAGAAGCGACTGCGGACCGCATCCTGCTCCTCGATGGCGCATGGGGTGCGAAGATTTATTAGCGGGTAAACCATGGCCTACTACCTCTTGAAAACCGAGCCCACGGAGTACTCCTTCGCTGACTTGGAGCACGACCAGACCACGATCTGGGACGGCGTGTCCAACCCGGTTGCCTTGAAGAACCTGCGCAACATGCAGGCCGGTGACGAACTCGTGATCTACCACACCGGCGATGAGCGCCAGGCCGTAGGCACGGCGAGTGTGCTTAAAAATGATGCGACCGATGCCCGCAATCCGCGGGTGCAGATCAAGGCGCGCCGCAAGCTCACTGCCGTCACCTTGGCGCAGATGAAGTCCAACAAACTGTTTGCGGATTCACCGCTGTTGCGGCAGGGCAGGCTTTCCGTCGTGCCACTCACCGAAGCGCAATACCGGTTTCTCTGCGGCCGCTGATCGCCCGAACCAGCGGCGTCACTTATGATCCGCGCGGCAAGCGTTTATTTTTTCTCCTGCGCTTCTAAGCGCCAGCGATGATCGCGGGAGAAGTCAGCGAATGCCGGTCTGCAAGCCACGTCCCCATCTCAGCTTCCTGAAACTGCAGACGGCCGTGTTCTGCGTGCAGTGCGAACTGATCAGTGAAAACAACACCACTCGTTGCCTGGCCTGCGGCAGCACCGCGCTTCTGGGCATGTCGCGCCTGCTGGGAGGGTCCTTGCGACGCGAGGCGACCGCGACCTTGCTGCACGATATGGAGATGGACAAGCTGGTGCGCGAGTTGCTGGCTACCGTTCCCGCCGCGGCGGAGCCGCAAGAGCCGTCGCTGATTGCGGCGCGCAACTCGGAAGAAACTCCTGTCGCAACCGTCCCGCAGGTATCTCCAGCGCTTCTGGATCTGGAACCGGCGATATCGGTACTGGCCAGTCGCGCCCAGGCGGTCACCGGAGCCAGCGGAAGCGCCATCGGATTGAAGCTCGGCTCCGACATCGTTTGTAGCGCCCGGGCGGGCCGAACCGCCCCGGACTTAGGGGTGCGCCTGCGCGACGATGCCGGGCTGTCTGGCGCCTGCGCCCGCACTGGCGAGATTCTGCGCTGCGACGACACCGAGAACGACCCGGCGGTAGACCGGGCAAGTTGCCGCCGCCTGGGAGTGCGCTCCATCCTGGTCGCACCGTTGCGGCACCTGCGCAAGACCCTGGGTATTTTCGAGGTGCTCTCAACCGAACCGCGCGCCTTCGACGATTGGGCCATTGTCAACTTGCAGTTGCTATCCGGCTTTATGGTCGCTGCCATTGCGCGTGCTGCCGTGGGTGAACGGACCGCTAAGCTGCTTTCCTGAGCGCCTTAAGGCACTGATCTCCGGCACCGTACGCCCCTCTCATACCTCATTGCTGACGGCCGAACTGGCTCCTCGGGGCGCGGCAGCCTAATCCATCAAGTACATCTACAATCAGTCCCCAGTAATACTATGAGAGTTAATTACTTATGGCGTAAGACGCATCTCCTATTGGGTTTTCTTGGGGGAAGTCGTAATATGGCAAAACCTTCGGGTATTCCATGCCTGTGGAACGGCGCAGCCAATCAAGGCACCGCATTAACACCCCCGCATACGCCAGCATCCTCGGACATTCCGGCGGGGTGATCACCGACGCGCACGATAACGGTATTGCAATTCAGGGGGTTACGCCTCTTCCTGCAGGCTCCGCGGTAGCCTTGCGGCTGGATCTGCTGGAGACGCGGAGCATTGTGGAGGCGGATGCCAGGGTTACCTGGTCGGACCAATTGGGCCGCTCCGGGTTGGAATTCCGCAATCTCAGTCCCGAGGCTTTGGGGCGTATCCAGCAATGGCTGCTGGTAAATGCGCTTTCCCTCTGGGCAACCGCGCCAGAGGGCGGCTCTGTGGCGGAAACGAACCCCGCGCCAGGGGAAACAAAGGACGAATTCCGCCCCGCGCACGCACTCAACCAGGAATTGGCGCAAGCCGTTTCCAACGCGCTCTCGGCCACGGGCGCGCAAGGCGCCGCCCTTGCCCTGATCACGGGAACGGAAGCAGTTTGCCTGGCCTCGGCCGGGGAAATCGCGCCCCCGGTCGGCTCTCGCCTGGATAGCAGGAATGGAATTTCAGGCGCGTGCCTGCGCACCGGCAGGTTGATGCGGTGCGACCATGCCGACAGCGATCCGCGCGTGGATGCGGAAACGTGCCGGCTGCTGGGCATCAGCTCGGTAGCCGCGGCTCCTATTCTGATCGGCGGTGAGGTGGCGGGCCTGGTCGAGATCTTCTCGGCTCGGCCGTACGCCTTCGACGAGGAACACTGTTCTACCTTGCAAGCCTTGGCAGCTTCGGTGGCCATTGCGGTGCAGGCGAACGCCCGAACGCCGGAGCCGCCGGCGGCGGAGCCTGCGCCTGGGCCACAAGTCCCCGCTTCCAAGGAGAAGATGTCGGTAGCGACAGAAAAAGAGCCTGCACCGGTTGCGGCCTCGCCGATCGCGGCGCAGAGCGCGCCGGAGCCGGTCCGGGAGGGTGACGCCCGGCCTGGCAGCGATGCGAGCAGCAACCAGGCAAGCTCCGTGGCTGAAGAAAACTCGGGAGAGCGCGCCCGGCGGGCAGCCACGGCCGTCGCGACGGCCATATCCAGCCCCAATTACGAGGAAAGCGTTGAAGAGCTGGTACGGGTGCACCCGGCGACGTTACGCTCGGAATTTGGCGTAGTTCCAGATGCTGAGGCAGAAATTCCGGGAACCAGGCGCAACCGCTTGCTGCTGTTGGCGCCCATCGCGCTGCTGTTGCTGATGGGGACCGCGTTTCTGGCGGTTCGCGGCAGGATGAACCCCAGCCGGAGCCAGCCGGCAGCGCCGGTGGTGACCGCAACGCCGCAGCGCCCGGTGACCGCATCCCGCCCCACGACCGGGTTCAACCTGGCGGATCTCAGGAGCGGCGCCGAGCGCGGCGATGCGAATGCCCAGTTCGAATTAGGCGCCAAGTACGCGAGCGGGGATGGGGTTGTCCAGAACTACAACGAAGCCGTGAAGTGGTTCAATAAGGCGGCGGAGAGCGGCCACGTTCTCTCCGCGGCGACGTTGGGCGCGTTCTACTGGGCAGGGCGCGGCGTGCGGCAAGATTATGTGAGCGCCTACATGTGGTCGGAGGTCGCTAAGCAGGCTGGAGACGAGGCCAGCAAGTACCGTGTCGCCATCCTGGGTTCGCGCATGACCCCCGACCAGGTCAACGAAGCGCAAGTTCGCGCCACCGAGTGGCTGCGCCAGCATCCGCGTTTTCTGCAGGCCAGCAATGCTTCCTCTGCGCCCGTGCAATAACATTGGGCGCATTCATTCCCGCTCGGCGGAATCCAGTTGGTGACGCGGCATCATAAATGGGTTTGCCCCTGTCACTAATTGGGCCTATGCTAATCATGTGGCGGCCCGCGCAAACATGGCTGAAAATGAGCAGCCGAAGAACCGAGGCTCAGTGCGGCGGTGGCTCAGGCCCTTGAGCATCGTGACCACCAGCAGGGCCGGGACCGCGCTCCT
>JAMXLI010000240.1 GCA_024281115.1 Terriglobales bacterium | reverse complement strand
GGCTACGCTTGCTCGACGAGGCCCGCAAGGACACCGAAGAAGAAGATGTCCTCGACTCCTGAACGGCCGCGTATTCGCGCCGCCGTGCTCACGATCAGCGACTCCTCGGCCAAAGGAACCCGCGCGGACCTTTCCGGGCCGGCGGTGGAGCATACCCTGCGTGAACACGGCTTCGAGATAGTGGTGACGGAGATAGTTCCCGACGAGCAGAACCAGATCGAGCGGGCGCTGCTGCGGCTGGCGGCGCAGGCTCCGCTGGTGGTAACCACCGGGGGCACGGGAATCGGACCGCGGGACGTGACGCCCGAAGCCACGCGCGCGGTGTGCGACCGGCTGGTGGAGGGCGTGCCGGAACGTATGCGGGCGGAGGGCGCCAGGCATACGCCCATGGCGGCGCTCAGCCGCGCGCTGTGCGGGATTGCCGGCGAGTCCCTGATTCTGAACCTGCCTGGCAGCCCCAAGGGCGCGGTCGAGTCGCTGAACGTGGTGATCCAAATTCTTCCGCACGCCATTGACCTGGCGCGCGGCAAAACCGCGCATTAAACGCCCCCTTCTCGGAACCAAGGCGCAGGGCCTGAAGGCCCATCTTTGCCTTGGGCGACGCATGGCCTGAAGGCCCGCTCTTGCCAGAACCGCGTGCAGTCCGCTTCTCGTGGAAGAGTAGCGCTTCTGCGGCGTAAGAGCGACGCGTCAGTGTGGAAGAGCGGCGCTTCAGCGCCGCGATTTGCGGTCAGAAGAATCGGGGCTTTAGCCCCGGTCCAGATTCCCGAGGCGCAGGGCCTGATGGCCCCTAATTCTGCTGCCGGGAGAACGCATGGCCTGAAGGCCCGCTCTTCCCAGAACCCGCGTGCAGTCCGCTTCTCGTTGAAGAGTGGCGCTTCTGCGCCGCGTTGCGCGGCTAGGAAGAACTCGGGGCTTCAGCCCCGGTCGCCGGTGCGGCTGCCGCTCGCCAGCCGCTCCCGTACAATCGAACTTCTTGCATACGCTCAAGCACATTCTGGCTCGCTACACGCTGTTCGTCTGGTCGGTGTTGCAGCCGCTGGGTTCCTGGGGAGTTTTCGCCATCGCGGGCATGGATTCGGCGCTGGTGGGCATGCCTCTGGACCCGGTGGTCGCCGGCTACGTGTATGCCAGGCCCGCGCGCTTCCTGCTGTACGTATTCATGGCGTCGGCGGGCTCGGCCGTGGGCAGCGCCGTGCTGTATGGGATCGGCTACAAAGGCGGCGAAGTGCTGCTGGAGCGCCGCATGTCCAAAGCCAAATTCGAGAAGATGCGGTCTTCGTTCGACCGGCACGAATTCTGGGCCCTCATGCTTCCCTCCATGGTCCCGCCCCCGTTTCCCTTCAAAGTTTTCGTGTTGGCCGCGGCGGCCTTCGAGATGAACTTCTGGCACTTCCTGGGCGCCATCTTCGCCGGACGATTTATCCGGTTCCTGATCCTGGCGCTGCTGGTCATCAAGTTTGGGCCGGAGGTGGTTAGCTTTGTGGGGAAACTCGCCAGCCAGCACCTGGCAGCGATCGTCCTCGCAGCCGCGGCCGTGCTCCTGCTCTGGCTGGTGGTCGGGCAAATGCGCAAACGAAGAAAAGCTGTTCCTTAGGCGCGGAAACTTCTTCCCCAGCGGCGCCCCGCTCGCCGCGCTGGAGCACGCTAGGCCGCAGCAGTCCGGTCGATGCTGTGGTCTGGTTCCTGTCCACCTGCGAGCGAGCGGTATAGAGCCGGAACACCGAAGAATAACGCGCTGAACAGAAGGGTGGCAGCCGCGTCATTGCGGAAGAAGGGCAAGCCGGCAACGTAGGCTGCGGCCAGTCCGCCGAGGTTGTGCGCGTACATGTTGGGATATACCGCCCACACGGCAAAGTTGCTGACTATGAAGAAGGAAACCGAGGCGGCCAGCGCCCCACCCAGCACGCGCAACGCCCGGGCACGGTTCCCCAGCCGGGTGCCGATCCAGAGTGCCGCGGCATACCAGGCCAGCGTTACTAACTGGTCGGCCCGGTAGGGGTAGGAGTACACCAGCCGGGTCAGGACCAGGTCCGCCAGTCCCAGCAGCAGCAGCGCCACCCAGAAGTGGCGGCGGGGAGCGCGCGCCCCGAAATACAAAAGCGAGGCCGCTATTGGCGTGAAGGCCATGGGATGCGGAGCGAAGCGAAACGCGATCGCCAGGAGCAGGAAGACATAAGCCAGCAGCATGATCACCTCGAATCTGAAATTCTGGCGCGTAAGCGGGAGCGAGTCAAGTTGAGCCCGACCAGACCAGCGCCCAAGGGACAATGGGAGCTCTGCCGGGCAGGAAGGGACAGCCTTACTGTAGCCGCCCCAGGGCGTAGCCGTTGATAGCGCAAATAACCCTATTTTTCGGCGTTGGCGGCGCGCCGCATGCCCATGTGCTCGGCGGTCACGCGCAGCTGCGGGTCGAGTTCGACCACCGCGCCCAGCGGCCGCGACCGGCGCTCCGGGTAAAGAAAGCGCAGGTCGAAAAAGCGCACGCGGTAACTGCCGTCCTGCTGCTTCTCGCTTTCCGTGACGGGATAGTCCGCCCAGTCGAGGTACACGCGCCCGAGATAACTCTTTTTGGCGGCGAGCGCCGCAGCCGTCTCGGCGGGCTTGTACCGCACCGTGGCTTCCTCGTCCGGATCAACTTCCGGGGCAAGTGAATCCACATGCATGGTCACGAAGAAGTCGCGGGTCTCGACGATACCCATCCACTGAAAAGGATTCACCCAGTACGGCACCGCGGAAACACGCAGGGGCGCGGCTCCGCGGTAGGTGCGCGCTTCCAGGGCGGCGACGGCGTGGCGGTGTTCGTAATCGCGCACGCCCCAAACCAGCAACACGCAGAGCAGTCCGGCGAGGGCGGCGCCGCGGCCGCG
This sequence comes from Terriglobales bacterium, assembly GCA_024281115.1. Taxonomy (GTDB): domain Bacteria; phylum Acidobacteriota; class Terriglobia; order Terriglobales; family Acidobacteriaceae; genus JAMXLI01. Next base: position 16,562 of record JAMXLI010000240.1, on the reverse strand, counting down.
CGGGCCCCGCTCGCGCACCCCGATCTCCTCGTTGACCAGCCCGAACAGGCGCGGCATCAACAGCGACGCCACCAGCGCGAGCCACAGTACGGGCTCGACAATGAAGACGATATCCCACGAATACCAGCGCGGGTAAAAGGGCGAAAACGGCCGCACGCCGTAGTTGTTGGTGAAGTCGAGCAGGATATGGCTGAGCACGGCCAGGCAGGCCAGAGCAAACAGCCAGGCCCAGCGCGGCCGGCGAGAGGGCGCAGGCCGCCCTGGACGGTATCTCCAGCGGTAGAGTCCATACACGATGAGCACCACGAAGGCGGCGACAAACGGCGTCCCCAGCAGCGAATGCGTGATCCCGCGATGGTGGGCGAAGCCGAAGACCGGTCCCTTGACGTAGCCCAGAACGTCCAAGTCGGGCGCTTCGGCGGCCAGCGTCATGGTGAGTGTGGCCAGCGCGGTCTTGCGATTACAGCCCGCACGGCTGAGGCAGGCTCCGGTCAGAAAATGGGTGATAGGCTCCAAGTTGTTAGCGCAATTCAGGATACCGGGTCGCTGACCGGAGGCAGGCTGGTAGCCATTCGATGCTCGCGCACCTCTTCGGTCGCAAACTCCTGGGGCACAACCAGGGTGAGCGCGTCGGGGACGATGGAGACCTCCACGGGAAGCCGTGACAGCAGTTCGCCGTCGGTTTCAGCATAGATGCGCCTGGGGCCGTTTTCTGAGAGCGGGCGGCAAACCAGCCGGGCCGTATCTACCAGTTCGACACCAGGCACCGGCCAGCGCCCGTCCAAAAGGGTGCGCATAACGTACATCAGGAAGGGCAGGCGGCTGACGGTCTTGAACAGTACCACTCGCAGCTGTGGGCGCGAGAGCGCGGCCCCGGGCGCCAGGTTGCGCAGCACACCGCCGAAATCGCTGATGCGCACCGCCAGCACCTGGGAAGCGAGGGCGTGGCGCACGTCGCCGCGGTCGTCGGTAAATTCCACCTGGAAACGGGGCAATTCGTGGGTCAGCCAGAGGTGCAGCGCCTGGGCGTAGTACGCCTTCATTCCGTGGCGGCGCTTCCAAGTGCTGTCGAGCCGGTAGAAAAGGTGGGCGTCGGCGCCCGCGCCGAAGGCCACGGTGAAGTAGCGCGAGCCGGGCTCTCCGGAATTGCCGGTAAAGCTGGCCTTACCCACAGGAATGCGGTGCGGCCGTCCGTGCAACGCTGCGCGCGCTGCGCCGGCGGGGGAGCGTGGAATTCCCAGGTCGTGGGCCAGCGCATTGGCCGTCCCCAGCGGGATGATGGCGAGGGCCGCGGGGCTTCCCACCAGGCCCTGGAGTACGTCATGAATGGTGCCGTCCCCGCCGCAGGCAAAAATGGTGTCGCAGCCTTCGCGCGCCATTTCGCGCGCCTGGGCGCCGCCGGTGTGGGGGCCGTGAGTTTCCGCCAGCTGCACCTCGACCCCCGCGCCGCGCAACACCTGCACGGCCGCCTCAATCTGGGCCATGCGGCGGCCCAGTCGGGGACCGGAAATCGGGTTGTAGATGACCCCTACTCGTTTCAAGGTGAGCAGCCCGCAGCGCCGCGCTCCACAGCTTACATCGTCCATGCCAGTTGCAGTGTTCCGCCCGCATGGAATACCCTGCGGAACGCCCGCTTGGTCCCCCCTAAAGCCATAACGGTTTCAAGGAGGTAAATCGGCCATGAAGACCTTTGCAGTGGTTGTTTTCGCGTGCCTGCTGTGCGTGGGCGCCTTCGCCCAGGCGGATAAGCCGGCGGCGCTCATGCAGGGAGTGGGAGATCTGCATCACCCGGTGAGCACCCAGAACGCGCAGGCGCAGCAGTTCTTCGACCAGGGCTTACGCCTCATCTACGCCTTCAACCACGATGAGGCGGCGCGCTCCTTCCGCAGAGCGGCGGAGCTCGACCCAAAGCTGGCCATGGCGTACTGGGGTGTCGCCGAGGCGGTGGGACCCAACTACAACGACCCGGCCAGCGAGGACCGCTTCCACCAGGCGCACGAGGCTATTGCCAAGGCGGAGTCCCTGGCCAGTAGCGCCACTCCCGCGGAGCAAGCCTACATTCATGCCATGGCGCAGCGCTTTCCGGCAGATCCCAAATCGGACCTGCGCGCTGCGGCCGAGCGCTACCGCGATGCCATGCGCGAACTGGTGAAGAATTATCCCGACGACCTGGATGCGGCCACGCTGTTCGCCGAATCGGGCATGGATCTGCACCCCTGGGGGCTGTGGAAGCACGACGGCACGCCCGAGGAGGGCACCGACGAGGTGGTGGCCGCGCTGGAGTCGGTGATCAAACGCGATCCCAACCACATGGGCGCGGTGCACTACTACATCCACGCGGTGGAAGCCTCGCCCAACCCGGCCCGAGCCGAGGCGCAGGCTAACCGCCTGGCCGCCCTCGCGCCGGCGGCCGGCCACCTGGTGCACATGCCCGCGCACATCTACATCCGTACCGGCGACTACGACGCGGCTGTAAAGACCAACTTGCAAGCTGCGGCAGCCGACCGCGCCTACATGACGGCCAGCGGCGCGCAGGGCATTTATCCGATGATGTACTACAGCCACAACCTGCACTTCATCGCGATCAGCGGCAGCATGATCGGCGACTATGCCGGCGCCAAGCAAGCCGCCGACCAGCTGGCCGCCAACGTCGCGCCCCACGTGAAAGAGGTGCCCCCGCTGCAGGCGTTTATGACCATCCCCTACGTGGTGCAGGTGCGCTTCCACCGCTGGGATGAACTGCTGGCGACTCCCGAGCCGGATGCCGCACTCAAATCGGTAAATACCATCTGGCACTATGCCCGCGGGATGGCCCTGGCGGGCACGGGCAAGTTGGAGGCCGCCGAGGCGGAGCACCAGGCGCTGGCCCGCATCATCGCCGCCACTCCGGCGGACGAAATCTACTCCATGCCCTTCAACAACAAAACGCGCGACATGGTGACCCTCGCCGACGATGTGTTGCAGGCCGAGATCGCGGCGGCCAGGAAAGACCATCAGACCGCAGCCGCCCTGCTGCGCAAGGCTGTCGCTATCCAGGATGGTCTGAACTACGGGGAGCCGCCGGATTGGTACTTTCCCGTGCGCGAATCGCTGGGCGGCGTGCTGCTGCTGAGCGGCAACAACGCCGAGGCGGAGAAGGTATTCCGGGAGGATCTGGACCGCAATCCGCGTAATCCCAGGAGCCTTCTGGGGTTGCGAGAGGCCCTAAAGCGGCAGAAGCGCGACTATGACGCCCAGTTCGTGGACAAAGAGTTCCAGTCAGGATGGAAGGGCGGCGCTCTGCGGGTGGAAGACCTGGTTTAGGGGTAGGGGCGAGCCGCGCAGCGGCTAGCCCCATCCAGTTTTGCAGTACAACCGGCGAGGCCGCCGCGACCATCCAATAGCCTGCCATGAAGCAGGCACGCAAAGGCTTATCGCTGAGCGCCTGGTTCGGCCGTGCCGCCGCCAAAACCGCGTGCCTGGTGGGGTCGCCGGCGGCGTTCCTCCTGGCAATAGTAGGCGTGATCGTGTGGGTCTTGACCGGACCCTACTTCCATTACTCCGACACCTGGCAGCTGGTGATCAACACGGCCACGACCATCATTACCTTCCTGATCGTGTTTCTGATTCAGAACACCCAGAATCGAGACGCGCGCGCCATTCACCTCAAGTTGGACGAGGTTATCCGCGCCATGCATGAAGCGCACAACGAATTGATTGATATCGAGAAGCTGCCCGATGCCGAACTGGAGGAACTGGCTTTGCGCTATGAACGGATCAAGCAGCAATACGAACAGCGCAGGGGCAGAGTCGAGGCGGCGTGGGGAGAAAGCCTGAGGCCAAGGCTTTAGTTCACCCAGCCGGATTTACTCTCACCGTTCTTCTTCTCCTTGGGGGGCTGCTCGCTGCCGCGATAATTTCCATATTCATCGAAGTACACTTCGCGGTCGTACTTACGCATGTAGACCTCAAATTTGCGCGCCGCCCGGCGGCGTTTCCAGCGATAGTACGCATTGCGCAGCCCGAAGTACCGCTCCGAACTAACGAACGCCAGCCCGCGGCGCGGGATCGCCTTCAGATAGATAAATCCGAAGAGCGCACCACCCAGATGCGCCACGTTGGCAATGCCGCCCGCATCCTGAAAAGCCCCTACCAGGGCGATGAAGATAAGGCCGATGACCACGTACTTGGCCTTGATGGTAAACGGCAGCGGGAACAGGAACAGCTCGCGGTCGCCGTAGAGAATTCCGAACGCCACCAGGATGCCGTAGATGCCGCCGGAGGACCCGACGGTCAAGGTGCGTGGCGTGACCCCCAGAAATCCCGTATAGGCCACTCCCACCGTACATAAGGCCGCGCCTAGAACGCAAAAAAAGAAAAACTCCAGGAAGCGCCGGCCGCCCCAGTCGCTCTCCAGCTGTGAGCCGAACATCCACAGCGCGAGCATGTTGAACAACAGGTGGAACAGCCCGGAGTGCAAAAACGCGTAGGTGATGAGTTGCCAGACATATCCGCTGAGGACAGCCGCCGGCAGAAGGCCAAGGTCCCGGACCAGTTCGTAGTAAGCGGTGTCGGCAAAGGCGCGCAGCAGCACCAGGGCAAAAAAAACTATCGCATTGGCCAGAATCAGCCGCTTGACCCAGCGGGTAAACGGGGGGAAGGCCAGCGACATGGTATAGCCGCGGGGCATGGCAACAGCTTACAGGAAAAGATGGGCCGCGGACACGAGCCGGACCTCAGAACGCACGCCCAGGACGGGCATTCGTGCGAATATCTCTGGGGTGATTCACGTTCGCGAATATGCCGGCCCCGACCCCACCGTCGTTGTACTGCACGGCGGCCCGGGCGCTCCGGGCAGCATGGCGGGGGTCGCCAGAGAGTTGGCAGGCTCATTCCACGTGGTCGAGCCTTGGCAGCGGGGCAGCGGCGGCCGGCCTCTCAGCGTCGGCCGGCACGTTGCCGACCTGCACGAGGTGGCGGAACACTACTGCCCAGGGACACGGCCTGCGCTGGTGGGCTCCTCCTGGGGAGCGATGCTCGCGTTGGCTTATGCCGCTGCCCACCCGGAACGCGCCGCCGCCCTGGCGCTAATCGGGTGCGGCACCTTTGATCTGGAATCGCGCCGCCAGATGCGCGCGACTATTGCGCAGCGTGTGACGCCGGCGATGCGCGAGCGCCTGCAGCAGATCTCGAACGAGATCGCCGACCCGGACCAGCGGATGAGGGCACTGGGGCAGCTCATGGATCCCGTGTACTCCTATGATGCGCTGCCGGGAGACGATCCGGAATGCGGATTGGATGCCCGCTCGCTGGAGGAAACCTGGACGGACATGGAACGTCTGCAGGCCGAAGGAGTGTACCCGGATTCGTTCTCGGCTATCCGCGTGCCCGTGCTGATGCTGCACGGAGCGTACGACCCGCACCCCGGCCGCATGATCGTGGACAGCCTGCGACCACACCTGCCGCAGATCGAGTATGTAGAACTGGAGCGATGCGGCCACTATCCCTGGCGCGAACGGCATGCGCAGGCGGAATTCTTTGATGTGCTGCGGAGTTTTCTGCGGCGCTCCTAGCGCTCCGGGGAGGGCACGACGGGGAGGCTGCCGTGGCCTTGCGCATCCACGGCCCGCACCGCAAACACGACATTGTCTTTCGAGACTGGAACGGTCGCCTGGGTCTGCATGCCGACCGGCTTCACCTGCTGCCAGTCCGGCGCGGTAGTGTCGCGCCAGAGCACCTCAAAGCTCGCCGCACGGCCGTCCGCGGGGGCTTCCCAGGCCAGCGTGGAATCGTTCTCCAATTGTTTAGTGAGCAGCCGAACCTTGCCGGGGGGCGCCGGCGCCGATGCCAACTCCGCCAGTGTGGCCGCATTCAAGCGCGCCACGTTGGCCACGTAATCGAAATCCACGAACTTGACCAGGTCGCCCAACTCGGTGCCATTTTCCGTGCGTACGTTCTGGTGCTGGTGGTTGAAGTTCTCGCGGAATTCGGTGAGGCGCACCGCCGCAAATCCCTGGTCGTTGAAGGCCATGTGGTCGCCTCCGCGCAGGAAGCGATCGGGGCGGAATTCCAGCAAGGGCTGAAAAGAAAGCGGCAAGTAATGGCGACCCGCCTCGGCAATGGCGCGGGATAATTCGCGGGACGGTGAGTCGCTCTCCTCGCCGAGGGCACGGATCCGCTTGAGCTCGTCTGCGCTTTCCAAGGCGGAGGCGGTGATTCCTTCGGAGAAAACCCGCACCACCCGCGGGTCCTGGCCGGGGCTCTTGTCTCCTCCCACGATGTCGTTATTCAGGACGCCTTCCACCTGCCATCCTTGCTCTTTGAGCAGCGCGGCGAAGTGCCGGCTTCCGTACAAGCCTTGTTCTTCGCCGGCCACGGTCAGGAAAATCAGGGTGGCGGGAAAGCGGTACCGGCTGAGAACGCGCGCGCACTCCAGGCTTACCGCCGTTCCGCTGGCGTCGTCGTTGGCTCCGGGCGCGGCCCCTTTGGCATCGAACGTGTCGCTGTTGCGGGAATCGTAGTGCCCGGTCACCAGGAAAACGCGCTTCGCATCCAGCGGGTTCGTTCCCGGAAGCACGGCGTACACATTGACGATCTGCGTTGGTTGCGGAACGCGGTCCGACTTCGGCTGCACGAACACGTCGGTCTTCACCTGCAGGCAGCCGCCGCATGCCCGGGAGTAGGCGTCGAATTCAGACTTGATCCATTCTCGCGCCGCCGCGATTCCCCACCCTGTGTGTTCCGATTCGTTTGCCGATAGAGTCTGGCGCGTGTAGAAGCTGACGAGCTTCCCGATGTCCTCCCGAATTTTTTCGGCCGAAACACCTTCGAGTGCCGCCCGAATTTGGGGATCGACTTTGATCCTGGCGACCGCGCCGGGAGCGTGGTGCAAGCGCGCTCGGGGCGTCTGGAGGGGCGAAAGGGGGGCAACCGCTCCCATCAGGCCTGCCATCAGAAACCCCATCCTGATCCATCGAGTCCTGCTAGGATTCATGTTCATTCCCGGGCACGGCGCCGCCCCGCCTTGGGAGCAGGGCTTGACGCTGGCTATAAACGGACTCTAAATAGTAGATCAGGTTGGTACCAGCAGTCCTGCATAGACCGGAGGCAGTTATGGTGTTGTGTCCTGAATGCGAAACCGATCTCGATATCGAGGAGGACGAGGTTGACGAAGGCGAGATCGTCTCCTGCCCGGAGTGCGGCACCGATTTTGAGGTCGTGACTACCACCCCACTGGAACTGAACCGGGTGGAGGAGGAAGAGGAAGAGGAGGAAGCGGAGGAAGCTGAAGACGGTGACTACTCCTAAAGGCTCCCCGCAGACTTCCCTTTCTCCCGCTTTCGTTCCGCACCTTCCCCCTTCAATCACAAAGACGCTGAGCGCGATGTGCGCGCTGAGCCTGCTGCTTGCGACCACTCCCATGGCGCAGGCGGGCCTGAGCGCGCGCGAAAAGCCCTATGCCTTGATCTTTGGTACGGTATGGGGGCCAGACAATCGGCCCGTTTTCGGGGTCAAGGTGCACATCCGCAGGTCCGGCGATAAGAAGGCACGGTGGGAGCTTGTCTCCGATCACAACGGCGAATTCGCGCAGCGCGTACCCGCCGGGACGGCCGACTACGTGGTCAGCGCGGCCACCAAGAAGCCCGAAGCTAAATCCAAATCCCACAGCAGCTTACAAACAAACTCCGCCCACTCCGAAGTAACCGTGCACGTGCAAAATGACGAGCGGATTGATGTCGGACTGCATCTAATTGAGCAGGAACTCCCTCGCAAGTGACTGAACTGGAGGTCGTATGAAACGGACCTTAGCGCTGTTCTGCATTTTGCTGGCAGGAGTTGCCGCGTGGGCACAGGCTCGGGGACAGGGCTGGTCACCCACCAAAGACAAAACGCCGACGACGCGCACCTTGACCGGACGGGTGCTGAACGGCGCCGGCTCGCCGTTGACCAATGCGGTCGTGTACCTGACCAACACCCGGACCCTGGCGGTGAAGACCTATATCGTGGCAGGCGATGGAACGTACCGGTTCCCGTCGCTTTCGCCCAATGTGGATTACCAGGTATACGCGCAGGTGGGGGAACAGAAGAGCGACACCAAGACCTTGAGTTCCTTCGATGGACGCCAGGACCCGGTCATCAACATCCATATGAACGTGCGTTAGCGGTTTGCGCAGCGTAAAAATCAAGGGCCGCCCCAAGGGACGGCCCTTTGTATTTTGCCCTGAATAGCGCTTTCAGCTCTGGTCGTTGCCGGCCCGCTTCCACGACATCAGCTCCTCGATAGTGGAGGTGGCGCTGGAGACGGGATGCTTGTAGGCCTCAACGTCGGCGCGAGTGGCCTCCTCGCCCACGGCGCGAATGCTGAGCCCCACTTTCTTTTCGCCCGGGTTCATCTTGACAATCTTGAATTCGTGCTCCTGGCCAGGCTCCAGATGAATGGCAACGCCATTCGCATCCACCGCCTCGGAGTTGTGGCACAAGCCCTCGATGCCGTCGGCGATCTCTACGAAGGCGCCAAAGCTGGCCACGCGCAGCACTTTCCCGCGCAGCACATCGCCCACCCGGTGCTGGTCAAAGAATGTTTCCCAAACGTCGGGCTGCAATTGCTTGACGCCGAGCGAAAGCCGGCGCTTGTCGGGCTCAATGGCCAGCACCTGCGCCTTGACCCGGTCGCCCTTCTTGAGCACTTCGGAAGGATGCTTGACGCGCTTCGTCCAGCTCAGGTTGCTGACGTGTACCAGGCCGTCAATGCCGTCTTCGACCTCGATGAAGGCGCCGAAGTCGGTGAGATTGCGGACGCGCCCTTCGACGGTAGCGCCGATGGGATATTTTTCGTGCAGCGATTCCCAGGGATTGGACTCCAGCTGCTTCATGCCCAGCGAGATGCGCCGCTCCTGCGGGTTCACGTTGAGCACTTCTGTCTCCACCACGTCGCCCACGTTCACCAGCTTGGAAGGATGCTTCATGCGCTTGGACCAGGTCATCTCGCTGACGTGCACCAGTCCCTCGATGCCCTGCTCCAACTCCACAAACGCGCCGTAATCGGTGACGCTGATGACCCGGCCCTTAACGCGCGCGCCCACCGGATAACGGTGCTGGGCATCCAGCCAGGGATCCGGGGTGAGCTGCTTGAAGCCGAGCGACACCCGCTGCTTGTCCTTATCGAACTTCAACACCTTGACCTGGATCTCGTCGCCCACATTCACCAGGTCGCGGGGGTGGGTCAGCCGGCCCCACGACATATCCGTGATGTGCAGCAGGCCATCGATTCCGCCTAGATCGACAAAGGCCCCGTACTCAGTCAAGTTCTTGACCGTGCCGGTGAGGATGGCGCCTTCGTGCAGGTGTTCGAGGGTCTGAACCTTTTTCGACTCCTGCTCCTGCTCCAGGGTCTGCTTGCGCGAGACCACGATGTTGCCGCGCTTCTTGTTGAGCTTGATGATCTGTACTTCGATCTCCTGGCCCTTCATGCCGTCCAGGTTGCGCACCGGGCGCAGGTCCACCTGGGAGCCGGGCAGGAAGGCGCGCGCGCCGTGGATATCGACGGTGAGCCCGCCCTTGATCCGGTCGATGACGATGGCTTTAACCGCGCTCTTCTCCTGGTAAGCCTTGTCGATCTCGTCCCAGGCACGCACGCGCTGGGCGTGCTGGTGGGAAAGGTTGATGTAGCCTTCCTCCGTCTCCCCTTTGTCCAGCATGACGTCAATGGGGTCCCCCGCCTGGAACCGAGGCAGGCCATCGTGCCCAAGGACTTCGGCAATCGGCACCATGCCTTCCGACTTGGCGCCAATGTCCACCACTACGTGCGTGGGTGTCACTTTGAGAACCGTGCCCCGAATGACGTGATCTTCGCCGGATTCGGGCTCGGCTTCGGGCGTGAAGGTCTCGAGAGCGGCAGCGAAGTCCTCAGCGCTCAAGTCGTTGCGCTGCGGTTCGTCGGCACCTTCGTTCGTGACGGGTTGGGGGCCAGGCGCGGTCGCCGTGGCCTCACGTTGGCTGGAGGAGGATTCAAAATCGTCCAGATTGCGGGCGGTGCTGTTGTCGAACGATGGCATTGGGGTCAGGGTGTGGTTCCGAAGATTCGGGGCAGGAGCGATGGAGCAGGCGGACTACAGACTGGAAGTCGTCGGGGTGATTGCCCAGTACTACAGGTTAGTTTCCAGTGGTCAGACCTTCTTACGCGACCCTGCCTCTTAACGGAACCCTTCGACTATAGCAACCGCTATCAAAGAGTGTCAAACCAGCCGCACGAAAAATCTCGCTGCTCTGGCATAAGGCACACACCCCCTTCCTTTCTGCCCCATCGGCCATGATCTGCTAATCTCGCGCTCATGGATTTCCTGTGGACTCCCTGGCGGTACGCGTACGTGACCGGCGCCCAGGCCTCGCGGGGGTGCATTTTTTGCGACGCTGTCAGTCGAAAAGACGACGACAAGACGGGGATTGTCTTCCGGGGAGAGCGCACGTTCATCATTTTGAACACCTTTCCGTATACCTCCGGGCACCTGATGATCGTGCCCTACGAACACGTGGACCAGTTGGGCAAGCTCGCTCCCGCAGCGGCGGAGGAGATGATGACCCTGGCACAACGTGTCGAGGGCGCTCTGCGCGAAACCTACCGGCCGGACGGCATTAACCTCGGGATGAACATCGGCCAGGCAGCCGGGGCGGGTGTGGCCGCGCACATCCACATGCACATGTTGCCGCGCTGGGCGGCAGACACAAACTTCATGACCACCATCTCCGAGACCCGCATCCTGCCCGAGGCCCTCGACGTCACCTACTCCCGTTTGAAGGAAAAGCTGGCCTGAGGGCAGGCTGCTCCGGGTCAAAAAAGGGCATCTACCTCGTATCGAGCCTTATTGCTAAAGGAGGAGGCATGCCTCATTTTGGAACTCTGCGGGATGTAGGCTTCAGCGGCGATCTTGACGACATCCGGGGGACGACAATTTACGGCCTGGAAGACGAGAAGATCGGAAAAATCGACGATGTAATCGTGGACCACGAGACGGGCGAGATCCGCTACGCCGTGGTGGATAGCGGCGGATGGTTGAAGAGCCACAAGTTCCTGGTCCCGGCCAATCGTATCGCGCCGCGCGGCGATAAGGACGATGAGTTCGTGGTGGGCATCACCAAGCAACAGATCGAAGAATTTCCTCCCTATGACGAATCGTTGCTCAAATCCGAGGGCGATTGGGCCAGTTTCGAGGCGGACTACAAGAGGGGCTGGCACGAGGGCCCCATCCAGCACCAGCATGGGTCCGACCGCAATATCACCCCGGCAGAACCGGTCATGGGCGGCGGAGCTGGAGGCGGGACGGAGCGGGAAATCTCCGGTGCCGACGTCACCCCGCAGCGTTTGGTGGATAAATTCAGCGACGCCACTCCCAGCGGGCAGCGCGTCACTTTGCGTCCAGCGGGAACGGCGGCGCGCGCCGAGGACGCATCCGCGGGCACACAACCCCTGGCGCCCCGCTGGTCCAACTTCCGCGATCGGGTCCGCCAGGATTGGTCCAACACGCGTAAGCGCTGCGGCCGCTGCGAGGGCACCGGGCCGGAGATCGAACGCAACGTAGCCTAGTTTCCTATTCAGCCGAAAGGCATGCGCGCAGGGGAATGGCTGTTTGCCGGTCCCCTGCGCCGCTTGCCCCAGCAGGCTTGAAAATGGCCACCGGCGCGGGTTTCAGGCCGTCAACCCTGCCCGATGAGCTCCAACATTTCCCGTTCACCGATTACCTTCACGCCCAGTTCGCGCGCCTTGTCGAGTTTCGAGCCGGCGTCGGCGCCGGCCACCACGTAGTCCGTTTTCTTGCTGACGGATGAAGCCACACGCCCGCCCGCGTCCTCGATCATCCTCTTCGCGGCGTCCCGCGTGTGATTGGCCAGCGTGCCGGTGAGAACAAAGATCTTCCCTTGCAGCTGGGTGCCGCGCTGCCGCTTCTTGCCGGTGAAGGTCAGTCCGGCGCGGCGCAGCTTTTCCACCAGCTCGCGATTGCGTGGCTCCCGAAAGTACTCGTGGATGCTGGCGGCGATGCGCGGCCCTACCTCGTTGACCTCCAGCAGCTCCTCGACTGGAGCCTGCATGAGCGCATCCAGCGAGCCAAAGTGTTCGGCCAGGAACTCGGCAGTCCTTTCGCCGACGAAGCGGATGCCCATGCCGTAGATCACCCGCTCCAACGGCAGCTTGCGCGAGGCGGCAATCTCATCGAGCACGTTCTGCGCGGATTTATCGCCCATGCGCTCCAGGTTCAGGAGGTCGTCCTTGGTGAGCGCGTACAGATCGGCGACGTTCTTCACCAAGCCGCGGTCGGTGAGCTGGTTCACCAGCGCCTCGCCCAGGCCATCGATGTTCATCACGCCGCGCGAGGCGAAATGCAAGATGGTTTCCCGCAGTTTGGCCGGACAGTTGGCGTTGACGCAGCGGTGGTCAGCCTCGCCCTCGGCGCGCACCACCAGTCCGCCGCAGACGGGACAATGCGCGGGGAAGCGGAAGCGCTTGTCGCCGCGGGGGTGCGCCTTGTCCTCTTCCACCTTCACCACTTTAGGGATGACGTCACCGCCGCGCTCCACCGTGACCCAATCGCCGATTTTGACGCCCAGCCGCTCGATTTCGTCCTCATTGTGCAAGGTGGCGCGGGTCACGGTGGTGCCTCCGATCGAGACCGGCTTCAACCACGCCACCGGCGTAAGCTTGCCGGTGCGCCCCACCTGCACCTGGATATCTTCCACCTGGGTGATGCCGGCTCGCGCGGCATACTTGTAGGCAATGGCCCAGCGCGGCGCCTTCCCGGTGAAGCCTAGTTCGCCTTGCAGACGGGTGTCGTTCACCTTGATGACGACGCCGTCAATCTCGTAATCCAGCTTCTCGCGCTTGGGCTCCCACTCGCGGATGTAGCGCCAAACCTCCTCGATATCAGCCGCCACGCGCCAATTGCGGTTTACCTTGAAACCTGCGGCGTGCAGCGCCTCCAAGGATTCGGAGTGCCTGGCGAAGCGGGCACGGCCGTTCACCAGCAGGAAATAGGCGTAGAAGTCCAGGCGCCGCTGCGCGGTAATGCTGGGATCGAGGACGCGGACCGCGCCGGCCGCGGCGTTGCGAGGATTGGCGAACTTGGAGAGTCCCTGCTGCTCCCGCTCCTGGTTCATGCGCTCGAAAGAGCGGGTAGGCATAATGATTTCCCCGCGGGCTTCGAAGCTGGCGGGCAAACCCTTCGCTTTCAAGGTTGCGCCGGGAACCGCAAGGGGGACGGAGCGGACCGCGCGCACGTTGGCTGTGACATCTTCGCCCACCGAGCCGTCGCCGCGGGTGACGCCCTGGGCAAACCGGGCCTCGCGGCCTCCGTCCTCCGGCGCGTAGCGCAGCGCCATGGAAAGGCCGTCCAGCTTGAGCTCGCAGACGTATTCGACGTCGGTACGCCCGCTCAATTCGTGCACGCGGCGCTCCCAGGCACGCAGCTCTTCCTCGCTATAAGCATTGTCCAGAGACAACATGGGCGAGGAGTGCGGCACCTTGACGAAGCCTTCGCGCGGCTTGCCGCCCACACGCTGCGTGGGCGAGTCCGGCGTGACCAACCCGGGATGCTCCGCCTCCAGTTTCTTGAGCTGCTGCATGAGGCGGTCAAAGTCGGCGTCGCTGAGTTCAGGATCGTCGAGCACGTAATAACGGTGCTCGTGGTAGCGAATCTTGTCGCGCAGCTCTTCAACCTGGCGCTGTACACCCTTGGCAGTCGCGGTAGGCATCAGCCGCAATTATAGGAGGAGCCCCGGGGGAAAATAGCCGCGGCGGAGCGGCCGGATCAGCGGAAAATCGCCGTGGCGGCAGCTAATACCCGGGCGGGCAGATCGGGAATGGCGGGCCGCTTGCGGCCGAAACCCAGGTCGTGACCTACACCCTCCAATTTCAGAATTGAGGTCTGCGCGGGAATCAGTTGCACAGCAGCCGAGAGTTCCTCCACCGTACCGAAGGGATCGCGCGTGCCTTCTACGAACAGCGCGGGAACCCGCAGTTGCGGAAAGTGCTGGGTGCGAAGCTGCGCCGGCTTCCCCGGTGGATGCAGCGGGTAGGAAAGCAGCAGGAGGCCGGCCGCAAGTTCAGGGTGGTCCGCGACCAGCATGCTGGCCTGCCGTCCGCCGTAGGATTGCCCACCCACAACGCGCTGCGAGCATCCGTGACGGCGCAGCACTTCCAGGGCAATCGCCAGCCCCTCGCGGTCTCGGGTCGCCTCCCCCGGCCGTGGCGGTCCGTGCGGGCGTGACTGGCGGAAGGGCAGGTCGCAGCGCAACACCGCGAAGCCGTGCGCCGCAAACTCACGCGCCAGCGCCACCAGCAACGCCGAATCCCGGTTGCCGCCGGCGCCATGAGTGAGCACCAGACCCCGGGGCGAGGTTTCGCCGGTGCAATGCAGCACGCCGGAAACGCCCTCGCCACGGATGTTCTCGGTGCGGGCTTCAGGCGCCATGACCCTGGGCGGGCTCGCTCACCTCATCGAGCTTTTCGTACACGGTGTGGGTCTGGATAAGCTTTGAGAGCCGGATCCAGAAAGCGTGCACTTGGGGATCTTCGTGGGCCTCGCGGCGCGTCTCGGCTGATCTCCAGTACCGCAGCAAAAGGTGCCGCCCCGACTCAGGATCGCGGTAGACATGGTCGCGGCTGTACTTCTTCTCAGCCATCAGTGCGCCCAGCGCCCGCATGGTGGCCAGTGCTTCATCCTGGCTTCCCGGCAGCGTCTCGAAGATCGCAATGGAGAGAACTTCAGCCATAGGGCCAAAGCCGATAATGACACAAGCCCACAATGAAGTCACGGATGGGGAAACGCGCAGGGCTCAGGGCTTGGGCACGACGCGCAAAGCCGCCGTTTCTCTGGATCTCCGTCGCGCTAGCGCTTGGATCGTTCGGAGAGCAGGCCGGAGCGGGGACTGCGTCGGCGTTCGGTGCGGCTTGCGTCGCGCGCGTTCACCACGTACAGGCGCATGAAATTGGTGGCGCCGGTGGTCTGCTGGGTGCCGGCTACCACGCCCACAATGTCCCCGGGATCGACCTTGCCGAGCCCCAGCAGTTCCCTTTCGGAGGCGTGCACCATCTGTTCCACCGTGGGCATGGACTGCCACAGCACCGGATGCACGCCCCAGAACAGGTTCATGCGCTGGCAAACCTCGGGCACGTGGGTAAAGGCATAAATGGGGGTGCGAGGACGATACTTGGAGATCAGGCGGGCCGTGTTGCCGGTCTCGGTGAAAACCGCGATGGCGCGCATATCCAGATCAGCGGCGGCATGCGCCATGGACTCGCAGACGGTTTCCGCAATGGACAGGCGCGGCCGGTCGGTGCGGCGCTGCTGGGTTGGGTCCGGCGCCAGGCGCTCAGCCTCGAGCACGATGCGCGCCATCATGGCCACGGCCTCCCTGGGATACTTGCCGCTGGCCGTCTCGCCGGAGAGCATGACAGCGTCGCTGCCATCGAGGATGGCGTTAGCGACATCGCTGGCTTCAGCCCGCGTCGGTCGTGGATTCTCGATCATGGACTCCAGCATTTGCGTGGCGGTAATCACAGGCTTGCGCAGCTCAGCGGCGCGTCGGATGATGCGTTTTTGCAAAAGCGGCACTTTCTCCGGGGGCACCTCCACTCCCAGGTCGCCGCGGGCCACCATGACCCCGTCGGCACACTGCAGGATGCCGTCCAGATCGTCGAGGGCCTGGGGTTTCTCCAGCTTGGCGACCACCGGCACATCGCTCTTGCGCTCGCCAATGAGGCGTTTGACCCGGCGCACGTCCTCAGCGGAGCGGACAAACGAAACGGCCACAACGTCCATGCCGTGCTTGAGACCGAATTCCAGGTCTTTCTGGTCCTTGTCGGTGAGCGAGGGCACGCTTAAAACGGCGCCAGGAAGGTTGATGCCCTGGTGTTCGGCCAGCAGGCCGCCGTTGACCACCTCACACTCCACGTCGTCGCCGCGTACCACCTTGACGCGCAGCTCGATCAGGCCGTCCGAAAGCAGGATGCGGGCGCCCGGCGCGACCTCGCCGGCCAATCCGCTGAAACTAGTTCCGATGAGGGAGGCGGTTCCGGGAACATCGCGCGGAGTGATGGTCAGCCGTGACCCGCTCTTGATCGCCACCGGGGTGCGGTACTTGAGCCGGCCGGTGCGCAGCTTGGGTCCCTGCAGGTCCTGGAGAATGCAGGCGCTGCGGCCTTCCTTGGCGGCGGCGCGGCGCAGGCGCTCGATCACCCGGGCATGCTCCTCGTGCGTGCCGTGGGAGAAGTTCAGGCGCGCTACGTCCATGCCGGCGCGCATCAGCTCGCGAATGGCAGCCTCGGAATTGCACGCCGGTCCGAGGGTGCACACGATCTTGGCGCGGCGGCCGGCAGAATGCAACGCACTCCCGGAACGCGCGGGCCCCTCCGGATCCCCGGGCGGACCATTGGGCGGGACTGCGGGAATGATGTTTTCGGGAAGCTCGGGTTTATCCACGGTTGGGCCGAGGTAGCGCACCGGGAGTATACCGGTCCATGCTCATCCAATACTCAATTCACGGCCATTTAGGCGCGCGCTGCTGCGGTCCCCGGCCAGGGCGCGGGGAAAGAG
>JAMXLI010000239.1 GCA_024281115.1 Terriglobales bacterium | reverse complement strand
TGGACAGGATGGCGACGGCGACGATCAGCTCCACCAAAGTGAATCCGCCCTGGAAAGGCCTGTGGCCGCCGCGCGCGCCAGGTATCAAATGGGAGGCGGTTTCCACCGCTGGAAAAGTTACGCCAGGCATAGTGCTGTTCAGAGTATTTTAAACGCTTGCAGCGACAGTGGGGCCGGGGAGCGCCCCATATACAGGAACGCGCGGAACACGGCTTCTTGCGCTTCTGCTCCTCAATGCACGGTGATGGTCGCCTGTCCCCCGGCTGCCTGGATCATCTGCATGGCGGCATCGCGTATCCCATCGCGCACAATGCTCAATTGGCTGGTTCCCGGCGCGCGCGCCATAAACGTGAGCGTAAAGACCTCGCCGTCGCCGGAGACGCCGCCGGAGTTGGGCGGACGGGTGGCCGTTACCTGCAGCAGCCCGGTAGCCGTATCTTCGCGGTGAACCAGCGCGACCGCCTGCCCGTCCTTGGAAAGCAGGTTGCCGTTAGAGACGTTCACCAGCTCCAGCACGTTGGGGTTGTAGCTGATCTGCAACGGCACCGAGTACACGTTCTGCCCGCCGCTGAGCATGACGTTCACTGCGAAAGTGGAGCCCGCGGCCTGGTTCAGATTTGCCGGATCGAAGGTGAGGGTCGCCCCGGCTCCGTTCGAGCTTTGCTGGTTTCCGGTCTGCGGTGGCGTAGCGGACGCAGGTGGGGCGGCCTGGTTGGGCTGCGCCGGCGCGGGAGCCGCAGTCGCCGGGGCGGGAGCAGGCGCACCCGCTGGCTGCGTCTGCAACTGGCTGGTTGGACGCAGCGAGATCGCGTTGGCTGTGCCCACGTCCAGCACGCGCGCGTTCATCACGTCCACGTCCTGGGCGCGCACGATATGCGGCACCAGCACGAACACGGTTTCATCATCCTGGCGCTCGGTCGTGTTCTGGGAGAAGAAATATTTGAGAATGGGAACCTGTGACAACCAGGGATAACCGCTCAGCGCGCGCGTGTCGCGCTGGTCCATGATGCCGCCCAGGATGTTGACCTCACCGGCGCGCAAACGGATTTCGTGCTCGATCTTGCGCTGCCCGATCACCGGCTGGTTGATGCCGCCGATGTTGGTGGTGCTATCCACCG
The DNA here is from genome assembly GCA_024281115.1 of Terriglobales bacterium. Lineage (GTDB taxonomy): Bacteria > Acidobacteriota > Terriglobia > Terriglobales > Acidobacteriaceae > JAMXLI01. The sequence continues at coordinate 6,387 of JAMXLI010000239.1, read as the reverse complement.
CCGAGATGTCGAGCATCACCTTCAGAGTGACCGAATTGTCGCCGTGCACGTGGGGCGTGATATCCACGTTCACGCCTACGTCGAGGTACTGGAACTGGGTATTGACCAGGGGGTTGATGCCGACGCCGCCAATGCCGGGCTGAAACGAGCCCGTCGCCACTGGCACGCGCTGCCCGATTTTGAGCGACGCCTTTTGTCCGTCAAGAGCCCGGATTTGCGGGTTCTGGATGAGCCGGCTATCGCTGTCGGTGAACAGGGCGGTGGCGGTTGCCTGTCCTATGTTCACCTGGAAATCGGTGGCGTCCAGGTTGCCCAGCCGATTTAAGTTGATGCTGCCCGGCGTGCTGGATGTTGTGCTGGAGGTGTTGTTGGTGTTGTTGTTCGAGGTGGTATTGGTAGTGACGTTGTCCTGCAAAGTCACTGTGGCGCTGGTCGGCGGACTGATGCCCAGCGTCCGCATCTTCTGGCGCGAAACCTGCATGACGGCAACTTCCACCACCACCTCGGGCTTAGGCTTATCGATGTCGTCCACCAGCTTTTCCGCCAGCGCCACCTGGTCGGGCGTGCCGCGCACCACGATGGCGTTCTGGGAGGGCAGCTGCTGGATGCGCTGCACCTCGAGGATGGTGCGCATGGCGTTCACCACGTCCTGCAGCTCGGTGGGCTGCGAAAGGTTGGAGAGATAGAACGTCTTAATAACGCTTTGCTCCAGTTCCTTGCGCTTGGCGGGATTATCGGAGGCGACAAAGATGGTATTGGCCGTTACCGGCCGCCAGAAGGTCTTGGACTCGAGGGCCACGATTTCCAGCGCCTGCTGCAGCGTGACGCCGTTGAGCTCGATCTTGATGCGCCGCGAAGTGTAATCCGGGTCGAACAGAACATTGATGCCGGCCAGCTTGCCCACCGTCTCGTAGATCACCTTGCTGTCTTCGGTCAGCTTGAGGGTGATGGGGACGGTGGAGATGGGCGCGAGATCAACGGGACCGCCGGCGGATTGCAGGCGCTTCTCCAGGCCGCTGGGTGGGCGAGCGCTCGATTGCGGCGAGGACGGCTGCGCATCCTGGATCATCTGCTTGGTGCGCTTGATCTCCTGCTGCGCGATAAAGCTGGAGGGATCAATGGCAGCGGCGCCCAGGAACTGCGCCAGAGCTTCCTGCAGATGCCCGTCCTCGCGCAACAACTGTCCACGATGGACCTTGGTGGCGGCAGCCAAAAAGCGCAGCCGCTCGAAGGCGCTGCGGTAGCGCAGGTCCTTGGGCTTCAGGTCGTAGGCCTTCTTGTACGCGTCGTAGGCGGCTTCATAATTCTGCCGCGCCTCGGCGTCGCGCTCGCGGTTGTAGTACGACTTGGCTTCATCGGCGGCGAGGGGAAGCGTGATCGCCAGCAGGATGGTAAGGGTGCCCAGGATCCGGATCGGCCGTCGCATTCACATCTCTCCCGCGGAAAATGGCCCGGAAGAGTTGCGCACCGGCCGCACATCTCCAGATCGTGCCGGAGAAGGGAAATTGCGCCATTTTTGTGGCATTTGGCCGCGATTATAGCATCGGGCATTTGCCGGTCCGCGCTTAACTGTGTGGTAGCATCCTGTTCGTTAGTACCATTACCCCCGTGCTAAATGCCACGCCAGCCTGCACATCAGGTCACTCCCAACAAGGAGAAAAATCCCCGGCGCGATCCCACCGCGTCGGGTGAGCGCGATGCCGCGGTCAATCGCGCCGCGGCGCACCATTACTTTCTGCAGGACAGGTTTGAGGCTGGCATCGTGCTCAGCGGCACCGAGGTGAAATCTATTCGCGCCGGCCGTGCCAATCTCAAAGATGCCTACGCCCTCATCAAGGACGGCGAACTCTGGCTATTGAATGCTCACATCGGGCCCTACGACTACGGAAACATCTTCAACCACGAGCCGCTGCGAACTCGTAAGTTGTTGGTGCACAAGGACGAACTCCGGAAGCTGGTGGGCAAGACGCAGCAGCGCGGCTACACCCTCATCCCCACCCGCATGTACTTCAAGAATGGCCGCGCCAAGGTGGAGGTCGCCTTGGCCAAGGGAAAGCAGCTCTGGGACAAGCGCGAAACCGAACGCCGCCGCGCGGCCGATCGCGAGGCCCGCGAAGCCATCGCTCGCAGCCGCAAGGGACGGTAACAGTTACCGTTCTCTCAGGCGAAGAGCGGCAGCCGGCCCGCGTTCACCATCACCGCCTCGCTGCCATGCGGTTCTTCAGTTGTGACCAGTCTGACAGCTTCCGCTCCAAGACCTGGTGCAGACGCGCGTATGCCACGTTCTCTTCTTCCGTGGGCGAGGTGTCGGCAGAGTCCACCGCCGGCTGGAGCGCAGCCAAAGAACCATTGAGGCCACCCAGCGTCTCGGGGCTTGGACGAGGCACGGCGGGGCCGGCCAGCGCCGCAAGTTCCTGGTCGAGCCTGGCCAGGTCTGGGTTGAGCTGACCGCCGCGCTTCAGCCGCTCGCGCGTCTCCTGAATCTCCTGTACCGCGGCATAGCTGCGGTCCAGATCCTGGGCAATACGGTGCTCTAACTCGAACTGCCGGGCGAGGTCTTCAGACGAGGCGCCCACGCGCGGATCCATCAGCACCTGCAACGGTTGGGCGTAAGTTCGCCCTGCGACGATGAGTCGCACTTCGTAGTGGCCGGGCAAAGCGGGCGGCCCTTCCGGCTGCGTGGGCGTATCTCCGGGAACTGCGGCGCTGGGATACTGGTGCACCAGCGCATGCGGCGACGCATAGCGCAGGTCCCACACGAAACGGTTCATTCCCGCATTTTTGGGAAGCGATTGCGGAGCCAAAAGCCAGCGTTCCTCAAAAGGGACCGGCGCGGTGTGGGGAGGCGTTTGAGGAGCGCTGGAATAAGAGCGCACCAGGGCGCCGCGCGCGTCGCGCACCTCCAGATGAATCTCCCCAGGCGGGGCAGTGGCCAGGTTGTAGTAGAAGACGGCGCCCACGGGTGGGTTCTGTCCGGCGGGTGTTTCCGGCGGCAAAGGCGTGTCCTGGTTGACGTTGCGCCGCATGCGGTAGGTTTTCGCCGGCGCGAAGAGGTGCGCCTCCTCCGCTTCAATCTGCGGCGAAATGGCGCGCAGGGGTGTGATGTCGTCCAGGATCCAGAACGAACGCCCGTGCGTTGCCACCACCAGGTCATTGCCGTGGACCACGAGGTCGTGAATGGGCGTCACCGGCAGGTTCAACTGCAAGGGCTGCCAGTGGTCGCCGTCGTCGAAAGAAAAGTAGACGCCCAGTTCGGTGCCGGCGAAGAGAAGTCCCCGGCGCACCGGGTCCGCTCGTACCGCACGCACAAAGGCCGGCGCCGGGATGCCGCCGACGATCTTCTGCCAGCTTTTACCGAAATCGTGGGTGCGGTAGATATAGGGCTGGTAGTCCTCCAGCCGATGACAGTCAACCGCGATGTAGGCGGTGGCGGAATCCGATGCGGAGGGGTCGAGCAGGCTGATCTTGCTCCAGGCGGGCAGTCCCGCCGGCGTGACATTGGTCCAGGCCTTGCCCCCATCGCGGGTGAGCTGCACGAGGCCGGTGTCAGTTCCTACCCAGATCAGCCCGGCAGCCACGGGGGAAGGAGCAACGGTGTAGATGGCGCCGTACCCGCGGGCGCGCGCATTGTCCGCCGTGACCGGCCCTGGCGATGCCTTCGCGGCCGTGGGGTCCGCGCCCGTCAGGTCCGGGCTGATCGCCTGCCAATGCTTGCCGCGATCGCGCGTCGCCAGGAGCACCTGCGCGCCGAAGTAGAGGGTCGCCGGGTCCTGCGGCGAGAACGCCAGCGGCGACGTCCAGGTAAAGCGCAGCCGCCGGGAGGCGATCTCCTTGCCGAAATCGAATTCCAACGAGGGCGAGATGTTTTCCGCCTGCCCGGTGCGGTGGTCAAAACGAAATAGAGTGCCGTAGGTGTCGCCGCCATAAACGATGTTTTCATCCTTGGGATCGGGCAAAAGGTAGCCGCTCTCGCCGCCTGCAACCGGATACCAGTCGCGCCAGGTGATCTGGCCGAAATCGCTGCGGCTGGCCACCGACGCCGTACCGCTGTCCTGCTGCGATCCGTAAACGCGGTAAGGAAAGCCGTTGTCGGTAGCGACGTGGTAGAACTGCGCCGTCGGCTGGTTGTTCCAACTGGACCAGGTTGCGCCCGCGTTCACACTCACTACCGTGCCCTGGTCGTTGGCGACGATCATCCGCTTGGGGTCTTGCGGATTGATCCAGAGAAAATGGTAGTCGTCGCCGCCGGGTGCGCCTTTCAGAACGCTGAAACTGCGGCCGCCGTCGGTGGAGTGGTAGAGCGCGACATTGGGCAGGAAAACGGATTCAGGATCGCGCGGATCCACCGCGACCGTGCCGAAGTACCAGCCGCGCTCGCGAATGCGCAAATCGTCGCCCACGCGTCGCCAACTCACCCCGCCATTGTCTGAGCGGTAAAGCCCGCCCTGCTGGGGTTGGTCCACGATGGCGTAGACACGCTGCCCGCCTGTGCCGGCAGCCACGGCCAGTCCCACGCGGCCGATCTGTTGCAATGGCAGGCCAGTGGAAACCTGCGTCCAGGTCAGCCCGCCATCGGCGGACCGGTAAATCCCCGAGCCGGGGCCGCTGACGGGCGCATAAACGCTCCATGCCGGACGGCGTGCATTCCATAGGCTGGCGAAAACGATCTGGAAGTTGTCCGGGTCGGCCGCCAGATCAATCGCACCGGTGTTCTCATCCTTGTAGAGGACCCTTTGCCAGGTAGCGCCCCCATCCGAGCTGCGGAAGACGCCGCGCTCGGAGTTAGGACCGTAGGCGTGCCCCAGCGCAGCCACCAGCACCGTATCTGGATGGCGAGGGTCCACCAGGATGCGGCCAATCTGGCGGGTGTCGGCCAGCCCCATGTGCCGCCACGTTTTTCCGCCATCGGTTGACTTGTACACGCCATTGCCGAAACTGATGTCGGATCGCATGTCGGCTTCGCCCGAGCCGGCGTAGATCACGTTCGCGTCGGAGGGGGCGACAGCCAGCGCGCCGATCGAAGCGATGGGTTGATTGTCGAAGATGGGACGCCACGTACGGCCGCTATCGTCGGTCTTCCACACCCCGCCGCCAACTGCGCCAAAGTAGTAGGTGTCCGGCTGCCCGGGCACCCCCGCGGCTGCGATGGAACGCCCGCCGCGGAAGGGTCCGATCAGGCGCCAGCGCAACCCGCTATAGCTTTGGGGCGCGGAGGGATTGCCGGAGGAGGGCGATGGCAGCGCGGCGGTGGCCAGCAAAAGCGCCGCAAATGTCGAGAAACACACGCGCAAGTGGCTCATGGGAGACTGGAATATACACTGTGCGCGCCAGTGCGGGCGGCCCGCGCGGTGGCGCGGTGACAGGGCAGAACTCACCTAGTCTGGCGTGAGAAAGGGATTTCAGAGCCTTTGTCAATGTGTTACTCTGCAGCCTACTTCCCCCGCTGCCACCCCTCTATGAAGCAGAAAATCACCTTTTCAGTCGCGCTATTGTTGTGTTCGGCCCTGGGGTGGGGTCAGTCGCTATCCATAAGATCCGGCACTCTCGTCCATCTCACCCTGGTTTCCAACGCGAGCTCAAAGTCGGCAGACGGCTCGGCCATTGCTGCGCGGCTAGCCCGTTCCGTTCAGGAGAATGGCGCTACGGTCCTGCCCGAGGGAACGGTGTTCGAGGGACACGTGCAGGCGGTGCGCGCCCGGCGGCTCCAGAAATCGGGCTCGCTGCGCCTGGTATTTGATCGGCTGCGCTTGCCGGGCGGCGCTCTCCTTCCGGCCCACCTCAGCGTGGTTTCGGTGGAGTTGAGGGGCGCGCAGGTGGACCCGGAGGGAACCGTCCGTCAGCACCGCAGTAAAAAGCGCCTGGCATTTGAAATCGGCGGCGTCGCGCTGGCTGCCAAACTGTCCGACGATGCCGCGGAGCTGGCCACCAGCTCCGTCACGAAGGGCATGGCTCGGTTATTCGGACTGGGTGGCGCCGCCGCTTTTGTCCTTTTGCAAAGAGGCACCGATGTGAAGATTCCGGCCGGCACCGGGGTTGATGCCGCGTTTACGCGCGAGCTCTCCGAGGCGGTGGACGGCGACGCGCCGGTGCCGGCGCCTTCCTTAGCGGGCAGCCAGCAGCACCCCTAGCACTGAGTATCCCGGCATCTTGATCCTGACAGTCCTGGTTCCTGCTGTGCGCGCAACCGGCAAGGGCTCCGGATCCAGGCGGAGGTGACCGGCTGCGAGAAGATACAAGGTGGCCTGAAGACCTTCGGAGCCGCGGAGTCTGAGGATCAATGCACGCTCCGCGTTGCCGCTGTTGGTGAGCAGCACCCCTTGGCCGCGTTCGTTGGACCAGGCGGCAGCGCGAATCATGCCGTGCGCCGCGGGCTCGACGTCGGCCAGG
>JAMXLI010000238.1 GCA_024281115.1 Terriglobales bacterium | reverse complement strand
CAAAGCCTCTGACTTGGGACAGCGCGGGTCGTGTCCTCCCGCCAGCAACAACAGCGGCGCCTTAATGCGGTCAACAAAGTTGATCGGCGACCGGTCTTCCCACAAAGCTTTGTTTTTGACCGGATCGCCCATGGTGGCCAGATCGTATTCCCGCAGCAGGGGATCTTCATGCTCAACTTCGGTGAAATAGTTGACAAACGGAACCAGGGCCACTCCAGCGGCCCATTCTTCGGGCGCTTTCGTGACCGCCATCATCGTCATGTATCCGCCGTAGCTTCCGCCCATCACGGCAATCTTTTTGGGATCGAGAAACCCGGTTTGCCTGGCCCATTCCGCCGCGGCGAGAACATCCTGCAGGTCTCCGCCGCCCATATCAAAAAAGTTTGCCTGCTGGAACTCCTTTCCATACCCTGTCGAACCCCGGTAGTTGGGCGCAATGACCATGTAGCCCTGGTTGGCCAGGTACTGAATCCCGCGATTGAATGAATTCACCGTTTGCGAGGCGGGTCCTCCATGGACATAAACAACCGCCGCATTCTGCTTGTTGCGCGCCATATTGAAGGGCATGTACACCAGTGCCGAAATCTGCCACCTGCCATCACGACTGGGATAATGCACGAGCGTGGGCGCAACCATGTCTTCGGCGCGCGCGCCTGCAACCAGAGCCTGCGTTGTCTGCCGCGAAGCTTTGGTGGCGAAGTCGTACACCCAGGCATCGCCGGGTGCATCGGGCCCATTGTGGATGTACAGCAGGCGAGACCCATCGCGCGTGAACGCCGATTCCGCTCCTCCTAGCGTGTTGACGCCGGCAGGAAGGGGCAAGGGCTCGGCCTTCCCACTCGCCAGGTGGTGCACATAAATGTCCGTGTTGCCATCTACGTTCGCCTCCCAGGTGACTCTCGATCCATCCGGAGAAAAATGCCCGGCCTGCATCTCCCATTTTTCCTGAGTCAGCCATTCGAGCTTTTTGCTGGCGACCTCCAGCAGCGCGACGTTCTCATAACCGTTGGCGGCATTGGAATTAATAAGCAGCTTCTTGCCGTCGGGCGACCATGCGGCCGCGAGGTACAGCCGCTCGCCCTCATGTGGGGTCAGATTTTCCGATTTGCCGCTTGCCAGGTCCGCCACCAGAATGCTGGCGTCTGTACCTTTGGCATTCATGCGGGTGTAGGCGATCCGATTCCCATTCGGCGACCAAAGCGGCGAAAAATTGCCCTGGTCCTTCGCGGTGCCGGAGGTGACGTGCTGCACGGTGTGGTAGTAAGTATCGAGAACGTCAATTTCGAATGAAGAAGAGGTCCGCGGCTTCACCATGTAGGCCAGCCGCCGCGAATCGGGCGCCCATTGCGCTCCTTCTTCGGCAACATCCGGCGTTTTGGTCAGGTTAATCACCTTCCCATTGCGCGGAGAAACCAGAAACAGGTCCCACTGCTCATCGCCGTCCTGGTCTGACTCAAACACGATCCACTTGCCATCGGGCGACCAGGCTGGGCGGTACTGCCGCTGCTCGCTGATGGTGAGCTGTATCGGCCAACCGCCGCCGGCGGGAACGGTCCAAAGGTTATAGCGCCCGCTCATGTTGCTGACGAATGCGATGGTCTTCCCGTCAGGAGACCAGGCCGTCCCCGCGATGCTGCGCGTCATAAACAGCTTTTCGATCGAAAGCCGCTCGACATCGGCCTTGGTTTTGGCCATCAGGGCCGATGGTTCTGAAATGAAGGCAGGCGGACGCAACGTCTGCGCGACACAGCTGGCGCTCATAGCCATCACCATAACAAAGCTCCGCCAGTGCATGGATTTCCTCAAGGTAAACGCCGGGAATTCAAAAGTTTACCAAAGGGGCTTGGGCCCTGTTGCCCTCCCGGGTCGTGCCGTTCGTAACCACGATCGCGCCGGCGGCGCATGCTATGTTCGGGCCAAACAGAACAAATCGCCAATCGTCTACCGGCTCTTGGATTCCAAAATCCGCCGGTCCAAGGAGGTGCAATGAACCTGCGCAAATATGCTTTCTTGATCGCCCTGGCTTTGGCAACGGCGCTGTCGCTGCCCGCACATGCCATCCCGCGAGACGGACAAGACCGTGACGACCGCGACGAACGCCATCATCACCGCGATCGTCGCGACCGGCAAGATCGTGACGACGACCGCGACCAGGATCGTGACCGGCGCGAGCATCACGACAATGGGCTCCATCGCGGCTGGTACAAGCATCACGACCGCGATGCCGACGACCGGGAACATGACCGCGAATGGGATCGTGATCGCGACCATGATCGCGACCGGGACCGTTATCCCGACCACGACGCAAATCGCGGCCATCAGTTGCCCTCACGGACCGCGCCCGGCGACTACCGCACTTCCGCGCACGCGGGAGCTTATCAGGATGGGTACAACCAGGGACGCCTCGACCGTATGCGTGGCGGATCTCGCCCTTACAACCGTCACTACGCGGATCCGGCGGACGTGCAGGCGTACCAGGCCGGCTATAACGCCGGGTTTAACGGCGGCGGCGGTGCGCGTATTGCCGGACAGTACGGGGGCGCCGCCCGGATCGGGTTCCAGGACGGCGTGAATGACGGCGAAAAGGATCGCATGACCGGTCACAGCTACCGTCCCAGCCAAGGCGACAACTACAAGGACGCGGACCGCGGCTATAACTCCGGCATGGGCAGCAAAGACCAGTACAAGCGCGACTACCGGCGCGGCTACAGCGACGGTTACCAGCGCGGCTACAATGGCGCCGGGGGCGGAACCTACTGATCTAATCGGGGCAAATTGCAGGCGGCCTGCGGGCCGCCTGTTTTATTTTTTGATAGGCGTTATTTCGCGTTCTTATGCATCTCGACGGTAGACCAGGTTTTATCGGCGGCATGGCAGAGGTTCTCCAGCGCGCAGTCGGCGCATTTTGGGCGTCGCGCCAAGCACAGAGTCCGTCCATGCCAGATGATCTGGTGAGAGAACACGATCCACTTCTCGCGCGGGACGGCTTTCATCAGGTCTTGCTCGATCATTTTCGGGTCATTGTTCCTGGTAAGTTCCAGCCGCCGCGCAATACGGTGCACGTGCGTATCGACCACCAGGCCTTCGGCCTTGCCAAACCATGTTCCCAGCACCACGTTGGCCGTCTTGCGCGCCACCCCGGGTAACGCGAGCAGCTTATCCATTTCGTCCGGAACCTGTCCGCCGAACTCATCCACGAGCGTGCGCGCCGCACCGACAAGCGATTTGCTTTTATTGCGAAAAAAACCTGTAGAGCGGATCTGCGGCTCCAGCTCCTCGGGCTTCAGAGCCGCAAAAGCGGGCGGGGTCGGGTAGCGCCTGAAAAGCTCCGGCGTGACCATATTCACCCGGACGTCCGTGCATTGCGCGGAAAGGATGGTGGCCACCAGCAATTCCCAGGCATTGCTGTGCTTCAGCGCGCAGGTAGCATTGGGGTAAAGCTGGTCCAGCCGCTTCAGGATTTCCGCAACGCGCTCGGGCGAGGTGGGCTGGTACCCAGCGCTGCCGCGCGTTGCCCGAGAGGAGCCGCTACGTGTTTTTCTCGCTCCCGGAAGAGCGGCTGTCGCCCTGTTGCGGGAATTCTTCCGCTGGGGACGACCGCGCAGATCGCCCGGTGCCGCGGGCCTTCCTTCCTGCCGCCCGCTCTTCGCCGGCTGGCGTGGAATGACGCCGCGCGGCATCAGCCCAGCCTTTCCAGCATCTCTTCCGCCGAGGTTTGCACGCAGCTGAACACGGGCGTGTCGTTCAAGATGTAGCCGTTGTTCTCCGTCTCGCGCAGGCCCTGGCTCATATCGAGAACGTCTTCGGGGCAGTTGGATTCGACGGCGATGACGTAGTCCTGGTCGCTCAGCCCGTAGGAGTACATGACGTGTAACCGCACCCGCGAGTACTCCTCCATAGCTTGCACGTATTCTCCGATGAGCCGTTGCCGCTCCTGCCATGGCTGGCTATACCACTCGCGCGTCTTGGTAAGCGGAAATACGAATAAATACTGAAATTCACCGGGCACGATTGCGCCGCGGAAGGCGTGGTGCTGGTGGCTGGACGGGGAAATCACGTACTGCGAACGCTTGGTCATGCCAAGGTAGGCGTGCGAAGTTTCCACATAGCCCCCCAGCGATGTTCCCAAAAGGTCGGCGGACATGCGCTGCAGGCAGTCGAGGGAGTAGCAGATCCGCCACAACATCATCTGGGCGTCAGCCCGCGTGCCCACGGTCGAGTAGGTGAGCACCTTGAGCTCTCCCGGCAGCGCCCAGCGGCGCAGGACCTCGGCGGCCTCGCGGCGATGCTCTTCGCGTTCGGTGCGCGGCAGCCGACGCCATTCCGGCAACACTCGGTAAAAGCTGAAGCTCACTACCTGCCGCCGCACCTCCTCCTCTTGCGACAAGCGGGATTGCGGGGCGCTCCGTGTATGAGGCATAGCCAGGCGTACCTTCCTTGGAAAATGTTAGCAGAATCGCGGGTTAGAACGTCCAGAGGGGGCCGCGGGCCTTCCGGAACGCACGGGCTTCAGCCCCGCCGAGCGGAAACTTTCGTAACTCGACGCTCCGCATCCCGCTGGTTAGCCTAATGGCGGAGATTGCAAATGTCCGTGAAAATGATCCAATTGGGACAGGTTTGGCGCAATGACCAGAGTGGCCGCAACTACCTGGTCACTAAGTTATACAACGAGGTATTCAGCCAGTACGCGCTGCTGCGTCAAGCCGACTCCGGCGCGACTTCTAACGATTGCATCAAGGTGAAGGTGCAAAAGTCGGCGGACGGCTCCGCACTCCCCGGCTACACCTTTACCCAGGAAGGCGCTTTCTAGCGAGTCGGGCTGGCGGTCCAACGCCAGCCGGCTTTACCTCCCGCGTTACACCCCCTCTGCTATTCTGGCCTTCCATGGTTTCCAAGATCCTTGCAGCGCTCAGCGCGGTCATCGTCTCCATCATTTCCGGCGGGGGATATCTCGGGATCGTTCTCCTGATGGCCATTGAGTCAGCATGCATTCCGCTGCCCTCGGAAATCATCATGCCGTTTTCCGGGTACCTGGTGCACACCGGCCGCTTCCATTTGCTGTGGGTCGCAACCATGGGGGCACTGGGTTGCAACTTGGGTTCGGCCGTTGCCTACGCGGTGGGTAGCTATGGAGGTCGCGGGGTGGTCGAGCGCTGGGGCTCCTACGTACTCCTCAGCCGCCGCGAGCTGGACTGGGCAGACCACTTCTTTGCTCGTTATGGCAGCATCACTGTCTTCGTCAGCCGCCTGCTGCCGGTGGTACGGACGTTCATTGCCTTGCCTGCCGGCATCGCACGTATGCCGCAGGTGCGCTTTCACATTTACACCTTCGTGGGCTCCTGGCCCTGGTGCCTGGGCCTGGCCTGGGTCGGCATGAAGCTGGGAGAACGCTGGGACTCCGACCCTCGCGTGAAGACCTGGTTCCATCGCCTCGATGCAGCCATCCTCGCTCTCCTGATTGTCGGTGCGGCGTGGTTTTTCTGGTCGCGCTGGAAGGATCGCATCCGGCTCGCCGCCCAGAGCTGAGAATCACCAGCTCGAGCAGGAGCCTGGAACAGCGCGCGCGGGCAGGCTAAAGCTTGGACAGGAAATCCACGATTTCAGGCTCGTTCCAGTTCACCGGGCCGATGAACTTTCGCCGCACGATCCCCCGGCGGTCAATGATGTAGGTCTCGGGGAACTTAAATGTGCCATATACCGTGTTGGTCTTTTGGTCGGGATCGCGAACCGTCAGCAAGTCCAACTTGTGTTCCTTCAGAAACGTCTGATACGCGCTGCCGTCCACATCGGTGCTGATGGCCAGCACCTCCACCCCTTTATCTTTAAGGCGCGCCTGCATCTGGGCCAAAGAGGGCATCTCCTCCACACAGGGCGGGCACCAGGTGGCCCAGAAATTCAACACGACTACCTTCCCGCGCAGCTCGTGCAGGACAACGGAACGGCTGGCATCACGGATAGTGAAATCGGGGGCGTCGCTTCCAATACGGGGCGGCCGGGAGCCGCTGTAGCAGGCGCTCATGGCCAGCAGCAACGTCAGCGCACAAGCGCTCGGGACAACTCGGTTCACCCAGCTATAATAATCGATTCAGCCCATGGTGCCGCCATCCTCAGATCAAGAGACCGTTGATCCGCTCGTTTCCGTGGTGGTGCCCGCCCGTAATGAAGCTGCCTTGCTCGCGGCCTGTCTGGAGTCTTTGCTGCAGCAGGAGGGGGTGAACAGCGAAATTATCGTCGTGGACGACGCTTCCAGCGACGGCACGCGTGGCATCGCCGAAGCCTTTCCCGTGCGCGTCGTCTCCGCACGCCCTCTTGCGCCAGGTTCGACCGGCAAGTGCAATGCGCTCGCCACCGGCGTAAGCCTCGCGCGCGGCCGTTGGCTTCTGTTCACCGACGCAGATACGTTTCATCGCCCGGGGTCGTTAGCACGCGCATTGCGGGAAGCCGAGGAGCACCAGGCGGCGTTACTCTCCTACTCTCCCGAGCAGGAAGTTCGTGGCTTTTGGCAGAAAGCGGTCATGCCGGTGGTGTTCGCCGAGCTGGCCGTCACATACCCGCCATCCAAGGTCAGCGATCCCATCTCCCCCGAGGCGGCAGCCAATGGCCAATACCTGCTGGTTCGGCGCGACGCCTATGATGCCGCAGGCGGACATGCCGCGATCCGCGGCTCGCTGTTGGAAGATGTGGAGCTCGCCCGACGCATCAAGGGCGCAGGATACGTTCTGAGGTTTCGCATGGGGGGCGACGCGGTACGCACCCGCATGTACCACACCTTCTCCCAGATGCGCGAAGGGTGGACCAAGAATTTTGCCCTGCTGTTTCCCTCTCCGGGGCGACTGGCCGCAAAGCGGGGCGGGGAATTTGCCGCGCTCGCGGCCGGCACTGCGATCGCCGCGGCAGCCACGTTCCGTGGCCAATGGCCGGTAGCACTCACCAGCGCCCTGTGCACAGCCGGGATCTACCTGCAGTTCCGCCGTCGCATCCGCCGCGCTCATTTCTCGCGCGACGCCGAGTTGGCGGCCCTCTTCGGATTGCCGGTGTTTGCCTATCTTTTGCTGGCGTCGGCTCGGGCGCACGCACGGGGGGAGGTCACCTGGAAAGGACGCACATACAGCTCGCCACCCGCGCAGGTTTCCCGCATGGCTTCCGGCGCTGGTCCGGCTTGAGAACACGCCCATGGTGTATCTGACGCGCAAAGCCGAGTTCGCCGCATCGCACTACTATCACAATCCCGACCTTTCTCCCGAGGAGAACCTTCGGCTGTTTGGCAAATGCAACAACCCTCACGGCCATGGCCACAATTACCTCCTGGAGGTCACGGTCAAAGGAGAAGTAGACCCGCGTTCGGGCTTCGTGGTTGACCTGAAGGAACTGAAGCAGGTCCTTCACAGTGAGGTTCTCGATGCCATGGACCACCGATTTCTGAACAAGGAAGTGCCGGAGTTCGCCACCCGCATTCCCACTACCGAGAACATCGCTATCGCTGTATGGGAGCGTCTTAAACCCCGGCTGCACCGCGCCCAACTGCACCGGGTGCGCGTCTATGAAACCCCGGATTTATTCGTGGATTTTTACGGAGAAACATGAAAGCGCACCTGACCCGGCGCTACCATTTTTCCGCTTCCCATCGCCTGCATAGCGAAGTCATGTCGCCGGAAGAAAACCGCGCCACCTATGGCAAGTGCAATAATCCTCACGGCCACGGTCACAACTATGCGCTCGAGATCACCGTGGCCGGCCCGGTAGATGCCGCTACCGGCATGGTATGCAACCTCGTGGACCTGGATGGCTTTGTCCAGCAGCACGTGCTTGCGCGCTTCCAGCTTCAGAACCTGAACACATTGCCGGAATTCACTCGCCAGGTTCCCACCACCGAAAACTTGTGCACCATCATCTATGATGTTCTGCACCACGGGTTCGCACCCGCGCGGGTGGAAAAGGTCAGGCTGGAGGAAACCATGATGAATGCTTTTGAATACGCCGGCGCCGAGCCCTTGCGCCCGTAACTTCCGGCTCGCTGGTGCATCTGTATGCGAGAGGGGAGCGCTCGCTTTTACCGCTCCTGTCTGGAAAGGGAAATACTGCTTATGAAACCCTCGGTTGAGCCGGTCAGCGTAACCGGCGCGAGTTTCGAAGAGCTGGTGCGGGAAATGCTGGTTCGCCTGGGTGAGGATCCCAAGCGGGAAGGCTTGGCGGGCACACCCAACCGGGTGCATCGCGCGCTGGAGGAGCTTACCCGCGGCTACAAGGCGGACCCCGAAAACATCCTGCGCGGCGCGCTCTTTGCCGTCAATTACGACGAAATGGTCATCGTGAAGGACGTGGAGATGTTCAGCCTTTGCGAACATCATCTGCTGCCTTTTTTCGGCAAGGTACATGTCGCCTACATTCCCAATGGCCGGGTGGTAGGGCTCAGTAAGATCCCCCGACTGGTCGAGGTCTTCTCCCGCCGTCTGCAGGTGCAGGAGCGCCTTACCACGCAGATCGCGGAGACCATTCAGGACGCGATCGAACCGCAGGGCGTCGCCGTGGTCATCGAGGCCCGCCACCTTTGCATGATGATGCGCGGCGTCGAAAAGCAGCACTCCGCTACCGTGACCTCAGCCATGCTCGGGGCCTTCCGCGACTGCAAGGAGACGCGCGAAGAATTTCTTTCGCTCATCCGTCATCGCCCCAACGGCGGCTGAACTCCATGCCCGGTTCCGAACTGCGCGGCAAAGTTGCGCTGGTCACGGGCGGCACGCGCGGCATCGGCAAGGCCATCGCCGAGGCCCTCGCCGGCCGCGGATGCACCGTTGTGGTCAGCGCACGCCGCCGTCCTCGGCAACGCCTGGCCGCGCGGCTGCATTTCTATGAGTGTGACGTGCGGGATGCTGTCTCCATCGAAGCTCTGTTTTCCGCGCTGCGCGCCAGATTTCGCCGCCTCGATGTGTTGGTCAATAACTCGGGCGTGTCGCATCCTCTCGCCGAGGTTCAGGCCCTGGCTCCCGAGCAGTGGGACAGCGTCATCGCCACCAATCTGACGGGGTTATTTCGCGTAACGCGGGCGGCGCTGCCGCTTATGCCGCGTCATTCCACTATCATCAACAATCTTTCCATTGCGGCCACGCGCGGTTTCGAGGGGCAAGCTGCCTATTGCGCCTCCAAGCACGGCGCGCTCGGCTTTACCCGGGTATTGCGCGAGGAGGTGCGTGCCCGCGGCATCCGCGTGCTGGCGGTTCTACCCGGCGCCACCAATACCGCCATCTGGGATCAGTTCTGGCCCGAGGCCCCGCGCAACTCCATGCTGCATGCGCGTACCGTGGCCCGGGTGGTGCTGGACGCGGTCCTGCTTCCACCCAACAGCGTGGTTGAGGAAATCACGCTCATGCCGGCCAAGGGAACACTGTAGGACCGCGGCAAGCCTGGCTGCTTTCAATACGCGCTGTACCGCAGCCGGCGAGGACGGGCAGGGAACACCTTGATCATTACGATTCCGGCCACGAACCCGCCCACGTGCGCCCAGAAGGCCACCCCGCCCGTGGTTTGGCTGGTTGTGGCCACCGCCGTGGCCGCTCCGCTCAGAAATTGCAGTACAAACCAGTACCCCAGCACGATCCAGGACGGAAGCCACCAGAAGGTGAAGAACACGATCAGGGGCACAATGGTCAGCACGCGCGCCCGCGGATAGAGGATCAAATAGGCGCCCATCACCGCGGCAATCGCGCCGCTCGCGCCCACACTGGGGATGCGCGATCCCCAATTCAGCAGGGCGTGGGTCAAAGCTGCCGCCAGACCGCCCACCAGGTAAAACACAATATATTTGAAGTGGCCAACGTAATCTTCAATGTTGTCGCCGAAGATCCAGAGCACCCACATATTGCCGATCAGGTGCAGCCACGAGCCGTGCAGGAACATGGAGGTGAAGATAGGCAGCACTGCCAGCTCCGCGCCCGGCGCTCCGCCTCCCCAGACTTGTCCCACCCGCGCGGGTATGAAGCCGAACTCAAACATCAATAAATTCCGGCTGCGCGGATCGAGTGAAATCTCGAACAGAAACACCAGGACATTCAGCACGATCAGGAAATACGTAACGTAGGGAGTGCTGTAGCGCGGGGTATCGTCGCGAATCGGAATCATGGGAGGGGAACTTGCTTCCGCGCCGGAGTTGACCCCGAGCGGACACCAGTCCACGATAGCAGACGGCTCCCATGAATGGTGTTCTGGTCATAGACAAGCCTCCCGGCCTGACTTCCCACGATGTGGTCAACCGCGCACGCCGCCTCCTGCGGGAACGCGCCGTCGGGCACCTCGGCACGCTCGACCCGTTGGCAACCGGCGTGTTGCCCCTGGTTGTTGGAAGAATGACCCGGCTGGCGCAGTTCTATACCGCCAGCGAAAAGAGTTACGAGGGCGTCATCCGATTCGGCTTCTCCACGGATACCTATGACGCGGAGGGCGTACCCGCGTCGCCGCCTCAACCAGTTAAAGGAACACTTGAAGAGTTGAAGGAGGTAGCGGCCGGTTTTCTGGGCCGCATCCAGCAGGCGCCCCCGCCATTTTCTGCCAAGAAGGTACACGGGGTCCCCGCGTATAAGCTGGCCCGGAAGAAGCAGCTTCCCGAGCTCAAGCCCGTAGAGGTGGAGATCAAGGAATTCGAGCTGGGCGAGTGGGACGGCGAGCACTTGCATTTCCGCGCACGCGTGACCTCAGGCACCTACCTCCGGTCGGTCGCGCACGATATGGGCCAGCAGCTGGGATGTGGCGCGCATCTCGCGCGCTTGCGCCGCACCCAAGTTGCCGAATTTTCGCTCGAGCTTGCCTGCACGCCGGACCAGTTAGCGGCGGCTGCCGCCGGCGGCCAGGCCGAGGAGCTCTTCGTCAATCCGCGCCTGCTCCTTCCTGAACTTCCCAGCGTGAGCGTCACCGAGGAAGTTGCCGCCCGCATTCGAAACGGGCGTGCGGTGAACCTCCCGGAACTCTCGCAGGCACGGCAGGTAAAGGTGTTCCGCGGGCAAAGGGAATTGCTGGCCATAGCCAGCCGGGTTGCGGGTACTTTATTTCAACCTCGGGTAGTGCTGATGCCTCAACTTCCTGGCGCGCCCGCCGGGCACAGAAACTGACCGCCCGCGGTTCCCATGGGCACAATGTCCGATAACAGGTATTATGTAAAGTTACGCTGCGGCCCACCCCTGAACTCGCCCCTCCTCAGCTTTCTCGCAGGAAACTCTCCAGTTCCGCTCGAAACACCCGTAGCTTTTCCAGGCGCTCGGGGGTGGCCTCGAGGACCTGCTCCTTTGCTTGGAAGACCTGGCGGCCATTTTTCTCCACCAGCACGCCGATGGCATCACCCATCCTCCAGCCCGGCGTACCCAGCAGCCTCAGCCCCTCAGGTGACGCTTCAAGCAAAGCGATACATTCCTCGCGGAGCACGCCCACCGCGCGCGGAAAGCGTTCGAATGTCTGCAGTTCAAAACCGGCCAGATAGATGCGCTGAAGCTGCTCCGCGGGATCCGGCATAGATGGGGGTGTGGGCGGCGGTGGGTGTTTACTCGGCTGGCCCGGGGCCATGCTCCTTCCGCCCGGCTCCCGGCTACATCTTGTATCGCCCGAGGTCTTCGTCGTTTAAATTCTCCAGCCACTTGCGCAGCTCTTCGCTGGAGACACGGTCGTTGACCGAATTGGCCTGCTTCGAGGTTTTGAGCACGTCATCGTCCACGTAGATGGGACAATCCACCCTGAGAGCCAGCGCCAGCGCGTCCGAAGGACGGGAATCGATGCTGATGACGCGTCCCTCACGCTCCAGCCAGATCACGGCGAAGAACGTGTCTTCCCGCAGCTCGGTGACTACTACCTTGTGCACCTGGGTGTCCAGGCCGGTCAGCAGGTTCTTGATCAAATCGTGAGTCATGGGCCTGGGCGTTGTGACTTTTTCGATCTCCAGCGCGATCGCATTGGCCTCGTACACGCCTACCCAGATCGGCAGTACCGAGTCCCCGTTCGCATCCTTCAGGATCACGATGGGCATGTTCGTCACCGGGTCCATCATCAGACCGCGAATCCTCATCTCCACTTCCATCGTGACCTCCTTAAGGCCCGCCGGTTAACCATTAGACGACCACTTCGCCCAAAAGGCTGTTGGGAAAGCTGCGGGTGACCCGCACCTCCGCATATTGTCCCGCCCGCAGGCGAGCTTCAGCCGGGGCTGCAAAGTTCAATATTTTATTTTGCGAGGTACGCCCCACCCACTGCTGCCGCGTCTCGTTACGCCCCTCCACCATGGCCGTCAGCACCTCCCCGACGTGCCGCGCGTTATTTCGTTCTTGGATCGCCCGCTGCCTCTCCATCAGCACCGCCAGGCGCCGAGACTTCTCCTGCTCCGGGATGTGATCCAGATACTTCTGCGCGGGCGTATTCGGCCGGGTGGAATACTTGAACGCGAACACCCCGTCGTACTCCACCTCGTCGAGCAGCGACAACGTCTGCTGGAAGTCGTCCTCGCTTTCCCCCGGAAAGCCGACGATCACGTCCGTGGTGATCGAGATCGGGCGCTTCGCCTGCTTCATCCAACCGATTCTTTCCAGGTACTGCTCGCGCGTGTACAGCCGCTGCATCACGCCCAACACTTGCGTCGAGCCGCTCTGCACCGGCAGGTGGACGTGGTCGCACAACGCGGGCACCGCCTCGATGGCCTCCACTATGTCGCGCCCGAAATCCCGGGGATGCGAGGTGATGAACCGCACCCGGCGGATTCCCGGCACTTCGCCCACTGCGGCCAGCAGCTCGGCAAAGGTCCTCTTTCCCAACGGGTCCTTGTAGGAATTTACGTTTTGCCCGAGCAGCTGGATTTCCGTGTACCCGGCGTCCACCACGCGCGTTGCTTCCACCAGCACCGAATCCGAGCTGCGGCTGCGTTCCTTGCCCCGTGTATAAGGCACGACGCAGAAGGCGCAGAACTTGTCGCAACCCTCAATTATGGTGATGTATCCGCGATGTGGATTGGTCCGCGCGGTGAACTCGGTTTCGAAGCATTCCTCGGTTTCGCGGTCGTCCAGTCCGGTTACCCGCTCATGACCGTGCTCGATGGCTCTCACCATCGAGCCTAGATTGCGGTAAGAGGCTGAGCCGGCCACCAGGCTCACGTGCGGCGCCCGCTCAAAAATACGTCGGCCCTCCTGCTGGGCCACACAGCCCAGCACGCCGAATTTCTTGCCCTGCTGGGAGAGACGCTTGAAATCGGCCAGGCGGTGGAAGACTTTCTGCTCGGCCTTGTCACGTATGGAACACGTATTGTAGAAAACCAGGTCGGCGACCTCGACGGTGTCCACCTGGCGGTAGCCCTCGGAAATCAGCGTGCCCACGATCTTTTCCGAGTCGTGGGCGTTCATCTGGCAGCCAAAGGTCTCGATATAAAACGTCTTTGCCGGACTTGCCGCCATCCTCGCCCAAGTATACCCCACCCTTGGAGGAGGATTTTTTGACGCTGTTCAGGGTTGGCGAGACGCGACCGCCGGCGTCGAGCGCGTCTCCGCGGTAGATCCCAGCTCACAGTATTCCCGCAGCCACGCGAGCACCCGCGGCCAGCCGCTGCCGTAATCGCGCCCGGCCTCGGCGTATTCAGCAAGCCCGCTGTGGACCATTTTCACATCTGTGCCGTCGCCATTGGCTTTCAGCTCCCACCGTACCAAGGTCGGCGGATGCTGATGCCAGCTCGTCACCCAGGTATAGGTCAGCAGCCGCGGCGGATCGACCTCCCGGTACTCGCCTTCCACCGCGTAGGAACGTCCGTCTTCAGTTATGCCCTCTGTGTGCCACTTGCCGCCGGGCCGGAGGTCGGCCTCGAATTTCCTGCACAGGTACATTCCCTTCTCCCCCCACCAGCGGCTTACCTGGCGTGGATCCGTGAGCGCCTGGAAAACGCGCTCCGGCGGTGCTCCGATGTATAACTCCCCGGCAACCCCGTCCGGGGTCGCCACTACGCTGACCATGGATGACATTCATCTCCCCTCAGCCCGCTACCCTGTACAGAGCTGTGGTTATTTCGCCTCCGCGAAGGCTTTCAGTTTGCCCAGCACTCCCACCCAACCTCGGCTGTAATCCTCGCGCGCCACTTTCTCCGCCGCCAGGCCGCTGTGCGTGACCTTCACCTTCGTTCCGGCGCCGCTGGGAGTGAGTTCCCAACGGACCACTGTGCCTCGTTGCTTGTCGGCGTGCCAGTTCGCAACCCAGGAGTAAACCAGCAGTCGGGGCGGATCGAACTCCAGGACCTCGCCGTGACACTCGAATTGATTGACGCCGTTGACCGACAACGTCGCGCTGCGCTCGGTTTCGTATTTGTATTTCCCGCCGCGCCTCGCCTCAAATTCCCAGGCCTTCACCGGACAGCTCTCATCGCCTTTAAACCAGGCTTTTAATTCTGAGGGGCTGCTCAAAGCTTTGAACACGCGCTCCGGAGGCGCCGCGATTTCCACCTCCGCCACTACGGCATCCAGGTCCGTGCTGACCCTCGCAGTTGCCATCTCTTCTCTCCTCTCAGTGCGGCTCAGTTCACCGCCGCCTGGCGCTCCAGGCTGAACTTCTCGGTCATTTCCTTGCCCTTCTCCTTGAACGTCCATTCCTGGGTCTGATGATTGGCATCAACCAGAGTCAAAACCAGGCGATGCATATGCCCCGTCTCGGGCGTCGCCAGATTGGTAGCGTCCACGAAATTGAACGTGTACGTTTTTCCGTCCGGCGATACCGCCCCCTGCATGCGCGGTTGATTGCCGGCGCCGCAATAGTGCGTCATCAGCAGCCGGTCGCCATCCATGTGGAACATCGTGACCATATCCTCCGTCTGCATCTCGCTCATCAAGGCGGAGCCGTTCGAGGTCACGCGATAAAGCACCTTCACCGTCTGCCCTTCTGGCGACTTGCCTTGCCACATTCCCGCCAGGGTTTTCAGCCGGTCGAACGAGCTCTGCGACTGCCCCGCCGCCATGACTGCTGCCAGAACAAGCATGGTGAACGAAACACCCCGCCACGCTTTCATCCCTTTCATCGCTTTTCCTCCCTTACTTGAGTTTGCCGGTTTCTTTTGCGTGCTCGGCTTCCACGAATTCCTTGAGGTTGGTCAAGCTGGTGGTCCAGAACTTTCTGTAGGCTTCCAACCAGCGGTCCACGTTGCGGAGGGGATCGGGATTCAACTGGTACATCCGGTGCCGTCCCCGCCGCTGCTCCACCACCAGCCGTGCCCCCCGCAATTGCCGCAGGTGCTTGGAAATTGCCGGGCGGGACACGGGAAACGATTGCGCAATGCGCCCCGCCGGCTGCGGCCCCCCGCGCAATAGGTCCAGCACCGCGCGCCGGGTGGGGTCAGCCAAAGCCTGGAAAATGGCCTCCGTGTCCCGGGCCCCCGAGGGTGATGCCCCGCCCGCCCGCTTGCCGCGATATGTAACCGAACGGTTGCGCATCCAGAAGCGTAACTTTACGGTTACACATCCACGGCTGTCAAGGGGGCAAACGGGAAAAAACGCAAGACAGGCAGAAAGTCCTAGCTTTGCGCGGCCGGCCAGCTTTCCTGGAGGGGAGGGAGAAAGCCTGGGTTCACCCTTTGCCGTTCGTAGTCCGCACCATGTCTAAGAATGCCTGGTGGACCCTCGCGTCCGGGCTGAGTTCCGGGTGGAAGGTGGCCGCCAGGGTCTTGCCTTGGCGCACCAACACGGGCGTGGCCCCTTCCCGTCCCAGAACTTGCACTGCGGGTCCTACGCGCTCAATTCTCGGCGCGCGGATAAAAACCATTTCGATGGGCGCGCCCTCCATCTCGCCGGTTCGGATGGAGCTGTCAACCTGCCGGCCGTAGGCATTGCGCCGCACCCGCATGTCCACCGCGCCCAACCCAGCTTGGGAGGGATTTTCCACCTCGCTAGCCAGCAGGATAGCGCCCGCGCAGGTTCCGAACGTCGGCTTGCTGCGCACGAATTGCTTCAGCTTTTCCAGCCCTTGTTCTCCCAGCAGCTTCAGGAAGGTGCTGGACTCGCCGCCGGGAATCACCAGCGCTTCAATCAGATCCAACTGTTCGGGCTTGCGCACCAGCACCACCTCGGCGCCCAGTTGCTCCAGGCGCCGTCGATGCGCATCGAAATCTCCCTGCAGCGCTAACACTCCGATCTTCATCTGCGTGAGCGACCCGCCCTACCAGCCGCGTTTCTGCAACATCTCCGATTCGGACATGCCCGCCACCGCCAGCCCTTTCATGGCGCTGGGCACATCCTCGCTCACTTCAAGCAATACTTGAGGGTCGGTATAGTGCGTGGCTGCTTTTACGATCGCAACCGCGCGCCGATAGGCATCCTCGGGGGCGCAGAATTCGCTGGAGTTCTTCATGAAGATTCCCGAACCCACGAAGACCGCCTCCGCTCCCAGTTGCATCACGAGCGACGCGTCGGCGGGCGTGGCAATGCCCCCGGCGGAAAAGTTCGGGACCGGCAACTTCCCTGCTTCAGCCACCAGGCGCACCAATTCGAAGGGCGCCTGGAGTTCTTTTGCGCGTGAGTACAGCTCTTCCTCCCGCGCCACCGTCAGCTGGCGCATTTCCGTCATGATCTGCCGCATGTGCTTTACGGCGTGGACCACGTCCCCCGTTCCCGCTTCGCCCTTGGTGCGGATCATGGCCGCGCCTTCCGCAATCCGGCGCAGCGCCTCGCCCAGGTTGCGTGCCCCGCAAACGAACGGCACCTTGAACGAGTGCTTGTCCACGTGGTGCGCCTCGTCCGCGGGCGTCAGCACCTCGGATTCGTCTATGTAGTCCACCCCGAGGGCCTCCAGCACCTGGGCCTCCGCAAAGTGGCCGATGCGGCACTTGGCCATCACCGGAATGTCCACGGCTGCCATGATCTCGCGGATTTTCTTGGGCGATGCCATGCGCGCTACACCGCCTTCGGCGCGGATTTGCGCGGGCACACGCTCCAGTGCCATGACCGCCACCGCGCCCGCCCGCTGCGCAATTTCGGCCTGCTCGGCGTTGGTGACGTCCATGATTACCCCGCCCTTCAGCATTTCCGCCAGTCCGGTCTTCAGCCGCAGGCTATTGCCGCTTCCGTTGTGGTCCGACATGTTCCTTTGCCTCCATCCCGTCGTTCATTTTAGCGTCCCGCGAAGTTAGCCGGGATCTCCCTGCCTTGCATTCAAGCCCGGTGACCGGTTCCATAACAAGCGCCACTCAGGGCAATTTTGAAAGTACCACTTGAAGCCCACTCGCCCCAGCATCCACTCCCCGGGGTGCCCCCAGCCCTGCTTTCAGTTCTCGATGAATTTGGCGAACATCCTGTGTGGGTCCACCGAGATAAACGTTCCACGGCCACGGGCCAGCACTCGGCCCTGCTTGTCGAAAATTTCCGCCGCATTCACGTGCTTCCGGCCGCGCACGCTGACCTCACGCGCCTCCACCCGCAGGGGTTTCTCCAGGGGTACCGGTTTTAAGTAGTGGACGATGATCTCGGAGGTGAGCGCCACCACGTTGTGAATCTTGTTCACCTTGCCCATGGCTTCGTCCAGGATCGTGGCGATAATTCCGCCGTGGGCGTGCCCGGGCGGTCCCGAATACCGCGGGTTTAGCCGGAAGCGGCAGACGAAGCGCCGCGCCCCTTCGTCGTAGGTGAAACGCAGCCGCATGCCTTGCGGATTATTCTTGCCGCAAGCAAAACAGTGGTTCTGCTGTTTGCGCCGGTACTTCTGATGTCCCGCGGTTTTTCCCGCCATCGCTTCAGACTAGCAGACGTCCGCCCGCAACCCCGCAGCCCCCATCGCTTTCGTCAGCAGTTGCGGGCTACCAGTTCAGCGACCGCGGCGCCCTCCGCCGGCTCCTTGTAGTGCAGCACGCGCATTCCAGCGAACGCTCGCAGGAGTTCATTTTGTTCCAGCAGGTGCATGCTATGGGTCGGCCCTCCGCCCCGTTGGGGTGCCTCGTGGGTATAGGTCTTGTAGACGAGCAGCCCGCCGGGCCGCAAGGCGCGCGCCAGCGGCGCGAAAAGCTTGCGCTCCAGGTAGAAGAACACGAGGACCACGTCAAAGCACTCTTCCGGCAGTGGCGTGGACCTCAAGTCCTCCGCCTTGCAATCGATCGTCACGCCCGCTAAGCCCGCGTTCTGCCGCGCCTGCCCTATGCCCGTCTCAGAGATATCCACCAGCGTCATCCGCCAGCCATGCTGCGCCAGCCATATCGAGTGCCGCCCCGTGCCGCCCGCGATGTCGAGCCCCTCCCCGCCCTGCGGAAAAAACCTGCTCACATACTTTTCATATGCCTCCAGGAAAAAGGGATCTGGCGTTGCCGGACCGTGCGCTCCACGCGCGTAGCGTCGGTTCCAGTTTTCCCGCTCGTTCAGCATGCCGCCTCAGAAAAAAGAATTTGCGCTGCGCTTGCTGGCACGTCTTCTTTACCCTATCGACTTCGCCGAATCCCGCCTGACCGGCTGGCCCTTTTCGTCGCGTGTACTTCCGCGCCTCGTCCTTGCTTGTAATCACTGCTACCTGTGATAGACTCTCGCGCCAAGCGACAGCTCATGGCATGCCAACGCAAGTGGTGCGCTTGGCCCGAGCATCTTGCACCTTGGAGGCGAGTGGATGGGCCTCGTTCTTCTCTGCATTATCTGGCTGATCACATTTGCCAGCTCGTACTTCTTTGTTGCCAGGGACTGGTGGCCGCACGCCATTTCCGCCAGCGCGCCCTACATTGACCACCAGTTCCACGTCACCTTTATTGCCATGGGGATCGTTTTCCTGGCGGCGCAGATCGGCCTGGGATGGTTCGTGTGGCGCTATCGCGCCAGTGCCAACCATCCAGTTCGCTACTCGCACGGCAATACCCGCCTGGAAATCATTTGGACGGCCCTCACCGCCCTTCTTTTCGTCGGACTGAATCTGGTGGGCAGCCCCATCTGGGCGGCGGAGCGGTTTCGCAGCGCCGAGGCCGGCGCCGTCCCCATCGAAGTCACCGCCATGCAGTTCGCCTGGTATTTCCGCTATCCCGGCCGTGACGGCAAGTTTGCCCGCACCGATCCCAAGCTCGAAGACGCTTCCGCTGGTGGCGAGGCCGCCCTCGGCGTCGATACCAGCGATCCCGCCGCCAAGGACGACATTGTCACCGGGCGCCTGGTGGTTCCCGTGAATCGCGACATTGATCTTTCGCTGCGCGCCCACGACGTGATTCACTCCTTCTTCATCCCGCAAATGCGCTTTAAGCAGGACGCCGTCCCCGGCCTGAACATTCACATGCACATTCGTCCGCTCACGATTGGCGAGTACGAGATTGCATGTGCCGAACTCTGTGGACTGGGTCACTACAAAATGCACGGCATTATGCAGGTCGTCAGCGAAGCAGATTACGAAAAGTGGTTAGCGGCACGGGAGGCCGATAAACAGTAGCCATGGTTCACGCGGAGAATCCTCACGCTCACGCAGCTCCCACCAGCTTCATTCGCAAGTATGTTTTCAGTCTCGATCACAAGGTAATCGGGCTGCAGTATTACTTCCTCGCGCTGGCCTCGGTGTTCATCGGCATGTTTCTTTCCTTGCTGATGCGCATTCACATGGTCTGGCCGAGCGCCCAGATTCCCGGCATCGGCGAAATCAAGCCTGAAACCTATCTCGCCCTGCTCACCATGCACGGCACCATGATGGTGTTTTTCGTGCTCACCACCGCGCCCCAGAGCGGCTTCGGCAACTACATGCTGCCCATCCAGATCGGCGCGCCCGACATGGCCTTCCCCACCTTGAACATGCTTTCGTTCTGGGTGACGTTTGTCGGGTTCGTGGCCCTGGTCGCTGCCTTCTTTGTCACCGGCGGTCCCCCTATTGCCGGCTGGACCAACTACGCTCCGCTCAGCGCCCTGTCCAGCGCCGGCCCCGGCCTGCAGCTCGGCGAGGATCTCTGGATCGTCAGCATCGCCCTGTTCTGCATCGCCTCCATGATGGGCGCCCTGAATTTCATTACCACCACGCTCGACCTGCGCGCCCGCGGCATGTCTCTGATGCGCCTCCCGCTCACCTGCTGGAGTTGGTTCATCACCGCCATTCTCGGCCTGCTCGCCTTCGGCGTGCTGTTGGCAGCTGGCATCCTCCTCCTGATGGACCGCAACCTGGGTACCAGCTTCTTCGTGCCTCTCAGCACCGTGAACGGCACTCCCACCGGCCACAGCGGCGGCTCTCCCTTGCTCTGGCAGCACCTGTTCTGGTTTTTCGGCCACCCCGAGGTCTACATCGCCATTCTTCCCGGCATGGGTGTTGCCTCGCAGCTGCTCTCTACCTTTTCGCGTAAGCCCATCTTCGGTTACAAGGCCATGGTGTACGCCATGCTCGCCATCGGCATCTTCGGGTTCATGGTTTGGGGACACCACATGTTCATGAGCGGCATGAGTCCCTACTCCGCCTTCGCTTTCTCCATCATGACCATGGCCATCGGCGTACCCTCCGCTATCAAGACCTTTAACTGGCTGGGCACCTTGTGGCAGGGGCGCATCCGTCTCGCGAGCCCCATGCTGTTTGCCATCGGCTTCGTTTCGCTGTTTGTTTCCGGCGGCCTGAGCGGTCCCTTCCTGGCCCAGCCCGCCATCGACATTCCCCTGCACGATACCTACTTCGTCGTCGCCCATTTCCACCTCATCATGGGCGTGGCCGCTATATTTGGAATCTTCGCCGGCACCTACTACTGGTTCCCCAAGATGTTCGGTCGCATGATGAACGAGACCCTGGGTCGTATTCATTTCGTGATCACCTTCGTGGGCGCCTACTGCATCTTTATGCCTATGCATTACCTGGGGATGGCCGGGAACCCCCGCCGCTACTCGCAATTCACCGAGTTGAACTACCTCGCCGGCTTGATTCCCATCCACAAATTCATCACCTACGCTGCCATCATCACCATCGCCGCCCAGCTGGTTTTCCTGTTCAACCTGTTCTGGAGCATGTTCAAGGGCGAAAAAGCCGCCCTCAATCCCTGGGAAGCCACCACGCTGGAGTGGTCAACTCCCTCCTCGCCACCGCCGCACGACAATTTCGCGGGCGTGACTCCCCAGGTCTTTCACGGACCTTATGAGTACAGCGTTCCCGGCGCGGCCAAGGACTACGTGATGCAAACCGATCCCGCCGCGGTGCCGGCCCACTGACCCTCATGGCAACTTTGAGTTCCAGCGTTTCGGTTCAAGAACCAAAGGCTCGTCGCGGCGGGGGCAGCGACGTACCGCATTTTCCCGGCGGCGGCGACGATGGACGCCACGGTGGCGACAATTCCCCCGACTATGGTGAGCGCCTGCGCCGCTACCGCCTCGGCCTGGCGGTCGGTATCGCTCCTATCGTCATGCTGTTTGTCGCTTTTACGAGCGCCTTTATCGTTCGCCAGGGACTGCCTCAGTGGAATGCCACGGCCAATGCCTACCTGCCCGACTGGGTGCCGGTCAGCATTCCCACGCTGCTTCTCTCCATCAACACCGTCCTACTGCTGTTCAGCAGCTGGACCATGGAGATGGCCCGTCGCCAGGCGATACGCCAACTCGCCCTCGCTCCCATTGTTGCGATTCCCGGCATCGCCTCCGACGACCAGCGGGAAGTTCCCTGGCTCAGCCTGACGCTGGCGCTGGGATTGGGTTTTCTGGCCGGCCAGTATCTCGCCTGGCGAGCTTTGGCCGCCCGTGGCGTCTATGTCGCCACCAGTCCCAGCAGTTCCTTTGTGTATCTGCTGACCGGCGCCCACGCTGTTCACCTGGCGGGGGGCATGATCGCCTTGCTCTACGCTGCCTCCACGCAATGGTTGCACCGGCCTCTGGAAGTGCGCCGTATCGTTGTAGACGTCACGGCCTGGTATTGGCACTTCATGGCGATTTTGTGGCTCTACGTGTTTGCTCTGCTGTTATTCGCTTAGGACGAGGGAGGGACCGCCCATGGCCGATGTTGCAATCCAGCACGGAGTGGAGGGCCTGTACGAACCATCGCTGTTCGGCACGTATTCCAAGAAGATCGGGATGTGGCTGTTTCTGCTCTCCGACTCCCTGACCTTCGGCGCCCTGTTATTCGCTTATTCCTACGGGCGCATCTCGACCCCGAACTGGCCCACTCCGTTTGCCAAGGAAAGCATCACCAACGCCACCATCATGACGGCGTGTCTGCTCTCCAGTTCCCTGACTATGGTGCTCGCCGTCCTCGCTGCCCGGCGCAGCGATCGCGCCGGCGTGGTTCGTTGGCTGCTCGCCACCATGTTCTTCGGGGCTGTCTTCGTCGTTCTGCACGCGCGCGAATGGATGGGCCTGATCCACGAGGGGCTGACGCCGTTTCGTAATCCCTGGGCTGCCAGCGTGCCCCAGTTTGGCGGCACCTTCTTCACCCTTACCGGCATGCACATGCTCCACGTCACCCTCGGCGTGATCTATCTCGGCGTGGTCGCCCTGCGCAAGAAGATGCTGCCTGTCTTGGTGGTTCTGTGGGCGCTTGGCTTCTTCCTGACCTCCTCCGGTAACGTCTTCCATTACGGCGTGCATGTTCTGCTGCTCGCCGCTGTGGTTTCCGCGTTCGTGTTGTTTCTCAAGCCCAGGGACTACGATGCCAATGACGTCGAGGTGGCCGGACTCTACTGGCACTTCGTAGATTTGGTCTGGATGTTCATCTTCCCGCTGGTGTACCTCATGTCCACTCGCGTGCAGTAGAAAGGCATTGCATTGGCCAGGCGCCGCCCGTGCGGCCTGGGAAGGGAGCGAAATGATGTCCCATGTTGCGGTTGCTCATCACGAGGAGAGCCGGTCCCCCTACTACGCGGTCTGGATCGGTCTGTTGTTTCTTACCGCCGTCGAGGTGGTGCTCGCCTACAAGCAGGTTTTCGCGCCGCTTCACATGTTGGAAGTGCTGATGGTGCTCTCCATCGTGAAATCGGCCCTCATCATCGGCTGGTTCATGCACTTGAAATTTGAAATCTCCCGCATGAAGTGGATCCTGATGATCGCTCTGGTCGCCTGTCTGACGCTGATGTTCATCTTCTTTGCCGACGCCTTCCGCATTCTCAGCCTGGGGGCGCGATAATGTTCCGCCGCCTGCCGCTCCTGGCGCTCGCCCTCCTCCTGTGGGTCGCTCCCGCTTTCGCTCAGGGCTGCGCCATGTGCTACACCTCCGCGCTGGGCGCTAGCCCCAAGGGACAGCGTGCCCTCAGCCGCGCGGTGATAGTTCTGCTCGTGCCGCCTGTCGGCATGATGACCCTGCTCGTGGGCGCGGGCTTTCATTACGCCCGCCGCCGCGACCGCGACTCCCGCCCCACTCGTTGACGTTGCTCCCGCTGCCCCCCCCTTCTCGCGGGCTATCGTTCGGCCGCTCCCCGCCCTGTTCTATAATCGAAAGATTCAGCTCCCTTCCGGGACCTTCTGTAATGGCGACCGACAGCATTACGGTTCGTGGCGCGCGTGTCCACAACCTCAAGAACATTGATTTTGAGATTCCCCACAACACGCTGACGGTGGTGACCGGCGTGTCCGGCTCGGGCAAGTCTTCTCTCGCCTTCGACACCGTCTACGCCGAAGGGCAGCGCCGCTACGTGGAATCGCTTTCCGCTTATGCTCGTCAATTCCTCGAGCGTATTGAGAAGCCGGACGCCGACCTGATTGATGGCATCGCCCCGGCCGTTGCCATTCGCCAGAAGAATTCCACCCGCAATCCCCGCTCTACCGTGGCTACTGCCACCGAAGTTTATGATTACCTCCGCCTGCTGTTTGCGCGCGTCGGCCGAGCCTACTGCCTGCAATGTGGCGCGGAGATTCGCCGCGATACGGTGGACGAGGTCGCCGAGGCCATCCTCCGCCTGGGGGAAGGTACGCGCCTCAACGTGCTCTTTCCCGTGCAGGCTCGGTCCGTACCGGCTTCGCCGGCGAAAAAAACATCGCGTCGGCGCGGCAGTGCGGCCGCCTCCCCAGCTGTCGATTTTGACCTGCTCAAGTCCCGACTCTTCGAGTTGCGCAAGCGCGGCTTCAACCGCCTCTATCAGCAAGGCCGGGTCTACGAATTCTCCACGCCGGAATCCCTGCTTGATGTCGATTTCAAGCGGCCGGTCTTCGCGCTGGTGGATCGCCTGGTAGTAACGCCGGAGGCTCGCTCCCGCATCGTGGATGCCCTTGAGACCTGCTATCGCGAATCGGGCGAAGCCATTTTCGAAACCGCGCCCCGTGACGAGCGCTCTCCCGAACTCCTGCAATTCTCCCAGCGCTTTGAATGCAAGCGCTGCAATGTCCGCTTCGACCCGCCCGAACCTCGCCTTTTCTCCTTCAATAACCCCTACGGCGCATGCCCGCGCTGCCAGGGGTTCGGCAACACCATCGACTTTGATCTCGAACTGGTCATTCCGGACAAAACCAAAACCCTGGCGGAAGGCGCCATCGAGCCCTGGACCAAGCCCAAGTACCGTCCCCTTTACGCCGAGCTCAAACGTTTCGCCAGGCTACGCGACATCCCTCTGGACGTTCCCTGGGAAGAACTCGATCCCGAGATGCGGCAGCTCGTCATCGAAGGCGAAGGCCGCTATCCCGGCGTGCGCGGCTTTTTCGCCCACCTGGAACGCAAGAAGTACAAGCTGCACGTGCGCGTTTTTCTCAGCCGCTATCGCGGTTATTCTCGTTGCCTCACCTGCGGCGGCGCCCGCCTGCGCCCGGAGGCATTGCAGGTCCGCATTGCCGGCAGAAACATCAGCGAGGTGTGCGCTCTCACGGTGGAGCTGGCGACCCGTTTCTTCTCCACCCTGCAGCTTTCCCCTGCCGAATCGCAGATTGCCGGCAAGGTTCTGGAAGAGATCCAGGAGCGCCTCGCCTTCATGAACGAGGTAGGACTCGAATACCTCACTCTCGATCGTCTTTCCTCCAGCTTGTCCGGTGGGGAGGCGCAGCGCATCCAGCTCGCCACCTCGTTGGGGTCGCGCCTGGTCGGCACGCTCTATGTGCTCGACGAACCCTCCATCGGGCTGCACACGCGCGATACCCACCGTCTGATCAGCATCCTGCATGACCTGCGCGATTTGGGAAACACGATCTTGGTGGTCGAGCACGATCCCGACATTATGCGCGCCTCCGACCGCGTCCTCGACCTCGGTCCCGGCGCCGGTGAAAGTGGCGGACGCGTGATCGCCAGCGGAACTTACGAACAGATCCTTCGCGCTCCATCTTCCCTGACCGGGCGTTACCTCGGCGGCGAGTTGCGCATCGCCCTGCCCGCCGCCCGCCGCCCCCCTGGCCCCCAGCAGATCAGGCTCTCCGGCGCTCGCGCCCACAACCTGAAGAACATCGATGTGGCGATTCCGCTCCGTATGGTGGTAGCCGTGACCGGCGTCTCCGGTTCCGGAAAATCTACTCTGGTGCACGACGTCCTCTACAAAACGCTATGCGCCCTTAAGAAGCAGGAAAATGGAGGCGGCCCCGCCCCCGGCATTCTCGATGCCCTCCAGGGCGACCAATACATTTCCGATGTTGTGCTCGTAGACCAGTCCCCCATCGGACGCACACCCCGTTCCAATCCCGTCACCTACATCAAGGCTTTCGATTGCATCCGCGACCTTTTTGCCTCCTTGCCGGAAGCGCAGAAACGCGGCTTCAGTGCGGGTCACTTCTCCTTCAACATTCCCGGGGGACGCTGCGATACCTGCCAGGGCGACGGCACTGTCATGGTCGAAATGCAGTTCCTCGCCGATGTCGAACTGGTTTGCGAGGATTGCAAGGGTACGCGTTACAAGCCGCAGGTGCTCGAGGTCGGCTATCACGGCAAGAACATCCACCAGGTTCTGAATCTCACGGTGCGCGAGGCGCTGCAGTTCTTTGCCGGCGTTCCCAAGATCACGGATAAGCTGCGCGTCCTGGATGAGGTGGGTTTGGGTTACCTTCGCCTGGGCCAGTCCGCTACCACCCTCTCCGGTGGCGAAGCCCAGCGCATGAAACTCGCCGCCCACCTCCAACCCCGGGCCACGCTGCGCGCTTTGACCGAGACCGGCCAGCCCCGCCGCAATCGCACTCTTTACATCTTCGATGAACCCACCACCGGCCTCCATTTTGACGACGTCAGTAAGCTGCTTGCCGCCTTCCGCCGGCTGGTGGATGCAGGGGGCACCGTGCTGGTCATAGAGCACAACCTTGATGTCATCAAAACCGCTGACTGGGTGATTGACCTCGGTCCCGAAGGCGGCGACCGCGGAGGTGCTGTCGTCGCCACCGGCCCGCCCGAAGCCATTGCCGCCGTCTCGCAATCTCATACCGGGCACTGGCTGGCGCGTGTTTTGCAGAGCAGCGGTGTTTACGGCAGCAATGGGCGCAAGTAAGCTCATCGCCGTTGC
>JAMXLI010000237.1 GCA_024281115.1 Terriglobales bacterium | reverse complement strand
GGAGACCTCCGCCGCCGAAGCTGCCACCACCTCAATGGCCGGGGACAAAGAAGCGATCTGAGCGATGCTGGCGGCAAAGCGCTCGCGAACGGCTGGTTGGTCGGGGCAGCGCGCCAGGCGGGTCTCCAGGTTGCCGGCGTCGGCGCAATCCATCTCGCTCAGCGACCCCTCGCGCTCGTCCATCTCGTAGAGGTGCCACTTGGCTGCATCTGGATCGAGCCGGGCCATACGCGCGCGCACCACCAGGGAGGCGCCGCGTGGCACGATCAGTTTGACTCCCTCTACCTGGAGCTTGCCAGCCAGGGATTCGCGGCAGGCGTCCATCCACAGGATGGCAAAGGTCAGCGAGGCGTCCACCGCGGCCCCGGTTTCGGTGCTGCCTAAGCCCAGCACGGCGAACGCGGAGCGCCCGCGCTTCAGCAAGCCGCGCGCGTAGACCGGCCCGAAGGAGCGCCCCAAATCCATGGCGGAGGTCAACTGCACCAGCCGCCAGTCGCGAAGATTACCTTCGAGGACCTGCCGCAACCTCTGCGCGTACATGGCGCGCGCCACCTTTCGCGCCGAGGCGGTGCGCCGGTCGGGGTCGCGAAAAATATCCAGCCGGGAGGGCCGGATTTGGCCGAACCGTAGCACCTCCAGCCGCAGCGCGTTGCCTTTCAGTTCCGCCTGCAACACGCGCCGCACGGCGTTGCGCTCTTCCGACCATAAGTGGAGCAGGCAACGCCCGGGTTGAGCCGTCACCGAGTAGCGCGTTCGCGCCATCTCGAACATCACTGCGCCGTCTTCCAGGATCACCGCCGCGCGCGCATCGGCCAGGAACTGCCGCAGCATGCAGGCGAGCGATTCAGTTTCCATGACGAGGAAAGTGTGGCACCGCGCCAGCCCGTGTTGCAGCAACACCCGGGCGCAGATCGGGCCTGTGCTTCCCGAATCTGCACCCGTTTGTATCCCTTAGGCGGGGTTTCTAGCCGACGTCCTCGTTCCAGTTCTCCAGCGTCTTCTTCACCAGCGCCATAAACTGGTCGGCCACGGCGCCGTCGATCACGCGATGGTCATAACCGAGGGTGAGGTGGACCATGGAGCGGATGGCGATGGAGTCGTTGCCGTGCGCGTCGGTGACCACGACCGGCATCTTGGTGATGCCGCCCACCCCCAGGATGGCGACGTTCGGCTGGTTGATGATGGGAAGGCCAAACCCCGCGCCAAAGGTGCCGGGATTGGTGACGGTGAAAGTGGAACCCTGGATTTCGTCGGGCGACAGCCGCTTGCCGCGCGCGCGCTCGCCCACATCCGTGATCGCGCGCTGCAGGCCCAGGAAGTTCTTTTCCTCGGCGCTTTTGATGACAGGCACGATCAGCCCCCAATCCAGCGCCACCGCAATGCCCATGTTGATGTTGCGGTGATAGCGGATGTTATCGCCTTCCATGGAGGCGTTGAGGATGGGGAACTGCTGCAGGCCAATGATGGCGGCGCGCACGAAGAAAGGCATGAAGGTCAGGCGCGCCCCCGTGCGCTGCTCGAAACCCGTCTTCAGCTTGTTGCGCAGCTGCACCACCCGGGTCACGTCCACTTCGAACATGTTGTGCACATGCGCGCTGGTGCGCCGCGACTCGATCATGCGCTGCGCGATGATCTTGCGCATGTTGCTCAGCGCCACCAGGTCGCCCGGGATGGCCGCCGCCGAGGTGGGCGCGGCCGCGCTCTGCGGAGGATAGGCAGGCTGCGTCGCTGCCGCGGAGGGTTGATAGGCCGGCGCCTGCGCTGCCGTACGCGGCTGCACTGCCGCGGCGGGCGCGCCGGCGGCGTGCTTCTCGATGAAATCCATGATGTCCTGCTTGGTGATGCGTCCGCCCAACCCGGTTCCCGTCACCTGCGCCAGGTTGACGTTATTGTCGCGGGCCAGCCGCCGCACCAGCGGGGAAGAGCGGATGTGCTCGCCTTCTTCGTCGCGATCGTGGGGAAACTCGATCACGGTTTCCTGGGCCTTGGCCGCCGCCGCCGGTTGCTGAGCACGCGCAGCCGGCTGAGCCGTTGTGGCGCCGCCTTGTCCGCGCGATTCGTCGCCTTTGCGGCCGCGGACGGCCGCTTCGGTCGCTGGCGGCTGCTGGCCGGCGCCTGCGCCCTCAGCCTGCGGCTCGGGCGCGGGAGGAGCGGCGGGGCGCGCTTCTGCCGCGGGTTTTGGCGAGGCCTGGGCCGGGCCCGTCGCCGCGCCCGCGCCTTCAGCGTCAATCACGCCGACCACGGTGTTCACCTGCACCGTGTTGCCTTCCTGCACCTTGATCTCCTTCAGCACGCCGGAGGAGGGCGCGGGGATCTCGGCGTCCACCTTGTCGGTGGAGATTTCGAACAGCGGTTCATCGCGCTGCACCTTGTCGCCGGGCTTCTTCAGCCACTTGGTAATGGTGCCCTCGACAATGGACTCGCCCATCTGCGGCATGATCACGTCAGTCGGCATGATTTCCCTCGGAAACGGCGTTCTTCTCTCTTAGACGAACTTAGAATTATATAGCGGCCTTCCTGCTCACCGGGCCGGCACGACAGACTCTCTTCGTGCCCCGGCTGCGCGTTCCTTTTCCCACGGGAACAGGAGCCTAGTAGGAGTGCAGTTGCCGCGCCTCGCGCACCACGTCGGCAACCTGCGGCAGAAAGGCCTCTTCCAGCGGCGGCGAAAAGGGCACAGGCGTGTCGCGCGCGGTGATGCGCACGATGGGCCCGTCGAGCGCGTCGAACGCCTCCTCATTAACGATGGCGGCAATCTCGCCTGCGATGCCGCCCGTGCGCACGTCCTCGTGCAGGAGAATCAGCTTGTTGGTGCGGCGCGCGCTGGCCGTGATGGCATCGCGATCGAGGGGCGCGAGCGTGCGCAAATCGAGCACTTCTACTTCAATCCCTTCTCGCGCCAGGATCTCGGCCGCTTCCAGCGCCACGTGCACCATGGCGGCATAGGTGATGATGGCCAGGTGCCTGCCTTCCCGCGCCACCCGCGCTTTCCCCAGCGGCACCACGTAGTCATCCGCCGGCACTTCTTCCTTGATCCTGCGGTAGAGGTACTTGTGCTCGAAAAAGATGACGGGATTGTTGTCGCGAATGGCCGCCTTGATCAGCCCCTTGGCGTCGTAGGCCGTGGCCGGGCATACCACTTTCAGCCCGGGAGTATGCACAAAGTACATCTCCGGATTTTGCGAGTGGAACGGCCCGCCGTGAACGTTGCCGCCGGATGGCCCGCGGATCACCATGGGCGCGGGCGCTCCCCAGCGGTAGTGCGCCTTGGCCACCATGTTGGTGATCTGGTTGAAGGCGCAGCCGATGAAGTCCATGAACTGGAACTCGGCCACCGGGCGCATGCCGGTGAGCGCCGCGCCAAAGGCCGCGCCCACAATGGCGGATTCGGCAATGGGAGTATCGAGCACGCGCTCGGCGCCGAAGCGGTCAATGAAGCCGTCGGTCACCTTGAACGCTCCGCCGTAAATGCCAATGTCTTCGCCCAGGCAGAAGACGGTGGGATCGCGTTCCATCTCCTCCCAGATGCCCTGCCGGATTGCGTCGAGATAAGTAAGAACGGGCATGCTCAAATTTGATACTGATACGTCACCCGGTCATGGCGGTTGACGGTGATGTGCCTGCTTACCGCAAATGCACGGCCGCCTCGCTTGTCTTGAGTTGGGTGGAGTCGGGCACAGCCTCCCGCACCCTGGGAACGCCGTACTTCGGCTTCATTGTGTGGCAGCCGTTTTCGCAATAGACATTCTGCGGAGTGGTGGCCGGGTCGGGCATGGGTGACGCTACCGCCGCTTCCCGTTCGGCCTCGAGCTGCCGGTCCACCTCGTCAATGAGGCCCTGGTTCTGTTCCGGGGACAGCCACTTCCTCTCCAGCAGGAAATTCTCCAGGCGCGCGATGGGGTCGCGCTTCCGCCAGTATTCGAACAGGGGCTTGGGGACGTAGGCCGCGGCATCGTGGATGGCGTGGCCTTTCATGCGCATCATCTTAGCTTCGATGAGCGTCGGGCCCTCGCCCCGGCGCGCGCGCTCACAGGCTTCATGCGTGGCATCGTAAACCTGGCAGGCGTCGGTCCCGTCCACGATGACGCCGGGAATGCCATAAGCCAAAGCGCGCTCGGCCAGGTCTTTGACGCAGAACTGCATGTCGGCGGGGGTGGAGTAGCCCCACAGGTTGTTCTCGACGATCAGCACCAGCCCCAGCTTCTGCACGGCGGCAAAGTTCAAGCCTTCATAAGTGACGCCGGTGGACTGCCCGCCGTCGCCGATGTAGGTAAGGGCAGCAATGTTGCGTCCCTGCAGGCGCGCGCCCAGGCACACCCCGGCGAGCACGGGGATCAGATCGCCCAAGGTGGAAATCGGAGCACAGACGTGGCGCTCCTCGATATCCCCCAAATGGGACGAGGCATCTTTACCGAAGGTCGGCGAACCCGCCTTGGCCATGTACTGCATCATGATGTCGCGGGGCGGAAAGCCTTTCACCAGCAGGGATCCCTGGTTGCGGATCATGGGGCCGAGCCAGTCTTCCTGGCGCAGCGCGTACGCCGAAGCGCAGGAGCAGCCCTCCTGCCCCAGCCCGAAGTACACCCCGCCGACGACTTTCCCCTGCTTGTAGAGGTTTTCCAGCGCCTGCTCCATTTTGCGGTTGAGCAGCATCCAGCGGTAAATCTCGACACATTGCTGCGGCTGGAGGTACTTCGACGGCCGGAGGGGCGGCACGGGTGCGTCCAGGTCTCCGCGAATTTCATAGCAGACGGGACCATCGTCCTTGCACACCTGACTGATCGTGAACTCGGGTTTTTCCAGGCGGTAATCGGGAATACTGTAGGTGCGAAGGTCAGAGGTGGGCTGGGCGTCGGCCGGGGGAGCCGCGGATTTCGGCCGAGTGTCGCCTTTGCCGTTGGACTTGGAATTCTTCCTGGCCATGCCTCGAGCCATTATGTCATTGCCGGGCGAGGGCGCGTTACCCGTTGAATGTGTCTTCCTCGCCGGCGGCTCGGCGCAGGCTTTGGGGAGCCCGCGCAGGAACACCCACGGCGGCGCCGGTCAGTTCGGCCAACTCTTTCACCCAGCGCACGCCGGTTGCGAAAACTTCACCCAGGTGGTTGGCCACGCGCTGTGCTGCCTGGTCGAGCGCGAGCTCGCGGCCGAGTTCCCGCGCCAGGGACGTGACCGGTCGCGCCTCGATCCCGCAGGGTACGATCAATTTGAAGTAGTCGAGGTCCGTGTTGACGTTCAGCGCGAAGCCATGCGAGGTCACGGCCCGGGAGATGTGGACGCCGATGGCTGCGATCTTGGCGGACTCCCGCGCTGGTGCCCCTCCCCCGGGCACGACGTCCTTCGTCCAGACGCCGGTCAGCCCGGGGATGCGCCGGGTCTCGACGCCATACTCGGCGCAGGTGCGGATCAGCGTTTCCTCGAGCCGGCGCACGAACTCGACCGCGCCGACGCGGGGCGCAAAGCCGCGTAGATCGAAGATGGGGTAGCCGACGAGCTGGCCCGGCCCGTGAAAGGTGACGTCGCCGCCG
This sequence comes from Terriglobales bacterium, assembly GCA_024281115.1. Taxonomy (GTDB): domain Bacteria; phylum Acidobacteriota; class Terriglobia; order Terriglobales; family Acidobacteriaceae; genus JAMXLI01. The sequence continues at coordinate 2,774 of JAMXLI010000237.1, read as the reverse complement.
CGGTTGCACTCGAACAGCTCCACGTTTCGCGCCGCTAGGGTTTCGGAAGAGGCCAGCAGGTGCTCGCGCCGGGCGTTCCGGCCCAAAGTGATGACCGGCGTGTGCTCCAGCAGGACCAGGGTGTCGGGAATACGGCCGGCCTTGCGCAGCTCCACCAGCGAGCCCTGCAGACGCAGACCGGTGGCGTAGTCGAGCGTGCCGAGTTGGACGACAGAGATCAAGGCAGCATGCAATGCTTGCGCGCCCGCGCCGGGGTGGGAGGCTGCCCGACGCCACAACGAATCACAAGCGCCGTTTCAGACGTTGATCGCGATCCCGTCCACGCTGTTGGCGGCATCCAGCATGGCCTCCGAAAGCGTGGGGTGCGCATGGATTGTCCACATCAGGTCCTGCGCCGTGGCTTCCAGTTCCATCGCCGTGACCGCCTCCGCGATCAGTTCCGTTGCCGAAGGCCCGATGATGTGCACGCCCAGGATCTCCTCGTACTTCACATCCGCCACAACCTTGATGAATCCCTCGTGCGAGCCCACAATGCTGGCCTTGGAGTTGCCGGCGAAGGGGAACTTGCCGACCTTGATCTCGCGCCCCTGTTCACGCGCCTTGGCTTCCGTCAACCCCACGCTGCCGATCTGCGGCTCGCAATAGGTGCAGTTGGGAATATGCAGCGGGTTGATGGGCTTCTCCGGCTTGCCGGCGATGTGGGCCACCGCCACGATGCCCTCCATGGCCCCGGAATGCGCCAGTTGCGGCAGCCCGGCCACGATGTCGCCGATGGCGTAAATGCCGGGCTCCTCCGTCTGCATCCACTCATTCACCTTGAGAAAGCCGCGATCCGGCTTGATGCGCGTTTTCTCCAGGCCGATGTTCTCGGTGCGCGGCTTGCGGCCCACAGCGATCAGGATCTTCTCCGCCTCAACTGTCTGCGCCTTGCCCTCCACCGAGAACGTGACTGCCACTCCCGTTTTCGTCTTCTCCACTTTCTCTACTTTGGCGCTGGTATGGAAGTTGATTCCGCGTTTGCGGTAGGCGCGGGCTAATTCCTTGGAAATGTCCTCGTCCTCAACCGGCACCATGCGGGGCAGCATTTCCAGGATTGTCACCTCGGCGTCAAAGGAGCGGTAAATCGAGGCGAACTCGACTCCCACTGCCCCCGCGCCCACCACCACCAGCGACTTAGGGATCGCCTCCAGGCTGAGAATCTCGATGTTGGTGAGCACACGCGCGTCCGGCTGCAGTCCGGGCAGCATGCGCGCTTCCGAGCCGGTGGCGAGAATCACCTTCCTGGCCTGGATGCGCGTGCTCTGGCCGCCCGCGCTGCCCGCGGGCGAGACTTCCACGGAAAAGACCCCATCTTTCGCCGGCCCGGTCAACCGGCCATAGCCTGCCAGGGTCTCGACCTTGTTTTTGCGCATCAGGAATTCCAGGCCCTTGGCATGCTTGGTGACAATCTTGTTCTTGCGCTGCTGGATGGCGCCCCAGTTCAGCTTGCGGGCGTCCACTCCTTCGATGCCGAACTCCTGCGCCGCCTTCAGGTGGTCCCAGATCTCGGCGTTGAAAAGCAGGGCCTTGGTGGGAATGCAGCCGACATGCAGGCAGGTGCCGCCCAGCTTGGCGTCTTTTTCGATCAGGCACGTCTTCAGGCCCCACTGGCCGGCGCGAATGGCCGCCGTGTAGCCGGCGGGGCCGCTGCCGATGATGGCCACGTCATACATTTTGTCGGGCAAAGGAGCGCTCCCTGCGGAATGAGTGTGCGACGGGATTACAAACTTTTGATTTTACGATAGCGAGGAAAGATTCGGGAAACGCCAGGGCGCAAGGCGGAACAAGACGGTACGCGTTCCGGCGCAGGCGGTGCCTGCCCTGTTCGCTTTGGTTTTGGCTCAGGCGAGGATGCGGGCTGCGTCCTTGGCGAAGTAGGTGACGATCATGTCGGCGCCGGCCCGCCGGATGGAAGTCAGCGATTCCATCATTACGCGCTCGCGTTCGATCCAGCCATTACGCGCCGCCGCCTCGATCATGGCGTACTCGCCGGAGACCTGGTACGCGGCCAGGGGCGCGTCGAAGCGCTCGCGCGCCGCGAAAATCACATCCAGGTAGGGCAGGGCGGGCTTGACCATGATCATGTCCGCGCCCTCCTCCAGGTCCAGTTCGATCTCCCGCAGGGCCTCGCGCAGGTTGGCCGGATCCATCTGGTAGGAGCGGCGATCGCCAAACTGGGGCGCCGAGTCGGCGGCCTCGCGGAAAGGCCCGTAGAAGCCGGAGGCGAACTTCGCGGCATAGGCGAGAATGGGCGTGTTGCTGTAGCCGGCCGCGTCCAGCCCTTTGCGGATGGCCGCCACCCGGCCGTCCATCATGTCGGAGGGCGCGATGATGTCAATGCCGGCGCGCGCCAGCGACACCGACGTGCGCGCCAGCAGCTCCAGAGATTCGTCGTTTGCGATCTCGTATTCCACGCTCCGGTCGTGCGCCGGAACCGGCGGCGCCGCGCGCTTCAGCGCCACTGCATACGGTTTACCCCCGTAGTTACTCTGGAAGCCTGCGACCACTTCCTCCATCGCCGACTTGACTGCCTCGGCTCCAGCCGGCCGCACCACCCCGCAGTGGCCATGCGAGGTGTACTCGCACAGGCACACGTCCCCCATCACGATCAGCTCGGGCAATTGCATCTTCAGGGTTCGCGCGGCCCGCTGCACGATGCCATCGTCGGACCAGGCGCCGGTGGCAACTTCGTCCTTGACTTCGGGAAGACCGAAGAGGATGACGGCGGGCACCCC
>JAMXLI010000236.1 GCA_024281115.1 Terriglobales bacterium | reverse complement strand
CCTTCCAGCCCCCGAAGTACCTGGCGAGCAGGGTCGCGATCTGCTTCGGATCCACGTCGCCGGCGACCCCCAGGATGGCGTTGCCCGGCGCGTAGTGATCGTCGTGGAACCTGCGGAGCTCCTCGGTCGTGACCGCCTTCACCGAGGCGGGAGTGGGCGCTACGACGGCCGCCGGAAAGTCGCGATAGAGCGCCCGGTAGAGCCGCTCGCGCGCCAGAAAGTCCGGCCGCGAACGCTCCTGCTCCAATTCCGCCAACTGCCGCGCCTTGTATTTCTCCAGTTCGTCGCGCGGGAAGCTGGGGTGAATCACGAGGTCGCTGAAAAGTTCCAGCAGCTGGTCCAGGTTGCGGGTCAGCCCCGAGGCGAGGATCTCCGTGTGGCTCGATCCAAACGCGGCCGTGGGAGCCAGCACCGCCCCGAGTTCGTCCACTGCGGCCGCAATTTGCGTGCTGCTGCGCCGGACCGTGCCTTCACGCAGCATCTCCGCGGTGAACTTTGCCAGCCCCGGCATCTCTCTGGGGTCGTCGAAAGCGCCGGACTTGATCCACAGCGCCAGGTTGACGGTGGGCAGCTTGTGCTGGGGGACGATCACCAGGGTCAGTCCGTTCGGCAGGCGGCTGACCTGTGGACGCGGCAGCCTGACCTGCAACACGTCGTGGTTGACCGGCGCGCGGCCCAGTCGCTGCACCGCCTTGGCGGAAGTGGCTTTGCCGGGTTCCTGGGCAAGGACGCACGCCGCAGCCACTGCCACCAGGAGAAAACATGAAAATGTCTTCTTCATCACTGGCCTCCTGGGGCGGATTGCCCATTCGCAGCCTGGTTAGCCGGAAGCGTGGTCACCACGGTGCGCTGCTTCGCTACCAGATACTTCTGCGCGGCGGCCTTCACCTGGTCGGCGGTCACGGCGTCGTACTTTTCCAGCCAGCTGTTGATCAGCCCAGGATCATCGAAGTACACGGCATACTGCCCCATGCGCACCGCCGTGCTCATGTCGGATTGGCGCGCCTGAATCATGCGCCGCAGGGCCTGGACGCGCGCTTTCTCCATCTCTTGCGGGGCCACGCCAGCGGAGGTGACCGCGGCGATCTCGGCATAGATAGCCTTTTCCACCTCTTCCGGCGGAATGCCGGCGCGGGGCGTGGCGATTACGTAGAAGGAGCTGGGCCCGCGGCGCGCGTCGGCCTGCACCTGGACGGAGGTGGCCAGTTGCTTCTCCTTTACCAGCCGCTGATACAGACGCGAGCTATCGCCCTCGCCCAGAACGTCGGCCAGCACCTGCGCCGCATAATTTTCTGCCGTGTTGCCCGCCGGGATGCGGTAGGCCATCAGCACCTGCGGCAGGCGTGCCAGGGAATCGTAGATGGTCTCCCGGCGCTCGCCCACGTGCTCCTCCTCGCTGACGTCGGGCGGGGGCGGGGCGGGTTGTCGCGGGATCTCTCCAAAGTATTTTTTCACCTTGGCGGCGGCTTCGGCGGGATCGAAATCGCCCACCAGCGTCAGCACCGCGTTGTTGGGCGCGTAATAGATGCGGAAGAATTCCTGGACATCCCGAAGCTCGGCGGCGTTCAGGTCCGACATGGACCCGATGGTGGAGTGCTTGTAGGCGAAGGTGTCGTAGCTGAGATTGTCAATCTCGAGAGCAGCCTTGCCGTAGGGCTGGTTATCGATGCCCAGCCGGCGCTCCTCCTGCACGGCATTGCGCTGATTGTCGAGGTTGGCCTGGTTCACCGCCAGCTTGGCCATGCGATCCGCCTCCAGAAACAAGGCCAGGTCAAGCTGGTTTTTCGGCAGCGCTTCGAAGTAATTGGTGCGGTCTTCGTTGGTGGTGCCGTTCATGTTGCCGCCATTGTTGAACACGAGGATGAAGTGCTCGCCCTTGCCCACGTTTTGCGATCCCTGAAACATCATGTGCTCAAACAGGTGGGCGAATCCGGTGCGCCCGGGGCGCTCGTCACGCGATCCCACGTTGTAAGTGACGGCGATGCCGAACACGGGCGCGCTGTGCTCGGGCGCGAGGATCAAGCGCAAGCCGTTCTCCAGGCGCGTGTCGGTGAAGCGCAGCTCAGGCAGTCCGCTGGCCGCGCCGGCGAGAGAGGCCGCGGACGCGGGCAGCGCCAGCAGAAGTGCAATGCGGAAAAATTTCATCGGGGACCTCGGAATCGGCAGCTAAATGGGCGCGGGCGCCAGATGCGAAGAGAATGGCGGCGAAGAGCCAGCCTAATCAGGCGGCGCGCGGGGTGTCAAGAAGACGTCGCGGCGAGTGTTATGTGAAGACTTGTCGGACCAGGGTTTATAATGCCCGACTTTAGAATCATCACGGAGGATCGGGCAAAACATGGCGCAAGGCATTGCAGCGATTCCCGGCCTGAAAGAACCATACGCGCATCTGAAGGGCCGAATGGACAAGGCGGTGGACGACTTCCGCAAGGCGATGGCCTCGGTGCGCACCGGACGCGCGTCGGTGCACATGCTGGATGGCGTCCAGATTGATTACTACGGCACGCAGATGCCGCTGAACCAGATCGCCCAGGTGCACGCCCCTGAGGCCCAGTTGATCACCGTCCAGCCCTTCGATCCCAGCTCGCTGGCCGCCATTGAAAAGTCCATCCGGGGCGCCGACCTCGGACTCAATCCTATGAACGACGGCAAGATCATCCGCGTGCCGGTGCCGGCCCTTACCGAGGAACGCCGCCGCGAAATGGTCAAGCACTTGCACAAGGTTCTGGAGGAACACCGCACCGCGGTGCGCAACATCCGCCGCGACGGCAACGAGCTCGTGAAGAAAGCGCTCAAGGACAAGAAGATCACCGAGGACGAGGAAAAGCGCGCCCTCGACGATATTCAGAAGCTTACCGACGACGAAATCAAGAAGATGGAAGAGCTGAGCAAGGGCAAAGAGAAAGAAGTGATGTCGCTCTAGCGTCCCAAGGTCGCCTGTCTATCTTTCAACCCCTGAAATTTTCTGTCCCGCTAAGGGATGAACTGTGCCCCGGCGGGGGATAATGGCCTGATGAAGCGCGTGGTCCATGCCGCCTGCCCGCACGACTGTCCCGATGCCTGCGGCGTCCTCATCACGGTAGAAGATGGGCGCGCCACCCGCATCGAGGGCGACGCTGCGCATCCCGTGACCCGTGGGTTTCTGTGCGCCAAGGTCGCCAAGTACCTGGACCGCGTCTATTCGCCCGACCGCGTGCTCTATCCTCTGCGCCGTGCCGCTCCCAAGGGCCGGAGTGGCGGGGCCGCCGCTTTCTCCCGCATCACCTGGGACGAGGCGCTCGACGAAATTGCCCGGCGCTTCCGCCGGATCAGCGCGGATTTCGGCAGCGAGGCCATCCTGCCGTATTCCTATGGAGGCACGCTCGGCGCGCTGAACGGCGCCTCCATGGACCGGCGCTTTTTCTACCGCCTGGGAGCTTCGCAACTCGATCGCACCATCTGCTCCAGCGCCGGCGAAGCGGGACTTATTTCCGTGCTGGGCGTGAAGATGGGCACCGAGCCCGAGCAGTTCCGCCAAGCGCGCTACATCATCGCCTGGGCCGCCAACATCCACGGCAACAACGTCCACCTGTGGCCCTTCATCGAGGAAGCGCGGCGGGCCGGCGCCAAGCTGGTGGTGATTGATCCCTACCGCACGCGCACGGCGCGCTGCGCCGACTGGCACCTGCCCATCAACCTGGGAACCGATGCCGCCCTGGCGCTCGCGATGATGCACGTGATCATCGGGGAGGGCCTCTACGACGCTGACTACGTGGCCCGTCATACCTTGGGCTTCGAGGCGCTGCGGGAACGCGCGCTGCAGTATCCGCCGGAGCGCGTGGCACGCTGGACAGGCATCGCGGCTGAGGACATTCGCCGCTTGGCGCGCGAGTACGCAACCACGCGTCCCGCTGTCATTCGTGTGAATTACGGTTTGCAGCGCGGCGAGTATGGCGGCATGGCCATGCGGGCGGTCTCCATGCTGCCTTGCCTGGTGGGCTCCTGGAAGCAGGTGGGCGGCGGTCTCCAGCTTTCCACCAGCGGCGCCTTTCCCCTGGATAAACCGGCTCTGCAGATGCCGCAACTGGCGGAGCGCAGCCCGCTCGGACGCCTGGGGCGCGTCATCAACATGGTGGAATTGGGCAAGGCGCTGAATGACGTGGACGACCCGCCCGTGAAGGCGCTGTTCGTCTACAACTCGAATCCGGCGGCGGTCGCCCCCGACCACAACCGCGTAGTCCGCGGGCTGCTGCGCCCCGACCTGTTTACCGTGGTGCACGAGCAGTTCCTGACCGACACCACCGATTATGCCGACCTGGTGCTGCCGGCGACCACGTTCTTCGAACATAAGGACCTGCAGGGCGCCTACGGCCATTACTACTTGCAAATGTCGGAGGCAGCGATTGCCCCGTTGGGCGAGTGCCGCTCCAACGTGGAAACGTTCCGCGCGCTGGCCGCACGCATGGGATTCGACGAGGCCTGCTTCGTCGAGCCGGTGGACACGATGATCGACACGGCGCTCGCTTCCGGCCACGACCGCCTGGCCGGGATCACGCGCGAGCGCCTGGAGCGCGAAGGACATGTACGGCTGAACCTGCCAGTCTTCCCGCGCAACGGCGCTGCAGTTAACGATGAAGTTCCGGAGCCGTTCCTGCCTTTCGCCAACGGCGGGTTTGCTACCGCCAGCGGCAAAGCCGAGTTCTACAGCGAGGACCTGGCCCGGCAGGGCCTGGATCCCGTTGTTTCGTTCACGCCGCCGGCTGAGTCGCGGCATACGGAGCTGGCGCGGACCTATCCGCTGGAGCTGCTGGCCCGCAAGGCCGACAATTTCCTGAATTCGACGTTCTGCAACATTCCGGCCGTGCAGCGCATGCAGGCCGTCGGCGTGCTGGATATCAGCGCGGCCGATGCGGGACCGCGCGGCATCGCCGAGGGCGACAGCGTGCGCGTGTTCAACGCCCGCGGCGAAACTTTCCTGACCGCGCGCGTAAATGGCGCGGTGCAGCCGGGCACGGTTTCAGCGCCGCTCGCGTGGGCCCGCCTTTCCCCCAAGGGCAGCAACGTGAACGCGCTCACCTCCGACCGGCTGACCGACATGGGCGGGAGCGCGACCTTCTACTCGACTTTAGTGGAAGTGGCGAAGGCGTAGGCCTCGAACTCAGCGCCGGGCGGCGGCCACCCGCGCGATGCCCTGCAGATCGTTGACCAGGCGCGATTCCGCCCAATCGCGCAGCAGCGACTCCACCGCAAGGCGGCTGGAGTAGCCGATTTCCATCACCAGCCAGCCGCCCGGCCGGAGCGCCGCGCGCGCCTGCGGCACCAGCCGATCGATAACCTCCGTCCCCGTTTCGCCGGCGAAGACAGCCAGCCGGGGTTCGAACCTGCGCACCTGCGCTTCCACCGTCTCGGCCTCCCGCTCACCCACGTAAGGAGGATTCGCGACCACAAAGTCGTAGCTCGCGGGCGCCACCCCGGCCAGCAGGTCGCGCTCCTCGAAGCGGATGCGATGCTGCAAACCATGGCGCGCGGCGTTTGCGCGCGCGATCTCCAGCGCTTCGGCGGAAACGTCGGTGGCGTGCAGCTCTGCACCCGGCAACTCCCTGGCCAGGGCAAGCGCGATGCAACCCGAGCCCGTGCCTACATCCACGATGCGGGGTGCGGCCATGCCGCGCGCCAGTTCCAGGACAGTCTCGACTATGTGTTCCGTCTCCGGACGGGGCACCAGCACCGCCGGCGAAACCACGAGGTCCATGCCCCAGAATTCCTGGTGGCCCGTGATGTATTGCGCGGGCACGCCGCGGGCGCGCTCCTCCAGGGCCTGCTGGTACCGCCGCTGCTCGTCCGGGGTGAGCAGGCGGTCGCTGTGGGCGTAGAGATAGGCGCGGTCGCAACCCAGCACGAACATCAGCAGGGTTTCGGCGTTCAGGCGCGGCGAACCGGTCCCGGCGGACTCGAGAAGCTGGATGGCGGAACGAAGCGCTTGCGCTATCTGCACGGGCAGGTCACCTGGAGATTCCGCCGGGAAGAAGGGCGGCCGGCGCTCACACCGCGGCGGTTTCCTGCTTCAGCTTTTCCGCCTGGTAGTGCGTGATCAGGGCATCGACGATGGGCTGGAGCTTGCCGTCCATGACTTCGGTGAGCTGATGGATGGTCAGGCCGATACGATGGTCGGTGACCCGGTTCTGCGGAAAATTGTAAGTGCGGATCTTCTCGCTGCGGTCGCCGGTGCCCACCATGGCGCGCCGCTCCTTGGCCAGTTGCTCCTGCTGCTTCTGCAACTCCACCTCGTAAAGCCGGGCGCGGAGCACGCGCATGGCTTTCTCCCGGTTTTTAATCTGTGATTTCTCGTCCTGGCAGCTCACCACCGTGTTGGTGGGCAGGTGGGTGATGCGCACCGCAGAGTACGTGGTATTGACGGACTGACCGCCCGGGCCGGAGGAGCAGAAGGTGTCCACCCGCAGGTCCTTGGCCTCGATCTTGATGTCCACGTCCTCGGCTTCGGGCAGCACGGCCACCGTTACCGCCGAGGTGTGCACGCGCCCCTGCTGCTCGGTTTGAGGCACGCGCTGCACGCGATGCACGCCGCTTTCGTACTTCAAGCGCGAATACACCTGGCGTCCCTCGACAATGGCGATGACTTCCTTCAGGCCGCCCACGCCAGATTCGGAGGTGCCGAGCACCTCCACGCGCCAACCTTGCGTTTCCGCGTAACGCGTGTACATGCGGAACATCTCGGCGGCGAACAGGGTGGCTTCATCGCCCCCGGTGCCGGCCCGGATCTCAAGCACCACGTTCTTTTCATCGTTGGGATCCTTGGGCACGAGCAGCAGCTTAAGTTCCTGCTCCACCTGGATGGCGCGCGCATCCAACTTTCCGAGTTCCTCCTGGGCGTAGGCGCGCATCTCGGGATCGGATTCCTCGGCGAGCACCGCCTTGCTCTCGGCAATCCCCCTCTTCAGGTCCTTGTACTCGCGATATTTTTCCGCCACCGGCGCCAGTTCGCTGTGTGCGCGCGCGGTTTTCTGGTAACGCGCGGAATCGGAAATCACCTCAGGCGAGGCCAGCGCCGCCGTCAGCTCATCGTAGCGCGCTTCGATTTGGTCGAGACGTTCAAACATTGCAATCCATTAAAAGTGCCGGACTGGAGCGCTGGGGCCGAAAGGCACTGGGCGCAATTCCACCGGCCTCATGGCGATCTAAGTACCAGTTTACGATAGCGAAGGAAGCGTTACGCGATTACGAGTTCGCCGCCGCGCTGCTTTTCGAGTTCCATGGCGTGATTCAGCGCGGTGATGGCGCATTCCACCATGTCGTCGGAGGGCGGCTGGGTAGTGATGCGCTGCAGCCATAGCCCGGGCGCGGTCATCAGCGCGAACAGCGAACCGCGGTGCCGCGCGGCAAAGCGGATGATCTCGTAGGACACCCCGGCGATCAGTGGCAGAAGGGCAATGCGCACGGCGAAGCGGGACCAGAAAGTGACGACCGGGATGAGGGTATAGACCGCGATCGAGATCAGCATCACCGTCATCAGGAAGCTGGTGCCGCAACGGGGGTGAAACGTGGGCCACTTCTGCGCGGCGGCCACGCTGAGCGGGTCGCCGGATTCGAATGCGAACACCGTCTTGTGCTCGGCGCCGTGGTAGCGGTACACCCGCCGGATGTCTTTCCACAGCGAGACGCCCCAGATAAACAGCAGGAAAAGCGCGATGCGGATGACGCCGTCCACCAGGTTGAACAGCACCTGGTTGCCGAATACCGGCCACTCGCGCTTCAGGCCGGTGGCCGCGAGCAGCGGCAGGAACTTGTACATGAAAATGAAAAACGCTACCGAAAACAGCACGTTCACCGCGGCCAGCCAGCCGCTGAATTCCAGCTTCTTACCCGATTCCAGCGGCAGCGCCTCGCCCAGGGCGACGTTGGCGGAGAACTTGAGCGCCCGGAAACCCAGGCCCATGGCGTGCCCCAGCGTCACCACGCCGCGCACCACCGGCCAGGCTACCCACTTGTGTTTGTCGGAAATGCGCTCCAGCGGCTCGCAGTGCGAGGCGATCTCGCCCGAGGGCTTGCGTACCGCGATGGCCCAGGCGTGCGGCGAACGCATCATCACGCCTTCCAGAACGGCCTGCCCGCCCACCAGCGTGGTTTCTTCGCCATTTTCCAGAGCGGGCAGCAACTGCACCGCCACCAGGAACCGCCACATGTGCCGCAAGAACTGCATAGGAATTAGACGATCACGCGCCTTCCAAGGTCGCTCATGCTGGGAAAATACAGGGTAGCGCAGGTTAACGGAAAAGTCACTCGCCCGGCGAAACGCAGTGCGCGGGCTCGCAATGGCCAGTTCGTCCCTCTCGGAGGAGCGACCGCGTGACGCCGGGCGCCCGCCCCCGCATCTACTCCTTCATGTATCTGCTCGCGCCGGCATGCGAGGCGATCGCCGGCACTGCCAGCAAACTGGAAAAAGCGCGCATCGTGGCCGACTACCTGCGCGCGCGCAACCCCGAGGAAGCGGCGGTCTCATGCGTGTTTCTCTCCGGCCGCGCCTTCCCCGCTTTCGAGGAAGCCACCTTGCAGGTGGGCGGCAGGCAGTTGTGGAACATCCTGCGCGAGCTTTCCGGAAAGTCGGACGCGGCGATGAGCATGGCGTACCGCAAGCACGGCGACCTCGGGTCAACGGCCTTCGACGTGCTCTCCTCGGCCCGGGCGGGGCGAGAGGCCGCGGCGCCCCCTCCAAACGTCCTGGAGGTGGCGGAAACCTTCCGCGCCATCGCCCGCACGCGCGGCGCGGGAGCTCGCGCCCGCATGATCCAGGAGCTGCTGGCGCGGTGCCCGCCGCTGGAAGCCAAGTACCTGACCAAGATCATCACCGGCGAGCTGCGCATCGGGATGAAGGAAAGCCTGGTGGAAGACGCCCTGGGGCGCGCGTACGGCGCCAGCGCCCGTGAGCTGCAGCGCGCCAACATGCTGTTGGGCGATATTGGCGAAACCTGCCGCCTGGCCATTGCCGGGCGGCTCGCCGACGCGCGCATGCGCCTGTTCCATCCCCTCGGGTTCATGCTGGCCACGCCCGCGGAAAGCGCCGCCGAAGCGTTCCAATTTTTCGAGCACGCTGCCGTCGAGGACAAGTATGACGGCATCCGCGCGCAGGCCCACTGCCGCGACGGTGAGGTACAGATCTTCTCGCGCACGCTCGACAAGGTGACCGGCTCGTTTCCCGAGGTGGCCGAAGCCCTCGCACAGTTTCCCGGCGAACTGGTGCTGGACGGCGAAATCGTGGCGTGGATGGCATCGCCGCCCGCGGTCCGCGCCGGCTCTCCTCCGGAGGCGCATGCCCTGCCCTTCTCCGAGCTGCAAAAGCGCCTGGGACGCAAGATCGTAACGCGGGAGATGATGCGCAGCGTGCCCGTGGCCTATGTGGTATTCGACGTTCTCTATGCCGACGGTGAGCTGGTGATTGACCGGCCGTTGCGCGAGCGCACGGAGTTGCTGGACTCGGTCTTCCGGCGCACCCGCCGCCCGGCGCGGGTCCGCGCCGCCGACGTTCAGGGGCAGCTACAGTTCGAGCCGGCGGTCGAAGCGGAGAGCGTGAGTGTGGCGACGGTGATTCGCGCTCCCGTGCTCGAGGCGGAGACGCCGGAGCGGCTGGAGGACCTGTTTGCGGTGGCCCAGGCGCGCGGCAACGAAGGCCTGATGATCAAGGACCGCGAGTCCGCCTACACCCCCGGGCGGCGCGGGCAATCCTGGCTGAAGCTGAAACGCGAGCTGGCCACCCTCGACGTGGTGGTGACCGGGGTTGAGTTCGGCCACGGCAAGCGTGCCGGCGTGCTCAGCGATTACACCTTCGCGGTCCGCGACCAGGACCGCCTGGTGAACATCGGCAAGGCTTATTCCGGGCTCACGGACAAGGAAATCTCCGCCATGACCGAATGGTTTTTGGCGCACACGCTGGCCGACCACGGTCACAGCCGGCTGGTCGAGCCCAAGATCGTGCTGGAGGTCGCCTTCAACGCCATCATGCGATCGGACCGGCACGAAAGCGGCTATGCGTTGCGCTTCCCGCGCATTGTCCGCATCCGCGACGACAAGCCGCCGGAAGAGGCTGACACCCTGGCACGGGTGCGCGCAATCTACGGCCGGCAACACGGCCGCAAAGCCGAAGTGCAAGAGAGCTGATGCGGTCCTGGTTCAGTGTTCGTGCTGGACGGAGTGGCTGGTGGGAATAACGCAGCCGTGCGCCACCTCGCACACCACGTGCTCGAATTGGATGGTGGTGTGATAGATGCGGAAGTTGTCGCGCAGGCAGTCGTTCACTTCCCGCAAAATGCGGTCGCTCGATGAGGGCG
>JAMXLI010000235.1 GCA_024281115.1 Terriglobales bacterium | reverse complement strand
CCCGGACTGGCAAAGATCGGGGATGGCCTGCAGGTTCCGGCGAAAGCGAAGCCCTGACCAGGATCAGGGCTTGTCGAGCACCGGCAGCGGCGAATGCGGCGTCTGGACGGTTCCTTTGACTGCGTCGTCCATGAGCACGTTGTTAGTCTTGAGAGTCTGGCCGGTGGCGCGATCCATTTCGTTGTGTGCGCGGGAGTAAACGGCCTGTGCCGCCACTTCGTTGAACTGCGCCTGTGCGAGATCGCGCTGGGCCTGGATCACCAGGAAGATCGTGGATGCGCCGAGAGCGTACTTCTTCTGCTCGGCATCGAGCGTCTGTTCCGCAAGAATGCGGGCTTTCACGGCCGCCTGGAAGCGGGCACGCGCCTGTTGAACCCCGATCACGGCGTTCGACACCTCGACGCGCACGGCGTTGACCTGCTGCTGCTGCCGCAATTCGTTCTGCCGCAACTGCAACTGAGCCGAGATCATGTCGGCCCTGGCCGAGCGGTTGAAGATCGGGATATTGAGTTGGACGCCCACAGTGTAGTTCGGGAAATTGCGCGCGAAAAGCTGGCGCAGGTCCTGGCCGAAGCCGCCCAGGAAGAAGCCGTCCACCGAGTTTGGATTGCGGGCTATGGGCAGCGCCCCCGGCGTGGTTGTCGGCATCGGCAGGGAACTGATGTCGCCTGACAATCCGCTATTGCTCAGCGAAGCCACCGCGTTCAGCGAAGGCAGCAGGGAATTGCGCGACGCCTTGAGGCTGATGCGGGAGTTTTCCAGGGAAACGTCGGTGACCCGCAACTCGGGGCGGCTTGCCAGCGCGGTCGCGGTCAAGTCCTGCAAGGGCTGGATCGCTTCCGTCTCGGGCACGCGGATCCGGTCGATGGGCACGATGCGCGCGTCGGCGACCGAGGGACTGGCGATGCCGGTCTTGCTGAGCGCGTTCTTGATAATGGTTTCCTGCTGCAGCAGGTTGGTCTGCGACACGGTCAGGTCCTGCTCGCGGGCGGCGACTTCGGCTTCGGCGCGGACAATTTCAATTGGGGCCAACGTGCCGATTTCGACCTGCTTTTTGTTGTCCTCGTAAAGCTTCTGCGAGAGCGCCAGGGCCTTCTGCTTCACGATGACGTCTTCGTTGAAGCTGACCAGATCCCAATACAGGTTGATGACCGAGTTCACCGTGGTAATCAACTGCTGCTGGAAGTTGTAGTCGGCTACTTTCAGGTTGTTCTTGGCGATGCGGATGAAGCGGTTGTTCAGCGCGACGCCGAAGCCCTGCAGCAGCGGCTGACTAAACTGAAGGGCCAGGCTGGAGTTGTAGGCCGGGTTCAGGTCGGTGCGCGGAGAGGTGGTCTTCTGGAAGGCGTTGTTGAACCCCAACTGGGCCTGGGCGCCGGTGATAAAGCCTTGCGCGATGCCGAAGTTGTAGGTAGTCGCTTCATTGACCACGGCGCTGGTGCCCGCGATGAACGAGTTCAACTGCGGCGCGGTGGTGTGGCCCCATTGGAGCGTGCTGGTGAAAGCCGGATCGTAGCTGGGCGCGGCAGGGCCGCCGGTCGTCGTCGTCGAGATGCCGGTCAGCGAACTGCTGCTTGTGACTCCGCCCGTCGTGGAAGAGCCACCGGCGCTGCTGGGTCCGGTGCTGACGGATGTATTGGCATTTCGGGCGGCGCCGCCGGCGCGGGCGCGCAGCAGGTCGGCCTCGGAAATGCGCGGGTTGTAGCGGGCGATCTCGATATCGAGATTGTTCTCGATCGCCAGCGCGATCGCATCCTGCAGGGACAGGTAGATCCGGCCCGCCCTCATCAACTGGTCCAGCCGTCCTGAATTGGCGATATTGATGGGCGCGACGCTAATCGGCGAATAATTCCGGGTAAATCGCGTGTGCCAGTTCTGAGGCTCGAGCGCCATCTGCTGCCGGTCGGGAGCGACCTGCGCCGTCGCGGGCAAGACCATTAAAACAATGCAAAGTGCAGTAACGAAGGATTTTCCGCGTTTCATTAACAAGGTTCCTCTGGAGCCGTAAAACCTACCAACGAGAATACTTCTCTTTTTGTTCCTTGAATGTCCATCGTACCAGGATAGAGGCGCAACGGATAACCGGCTGCGCTATATTGGCTTCTTGTGACCAATCAAACCCAATCCGTTCTCAAAACCTTCGAGGAAACCGGCGCCTACCTGCGGGGCCATTTCCGGCTGACCAGCGGCTTGCACAGCCCGGAATACCTGCAATGCGCCAAGGTCCTGCAATACCCGGTGCACGCGGAGGCGTTCGGCAAGGATCTGGCCGCCGCGGTCAAGGCGCTCACTCCTTCCGGCAAGATCGGCGTGGTGGTCTCGCCCGCCATGGGCGGACTCATCATCGGCCACGAGGTTGCACGCGCCCTTGGCGTCCGCTTCCTGTTCACGGAGCGCGGCCCGGACGGCAAAATGGTGCTGCGGCGCGGCTTCGAAATCCAGCCCGGCGAGACGGCCGCGGTCATCGAGGACGTGATCACCACAGGCGGCAGCACGGCCGAGGTGATCGAACTGCTCCGCGCGGCGGGCGCGAAGGTGGCGGCGGCGGGGTCCATTGTCGACCGCAGCGGCGGCAAGGCCGAAGTCGGAGCCCCTCGCGCAGCCCTCGCCACTCTGCAGGTGACGGCGTATCCTCCGGATTTCTGCCCCCTCTGCCAGGAGGGCGTGCCGGTGGTGAAGCCCGGCTCGCGTCCCACTCCCGGCGCATGAGGCGCATCCGGATCACCGTCGCCTACGACGGAACGGACTACCACGGGTGGCAGGTGCAACCCGGCCTG
>JAMXLI010000234.1 GCA_024281115.1 Terriglobales bacterium | reverse complement strand
GAAGAGGCGGTTTTTGGGACGACCACTGAGGTCCGCATCCGCCGGCATGAAAGCTGCGAGGACTGCAAGGGATCAGGTTCGGCGCCGGGCAAGAGTTCCGCGACCTGCCGCGCCTGTGGTGGGCGCGGGCAGGTACGCTATCAGCAGGGTTTTTTCAGCATCGCCCGCACCTGCCCGACCTGCCAGGGGCTGGGCAACGTGATTACCGATCCCTGCCCCAAATGCAAGGGGCAGGCACGCCTGCTGCGCGAGCGCAATATCGAGATCAAGGTTCCCGCGGGCGTTGAGGACGGTACCCGTATCCGCTATGCCGGCCAGGGCGAAGCAGGCGTTTTCGGCGGGTCTGCTGGAGACCTTTACATAGTTCTGCACGTCAAGGAGCACGCGTTCTTTGAGCGCGACGGCAACGACCTGCATTGCGTGATCCCCATCTCCTTTCCGCAGGCGGCGTTGGGCACCGAGATTACCGTTCCCACCCTGGAAGGGCAGCAGGCGCTCAAGGTCCCCGAGGGAACGCAGTCGGGCACCAACTTTCGCATCCGCAACAAGGGCGTGCCGGTGCTCAATGGCTACGGCAAGGGCGACCTGTACGTGCAGGTGAAGGTGCAGACGCCCGCCAAGCTGAACAAGCGGCAGAAGGAATTACTGCACGAACTCGACACGATCAGCAAAGTCGAGAACAATCCCGAGCGCAAGACCCTGCTGGGCAAAGTCAAAGACATCTTTGGGTAGCCGTGCCCTGTTTGATCGGGGCTCTTCCTCTTCCTGTATAGTCCGCTGTCATGACCCGGCGCCGCTGGATGGCCGACGAGCACGCTGGCGACCGAGCCGCACTGGTCGGCGAGCACGCCGCGCACCTGGCGCGGGTGCTGCGCGCGCGGGTGGGACAGGAATTCGAGATTGCGGTGGGCGGCCAAGTTCGGCAAGGCCGCATCACCCGCATCGACGAGAGCCGGGTGGAATTTGAGCTGGGCGGGCCGGTGCACACGCCGGAGACGGCGCGGGTGGCGCTCGCGCTGGCCATCTTTAAGTTCGATCGCATGGAGTGGGCCATTGAGAAATGCACGGAGCTGGGAGTGGCCGCGATCACCCCCATTATTGCCCAGCGTACCGAGCCGCGCCTGGCCGCCGCGGCCGCTCAGCGCATTGAACGATGGCGCCGCGTCGCTCTCGCGGCTTCGGAGCAGTCGCGGCGCGCCCACCCTCCATCAATCGCGGCGCCGTGCCGATTAATGGAGTTCCTGGGGAGCGTGGGCGGAAACCGAATCGCTCTGCACCCGCAAGCAGAGAACATATCGCTGCGCCAGGCACTGACGGGATTGCGCCCGCCTCTGATGCTGGCGGTTGGCCCGGAGGGCGGTTGGAGCGATGATGAGGCGCGCGCCTTCGTGGACAGAGGCTGGATCTGCGCTTCGCTCGGACCTACCATCCTGCGCGCCGAAACTGCGGCCATGGTTGCGGCGGCGCTGGCGCTCTCCGAATTCACGTAGGCGGCGACGTTCGGAATTGACCTAGGCGGCGACGGCAATTGCCGGAGTTTGTGAGTCCCGCAGTTCCCGGCGGAGTGGGAATGCGTCAAATGCCTTGCCACTTGACCGCCCCTCCCAGATAATCGTCGCGCACTCCCAATTTCTCCGCAGGGAATAGTGTGGTCCGCAGGTCGGCTTCCACGTCGCAACTCGGCTTGTTCTCTCCCTCCGCGCAGGACGCGCCCCCCAGGCTCGAGCTCAACCCGCGGCAACTAGAGGCGGTGGAGCATGTGCGCGGTCCCATGCTGGTGGTAGCCGGCGCGGGCACCGGCAAGACCACCGTGCTGACGCAGCGCATCGCGCACCTGGTGCGCCATGGGCACGCTCGCCCCGACGAGATCCTGGCCATCACCTACACTGACAACGCGGCTGCCGAGCTGGTGAAGCGCGTCGCCCAGGAACTGGGACCGGCTGAGAGCGCCCTCCTGACGGCCCAGACTTTTCACGCCTGGTGTTACGGGTTGCTGGGCCGCTGCCAGCGCCAGTTCCGAGTAGTCGAGCCCATTGACCTCTGGGTCTATTTGCGGCGCAGGCTCTCTGATCTCCAGCTCCGCTACTACACCCGGGCCGCCAGCCCCGCGCAATTCCTGGAAGCGCTGCTCGACTTTTTCGATAACTGTCACGACGAGCTGCGGACCGAGGACGACTACGACCGCTACGTGGAGGAGCTGGCCGCGGGCAAGCACCCGCTGCCGCGTGTGACCCGGTCGAAAGATGCTGGCGGCTTGAGCAGCCCGGAAGTGCTGGCCCGCTGCCGCGAGATTGCGCATGCCTTCCGTGTAGTGGAGCAGATGCTGGCGCAGGACGGACTGGGAACGTACGGCCACATGATCCTGCGCGCCATGCAGGTCCTGCGCAGCGAACCGGCTGTGCTGGCCGAGGCCCGCCGCCGCACGCGTTTTATCCTGGTGGACGAATTCCAGGATTCCAACATCGCGCAAATCGGCCTGGCCGAGTTGCTGGCTGGCGAGGAACGCAATTTGTTCGTCGTGGGCGACCCCGACCAGGCGATCTACCGTTTTCGGGGAGCCTCCAGCGCCGCCTTCGAAGAGTTCATCGCGCGCTTCCCTGAGACCCGCGGGGTCGTCCTCGACCGCAACCAGCGTTCCACGTCTGCCATCCTGCACTGCGCGCACGCGGTGATTGCCAACAATCCCGGGGTGAGGTGCCCGCTGGGCGGAAACCTGCGCTTCGACCGGCAATCGCTGATCTCCGAGCGGGAAGAGCGTGCGCGCCGCGCGGGCAGGCCGCTCGAAGCCGAGTGTGTAAGCCTCGCCATGGTCACCAACCTCGAGGACGAGGCGCGCGATGTGGCAGAAGACATTCAACGCCGCATGCACGGCCAAAGGGCGGGACAAACGAGTAACCACACTTTCGCCGTGCTCTATCGCCAACACGGGCACCGCGAGCTGGTGGTGAAGGAACTGGCGTCCCGCGGCATACCTTTCAGGGTGGACGGCCTGGATGCGATGGAAACCGCCGAAGTGCGCGACCTGCTGGCCTGCTTGCGCGCGCTTCAGCCTCCAGCCGACCCGGGCGCGTTGCTGCGCGTGGCCGCCCTGCCCCGGTTCGGGCTGGATGCTGTGGCAGTACGAGAAGCGCTGCGCGCCGGCCGGGAGCGCGACTTCGCCAGCATACTGCGGGGGGTGCCCGGGGGTGAGGCCGTCCTGGGCACGCTCGACAACGCGCGCGCCGAAGTTGCCGCCGCGGGTTGGGATGCGAAGGGCGCCGTGCAGATCGCCATTAAGCGCTTCAGCCTGCCGGCGGAAGCGCCGCCACTTGAGGCCATGCGCCAGTTCGTACAAGGCTGGAGCCAGAAGCCGATCACCTCCACCGGCAAGCTGGAGGAATTTCTCGAATATATGCACTGGTTCGCCCAGGCGGGAGGTTGCATCGAGTACCGGCCGCCGGAGACGCCGCCGGCGAGTGCGGTCCGGCTCATGACCGTGCACGCGGCCAAGGGCCTGGAGTTCGATCACGTGTACCTGTTGCGCGCCGCCAGCCCGTCCTTTCCAACGCAACATCGCGAGAAGCTGTTCGCGATGCCGCGGCAACTGCGCGATCCGCATTCGCTTGCCCCCGAGGATGATTCCGAGCTGCACAAGCAGGAGGAGCGCCGGCTTTTCTATGTGGGAATGACGCGCGCTCGCGAGTCGCTGGGCATCTGTGCGCGCCGGCGGGGCAAGAGCGCTACGCCCGCGGGGTTTGTGCGCGAGCTGGTGCAGGCGCAAGTGGCCCCGCCGGGGTGGATCCGCCGCGACGTCGCCCCAGTTGTGAATCTGGCTGCTTCTGCCGCTGCGTTACAGAGCTCGGGATTGGGCGCCTGGCTGCTGTTGCCGCCCTCGTCCCGCCTCAGGCAATCCAGCTTGAGCGCCAGCGCCATCGAGGACTACGAGATCTGTCCCATGCGTTTCAAGATCCGGCGCGACTGGGTGCTGCCAGGGGAGATTTCGGGGGCGCTGATGTACGGCACCGCCGTGCACCAGGCGCTGCGCGACTTCTACGACGCCATTCTGGCCGGCAGGCCGCGAACCCTGGAAGCGCTTCTGCAGGTGTTTGCCGGCGCTCTCGAGGACCAGGCCTTTGACGACGCCCATCAGCTCGAGCTCTATCGCCGCCAGGGAGGCGAGCACCTGCGCAACTTCTTCCACGCCTGGGAGGACGGCGCCAAGCCGCAGGTCCTGCACACCGAGAAAACTTTCGAGTTGAAGATCAATGGACTGCTGCTCCGCGGCCGCGTGGACCGGGTGGACCAGGCGGCGGGCGACACCGTGGCCATCGTGGACTACAAGACAGGATCGCCCAGGACCGACATTGATGCCAGGACCAGCCTGCAGCTTTCCATCTATGCAATCGCTGCCAAAGAGCTCTGGAAGCTGCAGCCGGAGCGGCTGAGTTTCTACAACCTGCAGACCAACGAGGAGATCGCAGCCACGCGCAGCGAAGAGCAGCTTGAGGAAACCCGCGTCCGCATTCTCAAGGCGGCAAACAACATCGCCGCGGGGAACTTCGACCCCACCCCGGGCTTTCACTGCCGCACGTGTCTTTTTCGGAGCGTGTGCCCGGCCACCGAAGAGCGGCTCTACACGTGCGCTTCCGCGGTATCGGTCTCGGCGTCTTGAGAGGGGATGGAGGAAGGGAAGTTGCGCGCAAAAAAGTTTAGGGGACGCTGTTCGCGTCCCCCGTTTTCCTTCTGCAGGGCTTAGTGTTTCTTTTTGCCCTTTTTAGCCTTCTTCTTTGCTGCCATTGATCTATTCTCCCTTCCATTGTTCATGGAATTTGCAACCTACAACTGTTGCAACTTCTGAATGTATAGAGTCATTGAAAAACGATGTCAAGAGAAAAATCATTCGGAAGTGTAGTGTGAGAACACGTCCCAAAGTTACCTCGGTGCCGAATGCGTACAAAATTTCATCCCCAGGCGCTGTGCGCTCGCGGGACGGCCGCTAGTTTTTCTGCGCGCCGCGGTGTTCAAAGGAAAGTTGAAGAACCTTCTTCCGGCTTTCTGCACCAGGGAGTTGTCCTTGCCAGCTTGCGGGAAGAATTCCGGCGCGACCGATCGCACGAGGGCTTTCCCCCAAGGTTGCTATAACTCGCGCATCGCCGCCAAGCCAGCATTCATGCGGTCCCGGTGAAGCTCCACGGCGAGCGCCGGCATCCTATAATTGTTCTTCCGAAGGTTCGCCAGGAGTCTCCTATGTCGCTTGATGACGCAGTCATAATCTCCGCCTGCCGCACGCCGGTGGGAAAGTTCCAGGGGTCGCTTTCCGAGATGAGCGCGCCCCAGCTGGGGGCGATCGTAGTGCGCGAGGCGGTGCAGCGCGCCCACCTTGAGCCCCGGCAAGTGGACGAGTGCATTATGGGGAACGTGGTGTCGGCCGGGCTAGGTCAGAATCCGGCGCGCCAGGCGGCGCTGCTGGGAGGATTGGCGCCGGAAGTGGGCGCCATGACCATCAACAAGGTTTGCGGTTCCGGGCTGAAGGCGGTGGCGCTGGCCGCACAGGCGGTGCAGACCGGCAACAGCAACATCGTCGTTGCGGGCGGCATGGAATCCATGACCAATGCGCCCTATCTTCTTCCCCAGGCCCGCAAGGGCTATCGCCTGGGCAACAGCCAGGTAGTTGACGCCATGGTTCACGACGGACTGTGGGATGTCTACAACAACTACCACATGGGCAACACCGGGGAGAACGTGGCCGAGAAGTATGGCATCACGCGCGAGGAGCAGGATGAGTACGCGCTCAACTCGCACCGCAAGGCGGTGGCCGCAATCAAGGAGTGCCGCTTCAAGTCGCAGATCGTGCCCGTGGAGCTGCCGGCAAAGAAGAAAGGCGCTGCGCCGACCGTGTTCGAGAAGGATGAATCGCCCCGCGAGGACACCACCCTGGAGGTGCTGCGGAGTTTGAAGCCTGCCTTCCGCAAGGATGGCACGGTTACCGCGGGCAATGCGCCTGGGGTGAATGATGGCGCCGCCGCCGTGGTGGTGACCAGCGCGGCGCGGGCCCGCGAGTTGGGAGCCGCGCCCATGGTGCGCATTGTGGCGCAGGCCACCAGCGGTGTGGATCCCAAGTGGGTGATGATGGCTCCGGTGGACGCAGTCCGCCAGATCTGGAATAAAACGGGCTGGAAAAACGAAGAGATAGACCTGTATGAGCTGAATGAGGCCTTTTCGGTGCAAGCCGTGGCGGTGATGCGGGAGCTGGGACTCGATCCCGCCAAGGTCAATGTGAACGGCGGGGCGGTGGCCATCGGCCACCCCATCGGAGCGAGCGGCGCCCGCGTGCTGGTGACCTTGATCTACGAGATGACCCGCCGCAATGTCCACCGCGGCATCGCCGCCTTGTGCCTGGGCGGCGGCAATGCGGTTGCCATGGCGGTGGAGCGGTAAATCACGTTTGCGGGCTCCGTTGTTCGAAAACTGCAGGCAGGACAACCCCGGGCTAGGGGCTCCGCACGTTCCGCGTATGCATAACTCTTCACGCCGGACCTGGCTCTACGCTTCTGCGCTGGCGGCCTTCGGAAGCTGTGTGCGGGCCGCCGGCGCGAATCAATTTGCGCGCACCTACCAAGCAGAGCGAGCCGGACGCAGCCTTCTGCCTGAGCTGCTCGAGGCGTTTCAGAAATCCCACACCTACAGCATGGAGTGCGCGCAGTCCATGCCCGAGGGACACTACGGATTCCGGCCGGTGCCCGACGAGCGCAGCTTCGGCCAACAGATGGTGCACATCGCCGAGGCCCTGTCGGCGATCTACACCATGAACATCGAGGAGAAGCCCGCGCCCGACCAGCCCTTCAGCGAGGCCGGCATGGAGCCGGTAAACTCGAAGCTGGACGTGCTGCGCACACTGGAGTCGTCGTTCGTGCTGGTAGAGAAGGGAATCGCGCGGCTCAGTGACGCCATGCTCGAGAAGCGGGTGGAACTGCTGGGTAAGCCCGCCACCAAGTTGCGCGTCCTGCAGTTTCTGCTCGAGCACACGGCCCACCACCGCGGACAGGTCATCGTTTACATGCGCCTGAAGGGCGTAACCCCGCCCGCCTTCCGCGCCTGATCCGGGAATCCGCCCCGGCCCCTCACCTCAGCGGGTGACTTTCATCACTTCTCGCAGTGGCAAAAGCTGATATTGGTCGAGATTGGGGGAACGCGCGGAATTGTTCTTGCTTTCCGCGCGCTCATTCGCGCTTGTCCCCGGCGCTGCCATGCTGTTTAAGACGCTCAGCGCGGCGGTTTACGGAGTTGACGCCAACGTCGTTGAAGTGGAAGTAGATGTTTCCGGCATTAAGACCGCCGAAGACCACTTCGTCACCGTGGGCCTGCCCGATGCCGCGGTGCGCGAAAGCCGCGAGCGCGTGCGTGCCGCCCTGAAGAACTGCGGCTACGACATTCCGCCCACGCACATCACCATCAACCTCGCTCCCGCCGATATCCGCAAGGAAGGCTCCGGCTTCGACCTGCCGATGGCGCTGGGCATTCTTGGCGCCTATGGAGGGCTGGCACGCAAGGACCTGTCGGACTACGTGTTCGTGGGAGAACTCTCGCTGGACGGAGGAATTCGCGGGGTGCGTGGGGCGCTGCCTATCGCCATTGCGGTGCGCGGCAAGAAGATCCCCCGCCTGGTGGTTCCCGAGATCAATGCCCGGGAGGCCGCGGTGGTGGACAGCATTGGCGTCTATCCCGTGCGCTCGCTGCTGGACGTCGTCCAGTTGGTGAACTCCGGCAATGGCATCTTGCCGGTCGCGGTCAACTCCGGCGCACTCCTGCACGCATCCCAGCAGTTCGCCGTGGACTTCAAAGACGTGCGCGGGCAGCATACGGCCAAGCGCGCCCTGGAAGTGGCTTGCGCGGGCGGGCACAACATTCTGATGATCGGGCCACCCGGCTCGGGCAAGACCATGTTGGCTAAGCGCATGCCCAGTATTCTCCCCCCGCTCACCTTTGAGGAGGCGCTGGAGACCACCAAGATCCATAGCGTGGCTGGTGTGCTCGATCCCGGCGCCGGCCTGGTGGGCGTGCGTCCGTTCCGCGCTCCCCACCACACCATTTCCGACGCCGGCCTGATCGGCGGGGGCGCGGTGCCGCGTCCCGGCGAAGTGTCGCTGGCGCATAATGGCGTGCTTTTCCTCGACGAGCTGCCGGAGTTCCCGCGCAACGTGCTGGAGGTCATGCGTCAGCCCCTGGAAGACGCCTGCCGATAAAGCAATGGCCGAACGGTTCTATTTACCAATCGCAGCTTGTTTGTAAAACTCAGCGCTCCGAGCCAGCGTGGGCACGCTGACCCGGAGCTAACCACTGCACCTAAGAAGGAGGAGCAATGGCTTGTCACACCGTAGCACCCGCTGCCGTAGCATCTCAACAATCGGAACATCTGACCCGAGTCGCGATATACGCTCGGGTTTCTACTTCCAACAATCAAAGCCCGGAGATGCAGCTCGCCGAATTGCGGGAGTACGCCGGCCGCCGTGGATTCCAGATTGTTGAGGAGTTCGTCGAGGCGGGCGTTTCCGGCTCGAAAGAATCCCGCCCGCAACTTAACCGGCTGATGATCGACGCCCAGCGGCGCCGCTTCGATGCCGTGCTGGTCTGGAAGCTGGACCGCTTCGGCCGTTCGCTGAAGCACCTCGTCAACTCCCTCGCTGAACTGGAAGCGCGGGGCGTGGCCTTTATCAGCCTGCGCGACAACCTGGACCTTGCCACACCCTCCGGGCGGCTCATGTTCCAGATCATCGGGGCAATGGCTGAATTTGAGCGCGCCCTGATTCAGGAGCGCGTGCGCGCGGGCATCCGCAATGCCCGGGCTAAAGGAAAGGCGTGGGGGCGGCCGCGGGCAGCAATCGACGCGGCAGCCGTCGAAGAATTGCGGGCCGCAGGCCGCTCCTGGCGCTCTATTGCTGATGACATGGGCGTGCCGCTGACCACCCTCTTTCGCGCTACGGGCCGCGATCTTGCGATCACCTGGCGCAATACTAAGGTGAAGGAGCGTGCGCTATGAGCAAGCA